>NZ_JBRIQO010000003.1:0-433858 GCF_052983175.1 Streptosporangium sp. G12 | reverse complement strand
GTGGTGCTCACCGACCGCGGCTGCGCCTCGGCGTGTGAGCACTTCAGCTCCGCGGTCAAGGACCTGCGCCTCGGACAGCTGGCCGGCACCAGGACCGCCGGGCTCGTCTCCGGCCCGGCGCAACCGTACCTGCTCGCCAACAACACCCTCCTGAGCTTCCCCACCAGGCACCACCTCGGGCCCGATCGCGAGGTGATCGACAAGATCGGCGTGCCGCCCGACCACCACGTGCCCCTGACCCCCACCGACGCCGCCGCCGGACGCGACCCCGCCCTGGCCAAGGCCCTGGCCCTGCTGCACGCGTGAAGGGACCCCCATGAGACAGCTCCTGGCCCTGGCGACGGGACTGGCCACGGGACTGATCGTCCTGGCCGCGTCCGCCTGCTCCGCGCCCACGCCGCCCCGATCCGACGTCCCGCCGGTCACCCCGACCGGCCCCGCCGCCCTGCCCGCCCCCACCGGCCCCCACCCGGTCGGCACCACCGCCCTGCATCTGACCGACACCTCCCGCCCCGATCCCTGGGACCCCGACGCCGACGCCAGGCGGCTCAAGGTCACCCTGTGGTACCCCACCGAGCGGCGCGACGGGCAGCGCTCGCCCTACATGACGGCCAAGGAATCGGAACTCCTGCTGAAGGGCTCCAGGATCACCGGCGCGCCGTACGACGTGCTGAGCAAGACGCGCACGAATGCCGTCAAGGACGCCGACCCTGCGGGGGGCGGGCTCCCGCTGGTGGTGCTCTCCCCCGGCTTCACCAAACCGGTGAGCACCCTCACCTCCCTGGCCGAGGACCTCGCCAGCCGCGGGTACGTCGTGGCCGGCATCGACCACACCCACGAGAGCTACGCCACCACCCTGTCCGACGGGCGGATCGCCGAATGCCTCGCCTGCGACGGCGACACCGACCCCGGCTTCGGCCCGAGAGTGGTCCAGGGGCGGGCCGCCGACGTCTCCTTCGTCCTCGACTGGCTGACCTCCAGCTGGAAACGCTCCGGCCTGATCGACGGCGGAAGGATCGCGATGGTGGGCCAGTCGATCGGCGGGGCCGCCGCCGTGGCGGCCATGGTGAAGGACTCGCGCGTACGCGCCGGGATCGACATGGACGGCACCACCTACGCCCGGATTCCCAAGAGCGGGTTCGCCCGGCCGTTCATGTTCATCGGTGCGCCGCAGCACGTTCCCGGGGGCCGCGACACCTCGTGGGACCGCGACTGGAAGCTGCTGACCGGGTGGAAACGCTGGCTCGTGCTGTCGGACGCCGAACACCACTCCTTCACCGACCTGCCGCTGCTGGCGGGCGCCCTCGGCATCAGGCCCTCCCTCCGCGCTCTGTCCGGGGCGCGCTCCGCCGAGCTCACCCGCACCTACGTGGCGGCCTTCCTCGACCAGCACCTGAAGTCGCAGCGGCAGCCCCTGCTGAAGGGGCCGTCACCGCGCCACCCCGAGGTCACGTTCTGCCCCGCGACGTGCGGCACCCCTTGAAGCCGTACGGCATGAGTGCAGGGGACGTCGGCCGCTCGCCGTCCCGCCACTCGTCACGGCGCCTCCGGGGTCCTGCCCTCATCCGGGCAGGGGGCGGTCACGGAGTTCGGATTTGCGAATCTTGCCCGATCCCGTCTTCGGCAGCGCGTCGACGATCTCGAAACAGACGGGGATCTTGTACTTCGCGAGCCGGGGACGGAGGAAAGCCGTCAGCTCGCCGGAGGTGACGGCGGCGCCGGGACGGAGCACGGCGAAAGCGCGGCCCACCTCGCCCCACCTCCGGTCCGGCATCCCCACCACGGCGACCTCCGCCACCGCCGGATGCGCGAAGAGCGCGTTCTCGACCTCCGCCGGGTAGACGTTCTCCCCGCCGGAGACGTACATGTCCTTGACGCGGTCGACGATGGTCAGGTGGCCCTCCTCGTCCACGGTCGCGATGTCGCCGGAGTGGAACCAGCCGTCCTCGCTCAGCGCGGCGGCGGTCGCCTCCGGGTCCCGCCAGTAGCCGGGGGTGACGTTCGGCCCCCGGATGAGGACCTCGCCGGGCTCCCCGACCGGTGCCGGGGTGAGATCGGGGCGGACCACGGACACCTCGGAGAAGAAGACCGGGACCCCGGCCGAGCCCACCTTGCGCACGCTCTCGCCCGCCTCGAGGAAGGTCGCGCCGGGTGCGGTCTCGGTCAGCCCGTAGCCCTGGCAGAAGACCAGGCCCCTCTCCTGGTAGGCGTGGATCAGCGTCACGGGGACGGCGGCGCCGCCGGACATGAGGGTGCGCAGCGACGAGAGGTCGGCACCGGCCCAGCGCGGCGACCGGGCGAGGTCGGCGAACATCGTGGTGACGCCGAACATCCACGTCACGCGGTGCCTCTCGATGAGGTCGTAACAGAGCTCGACGTCCCAGGACGGCATGATCACCGAGGTGCCGCCCTTGAGGAAGGTCGGCAGCATCGTCTGGTTCAGGGCCGCGACGTGGAAGAGCGGCGCGCTGATCAGCGTCACCTCGGTGCTCGTCACGTCCACGCCGATCATCATGTTGAAGCAGTTCCACACCAGGTTGGCGTGGCTGAGCATCGCGCCCTTGGGACGGCCGGTCGTGCCGGAGGTGTAGAGGATCAGGGCGACGTCGTCGAGCGCCACCGGGACGTCTACGGGATCCGGATCGCCCCGCGCCACCCAGGTCTCGAAGTCGTGCTCCCCCGGGGCGGGCGACCGCAGGGCCACGACCGTGTACGGTCCGGGCAGGTCGCGTACCGTCTCCGCGCAGCCTGGGTCGTACACGAGGAGCGAGGCGCCCGAGTGCCGGAGCATGTAGGCGATCTCGGGCGCGGCCAGCCGGAAGTTCAGCGGGACGAAGACGCCGCCCAGCATGTGGGTGGCGAACATGGTCTCGGCGAAGGCGACGTGGTTGGGGCCGAGGTAGGCGACCCGGTCCCCCGGCCGGATCCCCGTCTCGCGCATCCGCGACGCCAGGCGGGTAGCCCGCTCGTGGACGTCGGCGTAACTGACCGACCGGCCCGCGAAGACGAACGCGGTGCGACCGGGGCTCATCCGGGCCCGGCGGGCGGGCCAGCCGCCGAGCCCGGTGTTACGCATCGGTGGCGGCGGGAATCGCCGGGGCGTCCGAGGCGAGGTCGTCGGTGCTGGTCTCACGCAGGGCCAGCACGCAGACCACGGTCAGCAGGCAGCAGACAGCGATGATCACCGAGATCGTCGTCGTGCTGCCGCCCCCGGACGACGCGTCCAGCTGGGCGAAGAGCAACGGGCCCAGGCCGGCGCCGAGTCCGGCGAGCTGGTAGCCGAGCGAGGCGCCGGTGTAGCGGTTCCTGGTGGGGAAGAGCTCGGCGTACAGCGCCGCGAGCGGACCGAACATCAGCGGGTGGATGACCGCCTGGCCCAGCACCAGCGCGATGACGAGCACGGCGACGCTGCCGGTGTTCACCATCGGGAACAGGACGAAGCCGAACACGGCCATGAGCAGCGCTCCCGCCAGCACGACCGGACGGCGTCCGACCCGGTCCGAGAGCGCCGCCCAGGCGACGATGCTCACCACGGCCAGCGCGGAGGAGAGCGTGAGACCGTTCAGCACGGCCTGCCGGGTGAAACCGGTCCGGACGCCGTAGGCGATGAGATAGGTGGTCAGCGTGCCCTGGGCCACGAACGCGGACAGCCCGACACCCACCCCGAGAAGCAGTGCCTTCGGATGGTGGCGGAACACCTCCAGCAGCGGCATCCGGGCGGCGCGGCCGCCGGCCGCCTCGAACACCGGGGTCTCCTCGACCCGCAACCGGACGAACAGGCCGACCGCCAGGAGCAGGATGCTGAGCAGGAACGGCACCCGCCAGCCCCAGCTCAGGAACGCCTCCTCGCCCACGACGGCCGCGGTGCCGCTGAGCACCCCGGTGGAGAGCACCATGCCGAACGGGGCGCCGGCGTTGGTGAAGCCCGCCCAGAGGCCGCGGCGGCTGGTCGCGTGCTCGGCGGACATCAGCACGGCGCCTCCCCATTCGCCGCCGATGGCGACGCCCTGCAGCACGCGAAGGGCGACGAGGGCGACGGGGGCGAGGACGCCGATCTGCTCGTAGGTGGGGAGCACGCCGATGAGGAAGCTGGCGAGGCCCATCAGGATCATGGTCAGGACCAGCATGCGCTTGCGGCCGAGCCGGTCGCCGAAGTGACCGAAGATCACTCCGCCGAGCGGCCTGGCGAGGTAGCCCGTGGCGAAGGTGCCGAAGCTGGCGGCCGTGGCCGCGAGCGGGTCGAGCGAGGAGAAGAAGATCTTACTGAAGACCACCGCCGAGGCCGTGGCGTACAGCAGGAAGTCGTAGTACTCGATGACGCTGCCCAGGAAGCTGGAGGCCACCGCGCGGCGGAGCTGAACCTGGTTGGGAGGTGAGACCGACGGGTTCGTCATGACCGAGCTCCTCAGCCCGAGAGCGAACTGCTGCGCTTACTTGCCCGGAGGTTAGGCACATTCATGACGAACGTCAATGCTTTGCCCGACATTAGGGAGCGTCGAGCCCGAGCAGGCGTACGGCGTTGTCCTTGACGATCTTCGGGCGGACCTCGGGTTTGATGTCGAGGGCGTCGAAGTCGGCGAGCCATCGGTCCGGCGTGATCATCGGGTAGTCGGACCCGAAGAGCACCTTGTCCTTCAGCAGCGTGTTGGCGTACCGGATGAGCAGCGGAGGAAAGTACTTCGGCGACCATCCGGACAGGTCGATGTAGACGTACGGCTTGTGCGTGGCGACCGCCAGAGCCTCATCCTGCCAGGGAAAGGACGGATGAGCGAGGATGATCCGCAGTTCGGGGAAGTCCACGGCGACGTCGTCGACCAGCATCGGGTTGGAGTACTTCAGCCGGATCCCGCCCCCGCCGGGCAGGCCGGCGCCGATGCCGGTCTGGCCGGTGTGGAACAGCGCCGGCACGCCCATCTCCTCGATCGCCTCGTAGAGGGGGTAGGCCGCCCGGTCGTCGGGCGCCATGCCCTGGACGCTCGGATGGAACTTGAAGCCGCGCACCCCGTGCTCGGCCACGAGCCGGCGTGCCTCGCGGACACCGGCCCTGCCCTTCCACGGGTCGACGCTGGCGAAGGGGATCAGCACGTCGGCGTGGGCGGCGCAACTCGCCGCGACCTCCTCGTTCGAGATGCGCGGATGCCCGGTGGCGTGCTCGGCGTCGACGGTGAACACCACCGCCGCCATCCTGCGCTCGCGGTAGTAGGCGGCCGTCTCGGGGATGGTGGGCCGGGAGTGTCCCCTGAAGTACTTCGCCGAGGCAGCGGCCAGCTCGTCACCGAGCGAGGCGTGCCCGTCGGCGGAGACCTCCGCGTGCGTGTGTACGTCGATGGCGACCAGTTCGTCGACGTTCATGAGCTCTCCTCGGGCAGATATCTGACTTCCGTCAATTATGTGCCTGACATCCGGTCCGTCTACGCTTTCGGTGTGACCATCGGCGGCGAAGACGAACCGGCAGTGCCGGCCGTGCCGGCAGTGCCGGCAGTGCGCCCGCAGTCCCTGATATTCAGCTTCCTCGGCATCTACGCGCTGGACCGGGGCACCGCCATCTCCTCGGGCGGCATCATCGAGGTGTTCGCCCGCCTCGGCGTCTCCGAGGAGGCCGTCCGGTCCACGCTCGCTCGCATGGTGAAGCGCAACCTCGTGACCCGGTACCGGGTGGGACGCAGGGCGTACATCGAGCTCACCCCGTACGCCGTGGCGGTGCTCCGGGACGGGCGCCGGCGGATCTGGGAGACCGGCGCGGTGAACCGCGACTGGGACGGCACCTGGACGGTCGTCGGGTTCTCCCTGCCGGACAGCCGGCGCAGCACCCGCCACGACCTGCGGTCCCGGCTCGTCTGGGCCGGGTTCGGCCCGCTGCAGAACGGGCTGTGGATCGCGCCGGGCGCGAAGGAGGTCACCGGCGTGTTCGACTCGCTGGACGTGGACGACCACGTCACGGTGCTGACCGCCAGGGCGTTCGAACCCACCGAGGCCGCCGACCTGGTCGCGAAGGCCTTCGACATCGAGCAGATCGCCCGGCGCTATCGGGCGTTCCTCACCAGGTGGGACGTCACCCGGCCACTTCCCGACGCGCCGGACGATCTCGTACGGCAGCTGTTGCTGCACACCGACTGGCTGCAGCTCGTCCGGCAGGATCCCCACCTGCCGGCCGAACACCTCCCCGCGGACTGGCCGGCGATCCGGGCAGAGCAGGTCTTCCACGCACGCGCCGAGGAGTACGAACGGCCCGCCCTGAAAGTGGCCGCCGGCCTCCTGGACGGACTCACCCCATGACGCAGGGGGTCCCGTTCAGTGCGAACGCCGTCGGAGCCGAGTTCGTGCCGCTGTACGTGCCCTGGAACCCGAAACCGGTCCGGGCCTGCGGGGCGAGGGTGCCGTTGTAGGAGAGGTTGCGCGCGCTGACCTGGGAGCCCGACTGGGTCACCGTGGCGTTCCAGGCACTGGTGACCCGCTGGTTCCCCGGCCACGTCCAGGTCACGGTCCAGCCGTTGACGGGGGTCGCGCCGGTGTTCGTCACGGTGACGTCGGCGGTGAAGCCGTTGTTCCAGGTGCTGGGAACGTAGGTGACCCTGCACCCGGTGCCCGGGTCGGGGGTGGGGGTGGGGGTGGGGGTGGGGGAAGGAGTCGGCGTCGGGGTGGGACTCGGAGTCGGGGTCGGGGTCGGGGTCGGGGTCGGGGTCGGGGTCGGGGTCGGGGTCGGGGTCGGGGTCGGCCCGCCGGTGAGGCCGAAGAACTGGATCGCGGCGGCGGCCATCCCGCTCATCGGCAGGCTGTGGCCGGCCCCCTGGATGCTGTACGCCTCGACCCGCACCGTGCCGGAGTTGTCGGCGTAGCGGCGGCGGTTCCAGTTCGGCTGCGGCGTGTCCGTGGCGGTGGGCGTCTGGCTCAGGCCGAACACGTTGGTCCACTGGTCGATCGCCTGCTGGTGGGTGGCGTAGTACACGAGGTTGTCCGTGGTGCCGTGCCAGAGCTGGACGCGCGGCCGGGGACCGCTGTACCCGGGATAGGCGGCGCGGACCAGGTCTCCCCACTGCTGGGGCGTCTTGCTGATCCGCCCGGAGGCACAGTTGCTCGCGCCGGGCGAGGGGATGTAGTCGGCCTCGTTCGCGAAGCAGCCGAACGGCACCCCCATGAACGCCGCCCCGGCCTTGAAGACGTCGGGATAGTTGCCGAGCATGATGTTCGTTTCCATGCCGCCGGCGGAGCTGCCGGTGACGTAGATGCGGTCGGCGTCACCGTTGTGGCGCTGCCGCGTGTAGGTGATCATGGACATCAGCGAGACCGGGTCGCTGCCCCCGTCGCGCACCTGCGACGCGGCGGACCAGGAGTCGAAGCAGTTGCCCTTCTTGGACGCCGACGGGTAGATGACGATGAATCCGTGCCGGTCGGCGAGCGTCCGGAACTCCGAACCCGAGTAGAAGCCCGGGCCCGAACCGCCGCAACCGTGCATGGCGAGCACGATCGCAGGGCTGGGTTGCACGTTGTCCGGCACGTAGAGGTGCATCCGCAGGTTGCCGGGATTGGCGCCGAAGCCGGTCACCTCGGTCAGGGTGGCCGCGGCGGCGGACTGTCCGGTCACCAGGAATGTGGCGGCGCACAGTACCGCGGCACTGACGCCCGCGAGCACGGCGGTCAATGACTTCATCGGCTCTCCTCTGCTTGATGTTCGCTCGATGCACGAGGCCGGGGCGCCGCCGACTCGTCCTGACATCAGCCGGTATAGGGCGACACCGACGAACGGTCAAGCCACGCCTGCAAGGGATCATGATGCTCCATTCATGGAAAAGCGCTGCTTGCGCTGGTTATCAAGCCATTTGTTATCAAGTAGCTTGATATAGAGGGCGCGAAACTTACATCGCCGGTTATGGTCATCCCGTGACCTCGCGCCGCACCCCCGCAACCGACCAGCCGGTCAAGCCGGCTCCCCGCCTGAGCTATGTGGTCTACCGGCTGGAGCGTCGCATCCGCGCCCGGCTCGACGAGGCGCTCGTCCGGTACGGCATCACGACGACCGAATACATGGCGCTCAGCGAGCTGCGCACGCGCGCCGGGCTCTCCTCGGCCGAACTGGCCCGCATCGCCTTCGTCACGCCACAGGCGATGAACCTGGTCGTCCGCGAGCTGGAACAACGCGGCCTGATCCACCGTGACGCGCACCCGGACGGCGGCCGGGTGCTCCGCGCCCATCTCACCCGTGAAGGACAGGCGGTGCTGCGGCACTGCGACCGTTCGCTCGACGGCATCGAGGAGGACATGCTCGCCGAGGTCGACGACACCACGCGTGCCACGCTGATGGAGGGTCTCACTCTCTGCACGCGAGCCTTGCGCCCACCCGCCTCCGGCCCGTGAGGCGGGCCCTTCCATCACTTCACCGCGGACGACGAGGCCGTCTCGTCACGTGAGTGCCGTCGCGGTGTCGTCACGTGAGTGCCGTCGCGGTGTCAGCGGGCGCCGGCCAGGCTGCCCGCGCGCAGTCCGGCCATCTCCGGCACCAGCTCGAACCACACCCTGTTGGACCCGGCCTCCCTGACCACGCCCCAGCGGTGGGCCAGCGCCTCCAGCAGGGGCAGGCCGCGGCCCCCTGTCGCGTCGGCCGAAGCTCGGCTCGTGGTGGGGGCCGCGGAGGAGCCCTCGTCCTGGACGGAGACCCGTACCCCCGTCGCCGAGCAGGTCACCGTGACGGTGAACGCCCCGCCGTCCCCCGACCGGGAGTGGATCACCGCGTTGGTGGCGATCTCGCTGGTCAGCAGGACGCAGTCGTCGTGGAGGGGATGGTCTCGCCCCAGGATCATCGAGACCAGGCGGCGGGCTCTGACCACCTGGTCCGGGGAACCCGCCAGGCGGAGAACCCATTCACTGCCGTCGTACTCCGACGAGTCCATACCGCCCCCTCCGATGCTGTTTCACTTCTGGGAAGACGCGGAGCTCGGCGGAGAAGATGTCGCGGAAAAGTAGGAATGCGATCACTTACCGGATAGACAGGTGGGGCTTGCCAAAGGCCCCTTCACCTGCGTGTCCGCACCTGGCGTACCGTGCGGTTCCATCCGTCACACGCGGTGCCAGCGAGCCTCGAAGAAACAGTAGACCGCGAACAGCAGCAGACCGATCGCGACGGCACCGAGCAGCCACGGACCGGCCGGGGTGTCGGCCAGCGAGCGCAGCGTCGAGTCGATGCCCTTGGCCTTGTCGGGGTCGTAGGTGACCGCGGCCTGGATGACGAAGACACCGGCGACCGCGGCGATCACGCCTCGGGCGATGTATCCCGCCATGCCGAACTTCTCGGCGAGCTCTCGCGCCCTCGCGGGCATCTCGCCGGTGCGCAGGTCCTTGAGGAACTCCTTCTTCCAGCCCTGGCGGATCCAGTAGGCACCCAGGCCGATCAGGCCCAGGCCGATCAGGCCGACGATGAACTGCCCCAGGGGCAGGTCCATCAGCGTGGCCGTGATGTCCTTCGAGTGGCTGTCCAGCGAGGCGCCGGGGTCGCCGCGCAGCAGCACGCCGAGCAGCGTGGCCACGATCAGCGTGTAGACCGCCACCCGCGCGCCCGACTCCACCCGGTCCCTGGTCCGCCCGTGGCCCATGATGGCCTCCGACAGCTGCCAGACGACCAGCGCGACGAACCCGACGACCATGAGCCAGAGCAGGAACGTGCCGAACGGCTGCTCGGCCACCATCTCGATCGCGCCGGTCTTGTCGGCCTCCTTGTTGCCGCTTCCCCCGCCGAAGGCGATCTGCAGGGCGAGGAAACCGATCAAACCGTAGAGGACACCCCGGCAGGCCAATCCAACCCGCGCCAGCCTGTCGAGCGTCTGACTGTTGGCCGCTCTGCGAGCGGCACCTTCCACGTGAGCCTGAGGGCTGTTCATGACTATGCGCTCTTACCTGTGAACGCTCTGGTAAACCTCACCGTTCCGGCATCGCGTCCAGCCGCCGCAGGATCACTCCCTCGCGCAGCGCCCAGGGGCACACCTCCAGCTGGGTCACCCCGAACAGGTCCATCGCGGCGTCGGCGACGATCGCCCCGGCCGGCAGCTGCGGCGCCCGCCCCTCGGAGACCCCGGGCAGCTCGGCCCGCTCCCTGGTGCTCATCCTGATCAGCCGGTCGGTCCACCCGACCAGGTCCGCGTGCCTGAGCACCCGGCGCACGGACGGTCCCTCGTGCGAGGGCGCCGCCCCGGCGATCCTGGCGAGCTGCCTGAACGTCTTGGACGTCGCCACCGCGTGGTCGGCCTGGCCGTACCGGGCGACGTTTCCCACCGTGCGGGCGATCTCGGCCCGTACGTGCCTGCGCAGTGCCCGCACCTCGTCGGCGGGCGGCGGGTCGACGGTGAAGCAGTCGCGGGTGAGCCGGCCCGCCCCCAGCGGGAGCGACACCGCCGCGTCGGGCTGCTCGTCGATGCCCGAGGCGATCTCCAGCGACCCCCCTCCTATGTCCAGAACCAGCAGCCGCCCGGACGACCACCCGAACCAGCGGCGCACCGCCAGGAACGTCAGCCTCGCCTCGTCCTGGCCGGACAGCACCTCGATGTCGACCTGCGTGTCGGCCTTGATCCCGGCGAGGACCTCCTCGCCGTTCACCGATTCCCTGACCGCGGACGTCGCGAAGGCCATGAGGTCCTCGACGCCCTTGTCCTCGGCGAGCCGCAGCGCCTCCTCGACGAACTCCCGCAGCCGCGCGGCGCCCCGCGCGGACAGGCGGTCGCCGTCCTCCATGTGCTCGGAAAGCCTCAGGTCCACCTTGTGCGAGTACGCCGGCAGCGGCCGGGCCCCCCGGTGCGCGTCCATCACCAGCAGATGGACCGTGTTGGAACCGATGTCGAGAACGCCCAGTCGCATGGGATGAAGTTACTACTCCCCCGGGACCCGTCAGCCCGCGGTGCGCGTGTGGACGCTCACCGCGTATCCGCCGCCGTCGTAGGGTGCGCCGTCCCAGGTCGCCAGGCGCCGCAGCGGGGTGAGCCCCGACATACGGCACCAGTCGTCGTAGTCCGCCAGGGTGACCGTCGCCGAGGCGAGCGGGAGGTGCGCGGCGTCCAGCCCGAACCCGCTCACCAGCAGCCCGCCGGGCCGCAGCAGCGCCGCGAGCCCCGCGACGGTCCGTGCCTCGGTCCCGGGGGCGAGCAGGGGGATGACGTTGCCCGCGGCGACGACCATGTCGAAGCGCCCGCCTCTCCCGCCCTTCCCCGCCTTCTGCGCCTTCCCGGTCGAATCGCCATGGCCGCCCCGGACGGCCCGGTCCGCCCCCGCCATGAGGTCCGCGGGGTCCGCGGGATCGCCGAGCGCGCCGAGCGCGTCAAGGTCGCCGAGATCGCTGAGGTCGGCCAGGATCCAGGGCAGCCATGGCGCGGTCCGCCGGGCGACGTCGAGCATGGACGCGTCGAGATCGACGCCCACGCAGTCGTATCCCAGCTCGGCCAGCCGGATCGCCACCCGCCCGGTGCCGCACCCGGCGTCCAGCACCCGGGCGCCCGGCGGCAGCAGCTCCGCGCACAACCGCGCCTCGCCGTGCATGTCCGCCCCCGACTCGGCCAGCCGGGCGAACCTCTCCGCGTACCGCTCTCCGGCGTCGCCCCCCGCGATGTCCGTCCAGCGACTCCTCGGTTCCTTCATCGAATACCCCCGGTGTGCCGCCCCCGGCCTGAGCCGTGGGGCGGGATCGCGGCATGGTGCCGCGGGTCGGCGCACCCACCGGCCTTGACCGGCCGTGCGGTGGTGGTGCGGTGGTCGTGTGGTCGTTCCGCGCTAGGAGGACGTCGACGCATCAGGGTTTCATTCCCGAGGGAACCTCTCGCGGCGGCCCGGCGCGAGGGCGTCGCGCACGGCTCGCGCCCCGGCGAACGGCAGGGCAACCGGGCCGCCGACCCCCGGAAGGGGTAGCGTGATCCACACCGCTCTCACGGGCGGCGGCACCTGCGGGAAGACCGGCGAGAGATCGGGGAGAGCCATCGTGGCCCTTATGCGGGCGATCAGCCAGGACGCCTTCGGCGGCCCCGAGGTGCTGCGTCCGGTCCGCGTGGAGCGCCCGGAACCACTGCCCACCGAGGTGCTGGTACGGGTCGTCTCGGCGGGAGTGAACCCGGTGGACCTCAAGACCAGGGCGGGCGCGGGTATGGCCGGGGTCCTGGGGGAGCCGCCCTTCGTCCTGGGCTGGGACGTCTCCGGTGTCGTCGAGGAGACCGGCTTCGGGGTGAGCTCCCTGGAGGTGGGAGACGAGGTGTACGGCATGCCGTGGTTCCCGCGCCAGGCCGGCGCCTACGCCGAGTTCGTGACCGCGCCGTCGAGGCAGTTCACCCTCAAGCCGCGCTCCCTGGGACACGACGAGGCCGGCGCCATGCCGCTGGCCTCGCTGACCGCGTGGCAGGTCCTGGTGGACGCCGCGAGGGTCGCTCCGGGACAGCGCGTCCTCGTCCACGCCGCCGCGGGCGGCGTCGGGCACCTCGCCGTCCAGATCGCCAAGCATCTCGGCGCGTACGTGATCGGCACCGCCCGCGCCGGCAAACACGAGTGGCTGCGCGGGCTGGGAGCCGACGAGCTCGTCGACTACACGGCCGTCCGCTTCGAGGACGTGGTGCGCGACGTGGACGTGGTCGTCGACCTGGTCGGAGACGGGCACGACGCGACGAGCACGCGTTCCCTCGACGTCCTCCGCCCCGGCGGGCTGCTCGTTCCGGTGCCCTCGGGCGCCTCCCCCGACCTGCTGCGCGCCGCCGAGGCCCGGGGGTTTCGCACCCGCACGTTCCTGGTGGAGCCGGACGGGTCCGCCCTGGCCCAGATCACCGAGCTGATCGACGGCGAGCTGATCGCCCCCGAGGTCGAGGAGGTGTTCCCGCTCGACGAGGCCGCCGCGGCCCACGAGCGGCTCGCCGGCGGCCACGCCAGGGGAAAGATCGTGCTGCGGGTGGCCCCCTGATCGCCTTTCCGGCCTTCTGCCCTTTCGGCCTTTTCGGCCTTCCCGCTTTCCCGTTTTCCTGCTTTCCGCCGCGCGTACGGCGCCACTACGACGCCGCCACGACGCGGATACGTGGCGGTGGCCGGATCCGGGCGGGCGCGAATCCCGGATGAGCCGCGCCGGTTCTGTCAACACCACCGTGCGGCCCCTGTCCAGGGATTGTCCGGATCCGGCCACGATAACTAATAGATCTTGTCAGTATGGGCAATTACTGCGAATACTTGCAATTTGTTCTATTCGCGAGGAAGGCCGATAATGAAACGTGTCATTGTCCACAAGCCTGGCACCATCGCACTCAGTGGCACCGCGAGTCCTAAGCACGTCGGCTGAGACTGAATCACAGAACCGGCGTCCAGTGATGGGCGCCGGCTCCCCGGCATAGCCATATCATCAAATATCAGCTAATCGAGTTAAAGGAGTCCGGTGAGTCGGGGACCGTACCCGCAGGGCGACCCGTCTCGTCCCGCACCGCCGCTGCCCGTGGTGGACGCGGACCGGCGCCTGCGCGGGCCGTACACCGCGGGGGGCGCGATCGTCTCCGCCCTGCTGCCCGCGGCCCGGCCCGACCTCGTCGCCCGCTACGACATCGAGCTGCGCGCCGTGGCGCCCGACCTGCGCGATCTGATCCCCGCCCGGCGCCGGTCGGTGGCCGCGAGCCTGCCCGGCGCGGAGCGAATCCTGGTGCACGCGCCGCGTCGCACGTTGCGCCTGGCCAACGGCCTGGCCGAGTTCGTCCGTGAGCACCTGTCGGAAACCGGCCCTCGCACGCTCGTCGTCGAGAACACCGACCTGGCCGACCCCACCGACCTGGAGCTCCTGACGGTGCTGCGGCGCCGCGTCCCCGGGGAGCTGCTGACAGTGGTGACCCGTGATCGGGCCGCCGCCCCCGAGGAGCCGCTCGGCGCGGAACGGCACGACGCCCTCGCCGACGAGCTGGAGAGGGAGGGAACGGTCGGCGCGCGGCTTGGAGCGATCCCGTACCACCGCGAGCGCGGCGGCGACCCGTCGAAGGCGGTGCGGGCGTTCCTGTTCGCGGTGCAGTGGTGCCTGGACGAGGGTTACCACGACGCCGTGGCGGATCTCGGCGAGCGTGCTCTCCGCCTCGCCGGCCCCGAGGACGACCCCGCGACCTGGTGGCGGCTCCTGCACAGCACCGCGACCGCATTGGCCGCGCTGGGCCGCGAGGACGAGTCGGAGGCGCTGTTCGACGTGGCCAGGAGGGAGAGCCTCTCCCCCACGGTCCACGCCTCGGCCGCCTACGCCACCGGGATGCTGAAGGTACGCCACCGCGACCGTACCCGGCGCGACCCCGAGGCCGCGCTGGCGCTGGTGAACCAGGCGATCGCCATCTCCTCGCTGCTGCCCGACCCGCGCGAGCGGGCGTTCAAGATGGGGTTCGACCTCAACGGCCGGGCACTGGTGGAGGTGCGGCGTGGCCGTCCCGCCAGGGCCCTGGAACTGGTCGAGGAGGCCGTCGCCCTGGCCGACCGCGACCTGCGGCCCGGTGAGCACCCGATACACCGGCTGGTGCTGCTGGCCAACAGGGCACAGCTCGCCGTGATGCTGGGCCGCCCCGAGAAGGCGCTGGAGGACCTGGACGCGGTGATCGCGGCCGACCCCGGCTATCCCGACTACTACATCGACCGGGGCAACCTGCTGCACCGGCTGGGCCGGATGGACGCGGCGGTCGCCGACTACGAGACGGCGATGCGGGTCGGCCCGCCCTTCCCCGAGCCCTACTACAACCGGGCCGAGATCCGCTTCTCCGCGGGTGACCACCGGGGCGCGCTCGCCGACCTGGACCACGCGCTGGAGCTGGACCCGGAGTTCGTGGACGGCCTGGCCAACCGGGCGGGGCTGCTGGCCGCGCTCGGCGAGTACGCCGCGGCCAGGGCGGACGCGGAGACCGGGCTGGCGATCGATCCCGCCAACCCGTACCTGCTGTGTGCGCTGGGCCAGGTGGAGACCGCGGAGGGCCGTTACGACAGGGCGCGCACCGCCTTCGACCGGGCCCTGGAGCTCGCGCCCTCGCTGGCGGCGGCCTGGGCGAACCGGGGGCTCCTGTCGTTCGAGACCGGCGACCCCGAAGGCGCCGCCGCGGACTTCACGCGGGCCCTCGGCTCCGGGGACGACCCCGCCCTGCTGTTCAACCGGGCGATGGCGCTGCGCGCCGCCGGACGCGACGGGGAGGCGGTCGCCGATCTCACCCGCGCGCTGGAACTGGCACCGGACGACGAGGACATCAGGCGCGAGCTGAAGTCCTGACCTCCTCCCGGCCGGGGCCGGGAGGAGGTCGCCGGAAAACATTCCGGATTCGGAAGGGCGGCCGGAAAAGCCACGGCCGGTAAGGTGGCGGCTCCGTCCGAGAAAATCCTGTTATCCGAATATCCGCGGCACACACGGTGATGCGCGCGACGTCTCGTATTCGCCCTCCCCGTATCCCCGGAGCCGCAGGCGATAGGAGTGATTTCCCGATGCGCGGTCACCGTGCGCCACGCCGTCGGACACGCTCCCTACGCGAATGCCGCGCCCGCCGGGGACGGGCGGAAACAGACGGAGACGGACGGAGACAGGCTGCGGGCAGCGGCCGGAGGGTCAGCCGAGTGAGCCGGCGAGATAGCGTTCGGCCAGTTCGCAGCTGCCCTCGGTGTAGCCGGAGCCGAGTTCCGCGGCGATGTCGGCGCCGGTGTGGGTGCCGATCCAGGCGACCAGCAGCAGGCGGCGGAACAGGATGAACGTCCAGATCTCGGCCTCGTCCTCGGCCGGGAGGTCCAGGACGGTCCGGTAGCCCCGCACCCACGCGTCGACCAGCTCGGGAACCTCGGGGCGGTGCTCGACGAAGCTGACCGCCGCGGCCAGGTCGTAGAGATGCCAGCCGAAACCGCAGTCGTCGAAGTCGATGACGCCGGGCGGGTTCTCACCCTCCACGAGCAGGTTGGCGGCGCGCAGGTCGGCGTGGATCAGGCCGTATCGTTCCGGACCGCGGCCGAAGCGGTGCAGCCGCTCGCGCAACTCCTTGTCCAGCCGTCCCAGCACGGTCCGCGCCTCTGCCTCCACCCCCAGGCCGTCCTGCCAGCGGCCCCACCGCGACTCGGTGCCGAGGGCGGCCTCGTGGTCCCAGTGGAAACGGGTGAACCCGCCGGGCCGGGACCACCCGCGCGCGTGCCGGTGCATCCGCGCCGTGAGGGCACCGAGCCGTTCGAAGCCGGGCACCGGGTCGTCGTGGGAGGGCTCGGCACCGGGCAGGAACTCGAACATCACGCAGTCGCGCGGCTCGGGGCCGGGGACGGTCAGCACCCGGGAGCCGCCGGGAGCCGGGATCACCCGGGGGGTGCGGATCCCGGCCTGCTCGCGGAGCGCCTCCAGCCAGGCCAGCTCGGACAGGATCGCCGGGGTGGTGTGGTAGCCGAGCCGGTGCACCCGCAGGATGGACCGCGTCCCCGTGACCGGGTCGTCCACCCGGTAGGTGGCGTTCTCGGACACGTTGACCAGGGTGACCTCGGCGTCGGCCAGGCCGTGGATCCGGGTCGCCTCGCGGGCCACGTCGTGCACGCGGTCCAGCACGTCGCCCCCGGCGGACAGGTCGTGGGCCCGCATCGGTTCCTCCAGGTCGGTCGCGCGAAGCGCCAGACTACATCCGGGATTCCTCCGCGAGATCCGGCGCCGCCGGCCCGGCTTCGCGGCCGAGGCGCCCCTGATGCCCCGCTCCGGGCCGGACGCGGCCTCTCTCACCCCCGGAGAGGGCGTGGTCCCGCTCGATCCCGGACGGGTCGCGGTCCCGCTCGATCTCGGGCCGCCCGTGGTCCGGTACGGCCTCCGCCGGGCGGCCGGCGTCCCGCACGGCGTGGTCCCCGGCGTTCTCCCGCCCCGGGATGGTGATGCGGATCTTGGACTGCCGGTGGGGAAGCCGCTCCCAGTCGTCCATGAAGGTCGCCTGGAGCCCGCACGCGGCGGCCAGGTCGAGCAGCGTCTCGGTGCGGTAGTAGAAGTCCTCGCGCAGGACGTGGTGCTCCCTGCCCTCGGTGCGGTCGAAGGTGAAGTCGAACCAGCCTCCCGGCCTCATGATCCGGCCGACCCCGCGGAAGCACTCCTCGATCACGTGGAGCGGGGAGTGGGAGAAGACGCTGTGGGCGTGGATGACGTCGAACGCCTGGTCGGGCAGGGCGGTGAAGCGCAGGTTCCCGACCGGCAGAAGGTGCGGGAACTTGTCGCGCAGGTCGTAGGAGACCAGGGTGTCCTGGGCGGCGATCAGGATGTCCGGGGAGATGTCGATCCCGTAGTAGTTTCCGGGGTCGAGGTAGCCGATGAACAGGCGCCCGGCCCGCAGGTTGCCGCAGCCGATCTCCAGCATGCGGTGCTCGGGCCTCAGCCCGTGCCGCACGAGATAGTCGAACTGCATCTTCCCCATGGCCACCCAGCGCCGGTACGACCTGCTGCCCACGGCCCCCTGGGGACTGCGCGCGGTGTCGGACCTCATGACCGCCCGGTAGTAGGCGACGTGATCGCGGTTGCCCAAACGCAACCACAGGTCCCTGGTCAGCCGTCTCAGGTGCCCGGGCACCCGCCCCGGATGGCCGAGGGCGTACCTGAGCTGGTGGACGACGCTCGCGCGGTTATGACTGTGCATGCCTCTCCCCACGTCCGGACGACACCTCAACGATCCCGCCAGTCACGAGATCGTAGCTCTAAGAAAGAGAAACATCACTCTTGGTGAGCATCCTCGGAATGTCGCCTCACGGTGCCACTTCCCTCGCGGGACGACGGTCCCGGCTCGTACCGGTCCTCCGGAGGGCCCGCGCGGGCGTCGCATCGTTATGACATCTCGCATCACCCGGACGGCGGCGCACGCGCACCCGGCCGCCCGCGCCGAAGACCGTCGGAACGGTTTCGAAACGGTGAGGAGACCGGTGAACCTGGAACTCGCGCTGCGCATGTGTGAGGCCGCGGTGCGGCAGGCCGCGCGGGAGGGCGCGCTCATCTCGGTGGCCGTGGTCGACGCGGGCGGGCACCTGGTCGCGTTCCAGCGGATGGACGGCGCGCGCATCACCGGGCCCGTCCTCGCCCCCGGCAAGGCCTACACCGCGGTGGCCCACCGCATGCCCACCGCCGACCTCGCGCCGCTGGTCCTGCCCGGAGGCGAGCTGTACGGCCTGGCCGGTGACCGGTACGTGTGCTTCGGCGGCGGCGTCCCGCTCGGGGAGCCCGGTGACGAGCGCGGGGTGAGCGGGGTGAGCGCGGTGGCGGGAGCGGTCGGCGTCAGCGGCGGCACCGTTTCCCAGGATGTCGCCTGCGCCGAGGCCGCCGCGGCCCTCTGGGAAGGGGCATAGTCGGATATATCAGCAAAAAATAGGGTCGGCGGAAATCATCTTCCCGACGAAACAGGGGGGCGACGTGTTACCTGCGAGGGTCGCGGGGCAGTGAGGGCTTGCCCCAGACGATGATCGTCTGGGGGTGACCCCCTGGAGGATTCTCGTGGACGTTCTCGTGCTGCTCGCCCTGGTCTGTTTCCTGGCCGCCACGATCTGGTCCGCCATCAGCCGGTCCTGGCCGATCGCGCTGCTCGCCGCCGGAGCCTTCCTGCTCACGCTGTCGGAGACGTCCCTGATCAACGGCTAGACGACCCCCGTTCCCGGCGCGCCGATGCCCCTGGGTGAGGGGCATCGCGGCCGCCCGCGAACGGGAGGCCGACGTCGAGAGGCCGGGCTCGAGCGGCATCCCTGAGCCGGACGTCTCCTCGGTGGCGGCGCTGGACGCGGTGCAGACCAGGTACGCCGCCCGCGGCAAGAAGGTCACCGTCATCGGCCTCAACGAGCCCAGCGCCCGCCTGCACGACAGCCTGGCCGGGCAGCTGTCCGGCGGCCACTGACAACAAGGCCCGGCACTCCCGAAGCGGCGACATGCGCCGACCCGGCGCTCATCGCCTCGCACCGGGCCACTACCAGGCGCTGCCGGCCGGCTCGGCCGGGCCGCGGACGTTCACGCGGTTCGCGGTCGCCGACCACAGAATGCGACTGCTGTTCGCAGAACCGAACGAGCGGGCTCGGAGACACTGATGATCGGCCGGATCCCGCTGCGACGGCTGCCGGCCCACGGCCTGGGTGACGCGCTGCGGCTGGGATCGGAGTTCACCCGGCACCGGACCCACCCCGTTGGCGGTACACCGTTTCCAGAACCGGATGGCCACCTACGCCGGCGAGGCCGTGCGCACGTCGACGCAGCCGTTGCGGTGGATACACCGGCTCGCCACACCCGCGGGAACCCGGACCGCCCGGATCGCGCTGCCGGCTTTCGCCGCCGCCGCACAGCTGGGCCGTACCCTCACCGGGACCCGTGGTGCGTGAGGCGCGGCCCGGCGAGGGGGCATGGGCCGGGCCGCGAGCATCCGCGCGCCGAGGTCAGGCACCGGCTACGGAAAGGCTCCGGTCGATCTCGGCGCGGGTGGGCATCGAGGTGCTGGCACCCGCGCGCTGGACGGACAGGCCCGCGGCCGCGGTGGCGAAGCGGACGGCCCGGCCGGCGGGCTGCCGCTCGACGCGGGCCGCGGCGAGGGCGCCCACGAAGGTGTCGCCCGCGGCCGTGGTGTCCACCACGGGCACCTCGAGGGCCTCGACGCGCACGGCGGGCCCGTCGCCCGAGGCGCTGAGCGCGCCGCGCGACCCCAGCGTGATGATCACCCAGTCGACCGTGCCCCTCAGCTCCTCCAGGGCGCGCTCGTGATCGGCCTGGCCGGTGATCGCGGCGGCCTCGTGCTCGTTGGCCACCAGGACGTCCACGGCCTCCAGCAGCTCGGCGGGGAGCGGCTGGACGGGCGCGGGGGTGAGGACCACGGTGGTCCCGGCCGCGCGGGCGGCCCTGGCGGCGGCGGTGACGGCCTCGACGGGGAGCTCCAGCTGGAGCAGAAGCATGTCGGATCGGGAGATGACCTCGATCTCGGCCTCGGAGGGGGCGGTCACGGTCCCGTTGGCACCGGGGACCACGATGATCGAGTTGCCGCCGTCGCCGTCCACCACGATCTGGGCGATGCCCGAGGGACCGGGAACCGTGCGCAGGTGCGTCACGTCGACCCCCGCCTCGGCCAGCGTGCGCCGCATCTCGGTGCCGAAGGCGTCGTCACCCACGGCCCCGAGAAAGGCCACCTCGGCGCCCGCCCGCGCGGCGGCGATGGCCTGGTTGGCGCCCTTGCCGCCGGGGACCGTGCCGAAGGCGCGGCCGGTCACGGTCTCGCCGAGCGCGGGGGCGACGTCGACGTAGGCCACGAGATCCATGTTGGCACTGCCGAAGACCGAGATCACTGTTCCTCCTCGCGGTCGGGAACGTGGCTGTGAGAGCGCGGGTGCGGGAACGCGGGGTGGGAGCGCGGGTCAGGAACGCAGGTAGGCCAGGACCGCGAGGACGCGGCGGTGCTGGTCGCCGTCCTCGGCGTACAGGCCGAGCTTGGCGAAGATGCTGCGGATGTGCTTCTCCACGGCCCCGTCGCTGACCACCAGCTGGCGGCCGATGGCCGGGTTGGACCTGCCCTCGGCCATCAGGCCGAGCACCTCGCGCTCTCGCGGGGTGAGCTGGGCGAGGGGATCGTCGCGGCGGCGTCGCACCATCAGCTGTGCCACCACCTGGGGGTCGAAGACCGTACCTCCGGCCGCGACCGTGCGCAGGCCCCCCATGAAGTCGTCCACGTCCACGACGCGGTCCTTGAGCAGGTATCCCACCGCACCCCTGGCGTCGGCGAGCAGGTCGTCGGCATAGGACACCTCCACGTACTGCGACAGGATCAGCACCGGCGTGCCCGGAACCCTCCGGCGCGCCTCCACCGCCGCCCGCAGCCCCTCGTCGGTGAAGCCGGGCGGCATCCGCACGTCCACCACCGAGACGTCGGGACGGTGCTCGGCGACGGCCTCCACCAGCCCGTCGCCGTCCCCCACCGCCGCGACCACCTGGCAGCCGAACTCCTCCAGGAGCCTGATCAGGCCCTCCCTGATGAGCACCGCGTCGTCGGCCACAACTACCCGCACGGAACCTCCGCCACTATGACCGTCGGCCCTCCGGCCGGTGAGTCGACCACCAGCTCACCGTCGACCGCCTTGAGGCGATCACCGAGCCCCGACAGGCCATGCCCCTTGGCGACATGGGCGCCGCCGACCCCATCATCCCCGATCGTCAGCATGAGGAAGTCCCCCGTCCTGCTCAGCGTCACGGTACAGACCGTGGCGTGACTGTGCTTGGCGACGTTGGTGAGCGACTCGGCGACGACGAAGTAGACGGTGTTCTCCACCGCGGCGGGGAAGCGTCCCTCGACCTGGACGTCCAGCTCGACGGGGATGGTGCAGCGCCCGGCGAGCGCGGCGAGGGCGGGAGGCAGGCCGCGGTCGCTGAGGATCGGCGGGGCGATGCCGCGCGAGAGGGCGCGCAGCTCGTCCAGGGTCTCGCGGGTGGAGGTGATCGCCTGGCCGAGCATCTGCTCGACGCCCGCCGGGTCGCGCCTGAGCTGGCGCTGGGCCCGCGACAGGTCCATGGCCAGGGAGACCAGTCGCTGCTGCGGCCCGTCGTGGATGTCACGCTCCAGCCGGCGCAGCGCGTTCGCCTCGGCCGACACCGCGGCTGCCCGGCCCTCGGCCAGGTCGTCGATGCGGTCGTGCAGCTCGGCGACCCCGGTCAGCATGGCCCGGCCGAGCCCGGCCTGGACGAGCGCGGCACCCCGCACGATCACCGGGAGGGTGAGGGCGAAGAGCACGCCGATGGTGGTGTTGATGATCACTTCGACCCACAGGCTGCCGCCCAGGCCGAGGAGCATGCCGAGGCCCCCGTCGTTGCCGGGGATGGCGTAGACGATCCACCCGTAGAGCGGGTAGGTGAGGCCGGCGATCGATCCGACCCACCAGACCACCGCCAGCACGAAGGTGACGATGGAGATCGGGAAGGCCACGATGCCGTAGAGCAGGTCGAGCCACGACTGGCCGTTGGTGAACGGGTTGATCATCCTGCGGAACCATCCGGCGTTCTCCGGAGCGGGCCGGTACCTCGGCCGGGAGACGGGACGGCCGAGCACCTCGGGCAGCCAGCGCCGCTCGACGTCCGCGAAGCCCCGGGCGACCAGGAGGGTCGTCGCGAGGATGGGCAGCCCCACGAACGCGACGGCCGAACCGGCCCCCGCGGCGAAACCGGCCACCATCAGGACGAACCAGATGACGGACAGCGGGAAGCCCACGACCAGGTAGCGGGTGTCGGTGCCGATGCGGCGCAGGAGGGTTCTCATGCCGCCCACGCTACGAGGACCGGCCGCGCCGATCGACCCTGCGTGCCCGCTTACGGGGGTGGGGCCAGCACTACCCGGGATGGTGAGGGGATCGGGCGAGAAGACTGCTGCGCGCGTCACTGTGCCGCCGGGGTCCTGGAGAGAGGCTTCTCCTATCGCCATTCCCGAGATCTTCTCTCTCCCTCCCTGAGAATCGAGCTCCTTTTGACCACCGTGATCCCCGGCCCGTCGGTGCGGCCGGCAGCGACCCCGACAGTGCCCTCGACGGTGTTTCCGACAGTGTTTCCGACGGTGTTTCCGACGGTGCCCCCGACAGCCCCCCTGGCGGCGATCCCGACCCCTCGCACGGCACCGGCGCTCGCCGGGCGCGACCCGTTCATCGACGTGCTCCGGGTGTTCGGCATGGTCCTGGTGGTGCTCCAGCACTGGAGCATGCCGCTGCTCTCCTTCGCCGACGGGCGGATATCCACCGGCAACGCGCTGGCCGCCGGGAACGGGTGGATGATCACGTGGATCAGCCAGGTGATGCCGCTGGTGTTCTTCGCGGGCGGCGCGGCCAACGCGATCAGCCGGCGCGGCGCGGCACGGCGCGGTGAGGCGACTCCCGCGTGGCTCGCGGGGCGCCTGCGCCGCCTGGCCTGGCCGGTCGTCCCGCTGGCGGCGGTCTGGCTGCCCCTCCCCCATCTGCTCCTCGCGCTCGGCGTGCCGGAGCAGCCGGTGATGACCGCCTCGCGGCTGGCCGGGCAGCTGCTCTGGTTCCTGGCGATCTATCTTGTCGCGGTGGCGGCGACCACGCCGATGCTCAGGCTCAACATGGTGTACGGCTGGCGGGTGCCGGCCGTGCTGGCGGCGGGGGCCGTGGTGGTGGACGTCCTGCGCTTCACCAGCGGCCTCGACGTCGCCGGCCTCCCCAACATCGTGCTGGTCTGGCTGGCGGTGCACCAGCTCGGCTTCCTGTACGCCGACGGCCGGCTGGGCCGCCCCTGGGCCCTGGCCCTGGCCGGATACGGCCTGGGCGCGGCGCTGACGGCCCTCGGCCCCTACCCGCTCAGCATGATCGGGATGCCGGGGGCCTCCGTCTCCAACATGGCGCCGCCCACGGTCGCGCTGCTCTCGATCGGGGTGGGCCAGGTCGGGCTGGCACTGGCGCTGCGCCGGTGGATCGTCTCCTTCGCGGGGTGGCCGGGGGTCTCGCGGGCGCTGGGCTGGGCCGGCGACCGGATGATGACCCTCTACCTGTGGCACATGAGCGCGCTGTTCGTCATCGTCTCGGTGGTCGTGGTGGGCCTGGGCATCTCCACCCCCGAGCCGGGCACCTCGGCCTGGCTGTCCGGCTGGCCGCACTGGTTGCTCATGCTCGCCCTGGCGATGTGGCCGCTGCTGCGGGGGTTCGCCCGGTTCGAGACGCCGCCCGCGGCCGGACCGTACACCGGCGGGACGGCCAGGGTCCTGGTGGCCGCCGCGCTGGTGGGACTGGGCCTGCTCACGCTCACGGTGACCGGCTTCGTCCCGGGGGCGGCCCCCCTGCTCGGGGCGGGCGCGATCGTGGCGGGCCTGGCGCTCACCGGCTCCTCCCGCGACACCTCGGCCGGCTCGCCGGGGCCGGGCGGGCGCGCTGGCCGGCTCCGCGTCGCCTCTCCGTGACATATATGGACAGTATGGTCATATGCGTGTATATGTACATAGTGTACACAAGTTCGCGGAGGGAGTATCGATCATGAGCACCGCACCGGCTCGCGTCGCCATCGTCACCGGAGGTTCCCGAGGCATCGGCCGCCAGGTCGTGGAGCGGCTCGCCGCCGACGGTTACGCCGTCGTCGTCAACTACGCGAGCAACGACGCCGAGGGACAGGCCGCGGCCAAGGAGGCCTCCACGGCCGGAGGCGGGGGCCTCGCCGTGCGGGCCGACGTCAGCGACCCCGCCGCGGTCTCCGCGCTCTTCGACACGGCCGAGGAGGCCTTCGGCGGCGTCGACGTCGTCGTCAACGCCGCCGGGATCATGGGTCCGCCCGTCCCGGTCACCGACCTCGACATGGAGACGCTGGACCGCATCCTGCGCGTCAACGTACGCGGCACCTTCGCCGTCGCCCAGCAGGCCGCCAGGAGGCTGCGCAGGGGCGGCGCCCTGATCACCGTCTCCACCTCGGTCATCAAGCTCGCCCATCCCGGCTACGGCGCCTACGCGGCCTCCAAGAGCGCAGTCGAGGGCCTCACCCTCATCCTGGCCCGCGAGCTGCGCGGCAGGGACGTCACCGTCAACGCCGTCGCACCCGGCCCCACCGCCACCGCGCTCTTCCTGGACGGCAAGGACGAGGAGACCATCACCAGGATGGCCGCCCAGTCACCGTTCGAACGGCTGGGCGAGCCCTCGGAGATCGCCGAGGTCGTGGCGTTCCTCGCCGGCCCCGCCCGCTGGGTCAACGGGCAGGTGCTTCGCGTCAACGGTGGCGCCATCTGATTTGATCAGCATTTATGCCGAAAAAAGCAGCCATAACTACACAAAGTCACGCACTTTACCTGGAATGTAAGGTGATCCGTGACCGCCTCCGGTCCGACCACCTCAAGTTCTTCGGCAGTATTGAACCGTGAGCCTCGTAGACCGCCTGCCAGAAGAGATCGACGCCGACCCCGACGCCATCTTCGACGCCTTCGTCGAATGGAACTCCGAGCGGGGACTGACCCTCTACCCGGCGCAGGAGGAGGCTCTCATCGAGGTGGTGTCGGGAAACAACCTGATCCTCGCCACCCCGACCGGCTCGGGCAAGAGCCTGGTCGCCGCCGGAGCCCATTTCACCGCGCTGACCAGGGACGTTCGCACCTTCTACACCGCGCCGATCAAGGCGCTGGTGTCGGAGAAGTTCTTCGACCTGTGCGCGGTGTTCGGCACCGAGAACGTCGGGATGATGACCGGCGACGCGAGCGTGAACCCCGGGGCGCCGATCATCTGCTGCACCGCGGAGATCCTCGCCAACGTCGCGCTGCGCGACGGCGCCGCGGCCGACATCGGCCAGGTGGTGATGGACGAGTTCCACTTCTACTCCGAGCCCGACCGCGGCTGGGCCTGGCAGGTGCCGCTCCTGGAGCTGCCGAACGTCCAGTTCATCCTGATGTCGGCGACCCTGGGAGACGTCACCAGGTTCGAGGAGGACCTCACCCGGCGCACCGGCAGACCCACCGCGGTGGTGAAGAACGCCGAGCGCCCGGTCCCGCTCGTCTACTCCTACCGGCTCACCCCCCTCCACGAGACGCTGGAGGAGATGCTCACCACCAACCAGTACCCCGTCTACGTCGTCCACTTCACCCAGGCCTCGGCCATGGAGCGGGCGCAGGCGCTGATGAGCATCAACATGTCGACCAAGGCCGAGAAGGAGGCGATCGCCTCCATGATCGGCCACTTCCGGTTCACCACCCGGTTCGGCAAGGCGCTCTCCCGCCTGGTGCGGCACGGCATCGGCGTGCACCACGCCGGGATGCTCCCGAAGTACCGCCGCCTGGTGGAACGCCTCGCCCAGGCGGGCCTGCTGAAGGTCATCTGCGGCACCGACACGCTCGGCGTCGGCGTCAACGTCCCGATCAGGACCGTGCTGTTCACCGCGCTGTCGAAGTACGACGGCAACAAGGTTCGGCGGCTGCGCGCCCGCGAGTTCCACCAGATCGCCGGGCGGGCCGGCCGGGCCGGGTTCGACACCATCGGCTACGTCGTCTGCCAGGCCCCCGACCACGTCGTGGAGAACGAGAAGGCCCTGGCCAAGATCGGCGACGATCCCAAGAGACGGCGCGGGTTCGCCCGCAAGAAGCCGCCGGAGGGTTTCGTCGGCTGGAGCGAGGAGACCTTCGAGAAGCTGCAGGCCGCCGAGCCGGAGCCGCTGAACTCCCGGTTCAAGGTCAGCAACGCCATGCTCCTCGCGGTGATCAACCGGCCCGGCGACTGCTACGCGGCGATGCGCCACCTGCTCACCGACAACCACGAGGACCGCAAGTGGCAGCGGCGGCACATCAGCCAGGCCATCGCGATCTACCGGTCGCTGCTGGCCGGAGGCGTGGTGGAGAAGCTGAGCGAGCCCGACGACCACGGCCGGATGGCCCGCCTCACCGTCGACCTGCAGGAGGACTTCGCGCTGAACCAGGCGCTGTCCACCTTCGCGCTGGCCACCCTCGAACTCCTCGACATGGAGTCGCCCAACTACGCCCTGGACATGGTCTCGATCATCGAGTCCATCCTCGACGACCCCCGCCAGATCCTGTCGGCGCAGCTCAAGAAGGCGCGCGGCGAGGCGGTGGCGCTGATGAAGGCCGACGGCATCGAGTACGAGGAGCGGATGGAGCTCCTCAACGACATCACGTACCCCATGCCGCTGGCCGACATGCTGCTGGGCGCGTACGAGACCTACCGGCGCGGCCACCCCTGGGTGGGCGACTACACGGTCAGCCCCAAGAGCGTCATCCGCGACATGTACGAGCGGGCGATGACCTTCGCCGACTACGTGCAGTTCTACGAGCTGACCCGCTCCGAGGGCACCGTGCTGCGCTATCTCGCCGACGCCTACCGCACCCTGTCGCGGACCATCCCCGAGCACCTCAAGACCGAGGACCTGGTCGACCTCATCGAATGGCTCGGCGAGCTGGTCCGCCAGGTCGACTCCAGCCTCCTGGACGAGTGGGAGCAGCTGCAGAACCCGACCGGGGAGGTGGAGGCGCCCTCGCTGGAGGAGAACACCAGGCCGGTCACCGCCAACACCCGCGCGTTCCGCGTGCTGGTCCGCAACGCGATGTTCCGCCTGATCGAGCTCGCCTCCGTGGAGAACGAGCAGGAGCTGGAGCAGCTCGCCCCCGACGTCGACTGGGGCGCCGCGCTCGACGCCTACTACGACGACCACGAGGAGATCGGCACCGGCCCGGACGCCCGCGGCCCCGGCCTGCTGCGCATCGAGGAGGAGAAGGAGTTCTGGCGGGTCCGCCAGGTCGTCTCCGATCCGGCGGGCGACGGTGACTGGGGCATCGACGCCCAGGTCGACCTCGCCGCCTCCGACGAGGAGGGTCGCGCGGTGGTCCACGTCATCGGCCTGAACCGCCTCTGACGACCTCGTCCGCCATCCTCCGGTGCGGAAACATCAAACGGGACCGACAAGAATGGCGAGATGAGCGACGACGCGATCAGGCAGGTGCTGGGCCTGCTGTACCAGGAAGACACGTTGAAGGTGCTGGCCGCCCTGGTGCTGGGCGGCAAGCCGGAGGAGGAGTCCGGCCTCGACAGGGAGGCGGTCAGGCGCGCGCTGGACCGCTTGGAACGCGGCGGGCTCGCTGTGCGGGGAGAGGGCGGCGAGTGGGAGGTCCGGCGCGAGCGCTTCCGTGAGCTGCTGCACGCCACCGCCAGGCCCGCCACCCCGGTCTCCCCCGAGGAGAGGGTGCTGCAGTCCTTCCTCGTCGAGGGACGGCTGCGGGCGATCCCCACCAAGCGCGACAAGCAGCTGGTCGTGCTCGACTACGTGGTCCAGGTCTTCGAGCCCGGGGTCCGCTACTCCGAGAAGGAGGTCAACGTCGCGTTGCGCGCCTTCCACGACGACTACGCGGCGCTGCGCCGCTATCTCGTCGACGAGGGCATGCTCAGCAGGGAGAACAACGTCTACTGGCGCAGCGGCGGCTCCGTCGAGGCCTGAAGGCGGGCGGCCAGCGTCCGGATGTGGTCGATCAGCTCGGGCGGCTCCCGTACGGTGAAGTCCAGGCCGAGCTGCCCGACGGTGAGCGCCAGCCACTCCAGCGAGTCGCCGCCGGTGCGCAGCAGGCAGCTGCGCCCGTCCAGCTCCTCCAGCACCCAGTCGGGCCCGGAGAAGCGTTCGGCGACCACGGCCAGGGGCGCGTGCACGACGACCACCGCCCGGTGGCGGCTGAGGGGGGCGACGATCGACTCCTCGACGTAGCCGGGGGGCGGCTCGCGCGGCGGGAAGCGCACGCCGGTGCCCAGCGGGGAGGCCAGCCGGTCCACCCGGTAGGTCCGCCAGTCCTGCCTGCCGGTGTCCCACGCCACCAGATACCAGCGCCGTCCGGTGCAGGCCAGCCGGTACGGGTCGGCGACCCGGCCGCTCTCCCGGCCGTCACGGCTGCGGTAGCCGAAGCGGATCCGCTCTCGGTCCCGGCAGGTCTGGGCCAGCAGCGCGAGGGTGGCCGCCTCCACGGTGGGGGCCGCCCCGATCGGCGCCACCGGCTGCGTCTGCGTCTGCAGGGTGTGCACGCGCAGGCGCAGCCGGGAGGGCAGGACCTGTTCCAGCTTCGCCAGCGCGCGGGCCGAGGTCTCCCCGATCCCGGCCACCGTGCCGCTCGCCGCCGTGCGCAGGCCCACCGCGATGGCGACGGCCTCCTCGTCGTCGAGGAGCAGCGGCGGCATGGCGGTGCCCGCCTCCAGCCGGTATCCCCCGGCCGGGCCGGTGGTCGCGCGCACCGGGTAGCCCAGCTCGCGCAGGCGGTCGATGTCGCGCCTGAGCGTGCGCGGGCTGACCTCCAGCCGCTCGGCGAGCTCGGGCCCCGGCCACTCCCGGTGCGCCTGCAGCAGCGACAGCAGTCTCAGCACCCGTCCCGTGGTGTCCGCCATGCCGTCCACGATGCCACCCATCGCGGCCAGGATCTGACCTAAACCGTGGCTAACGTGCTCGGCATGAGCCACATCGAGATAACGGGCGCCCGGGAGAACAACCTCAAGAACGTCTCGTTGAGGATCCCCAAGAAGCGGATCACGGTCTTCACGGGCGTCTCGGGGTCGGGCAAGTCGTCCATCGTCTTCGACACGATCGCCGCGGAGTCGCAGCGCCAGCTCAACGAGACCTTCACCTCGTTCGCCCGCAACCGCCTGCCCCACCACGGCCGGCCGGACGCCGACGCCATCGGCAACCTCTCGGCGGCCGTCGTCGTCGGCCAGCGGCGGCTGGGCGGCAACTCGCGCTCCACCGTCGGCACCGTCACCGACATCAACCCGCTGCTGAGGCTCCTCTACTCGCGCGCCGGCACGCCGTCCGCCGGTTACTCCAACGCGTTCTCCTTCAACGACCCGGCCGGGATGTGCCCGGAGTGCGAGGGCGTGGGCCGGAAGGTCACCCTGGACGTGGACCTGGCCTTCGACCGGTCGAAGTCGCTCAACGAGGGCGCGATCCTGCTGCCGGGCTTCCGGGTCGGCAACTGGCACTGGAAGATCTACGCCCATTCGGGGCTGTTCGACAACGACAGGCCGCTGGCCGACTACACCGACGCCGAGTGGGACACGCTGCTGTACGGGAGCGAGGCCGACGTCACCTTCGAGGAGCGGGGCGGGACGGTGCCGCAGAGGTACGAGGGCGTGGCCGAGAGGTTCGACCGGCTCCACGTCAGGCGGGATGTCGAGGGCAGGGCGGGCCGGGAGGCGATGGCGGCGTTCGCCTCGGCGCGGCCCTGCCCGCTGTGCGCGGGGGCGAGGCTCAACCAGGCCGCGCTGGCCTGCCGGATCGGCGGGCGCAACATCGCCGAGCTGGCCGCGATGGAGGTCCGGCACCTGGTGGACGTGGTCGCCGGAATCGACGCCCCGGTCGCGGCGACGATGGTCCCGGCGATCCTGACCCGGCTGCGGCACCTGGTCACCATCGGCCTCGGCTATCTCAGCCTGGACCGGCCGACGCCCACCCTCTCCGGCGGGGAGTCGCAGCGGATCAAGATGGTCAGGCACCTGGGCAGCAGCCTGACCGACATGACGTACATCTTCGACGAGCCGACCGTCGGGCTGCACCCGCGCGACGTGACGCGCATGAACGAGCTGCTGCGCGAGCTGCGGGACAAGGGCAACACCGTGCTCGTCGTCGAGCACGACCGCGACGTCATCGAGATCGCCGACCACGTGGTGGACGTCGGGCCCCGCGCCGGGACGAACGGCGGCGAGATCGTCTACGAGGGCGGCGTCGAGGGCCTGCGGCGGGCCCGTACCCTCACCGGGCGGCACCTGCGCCACAACCCGCCGCTCAAGGCGTCGTTCAGGGAGCCGACCGGCGCGCTGACCGTCACCGGGGCCACCGCGCGCAACCTCAGGAACGTCACGGTGTCCTTCCCCACCGGGGTGCTCACCGTGGTCACCGGGGTCGCGGGGTCGGGCAAGAGCACCCTGGTCAACGAGGCGCTCCTGGCCCGGCACCCGGAGGCGGTGGTGATCGACCAGGCGGCGGCCGGCACCTCGATCCGGTCCAACCCGGCCACCTACACCGGGCTGATGGACGAGATCCGCGGGCTCTTCGCCGCCGCGAACGGGGTGAGGCCCGCCCTGTTCAGCTTCAACTCCAAGGGCGCCTGCCCGGAGTGCCAGGGCCTCGGGGTCATCCACACCGACCTGGCGTTCATGGACGGGATCACGTCCAGGTGCGAGGTGTGCCGGGGGCGGCGGTTCCGGCCCGAGGTCCTGCGGCACACGCTGCGCGGCAGGTCGATCTCCGACGTGCTGGAGATGACGGTCGACGAGGCCGCGGAGTTCTTCGTCGAGCCGAAACCGCTGCGCGCGCTGCGGACGCTGCGGGAGGTCGGCCTCGGTTACCTCGGCCTCGGCCAGCCGCTCAGCAGCCTGTCGGGGGGCGAGTGCCAGCGGATCAAGCTGGCGGGGGAGCTCCACGAGAAGGGCGGCGTCTACGTGATGGACGAGCCGACGACCGGGCTGCACATGTCGGACGTCGAGCACCTGATCGAGATCATGGAAAACCTGGTGGACGGCGGCAACACGGTCATCGTCATCGAGCACAACATCGACGTGATCAAGAAAGCCGACTGGATCGTCGACCTCGGCCCCGACGGCGGCGACCGGGGCGGCACCGTGGTCTTCGAGGGCACGCCGCTGCGGCTCCTCGACGCGCGGGGATCCTTCACCGCCGAGCACCTCCGCCGCGACCTGGCCCGCCCGTAGCGGGGCGGCGTCCCCTCGGCGTCCCCTCGGCGTCCCCTCGGCGTCTCCTCAGGGGACGCAGGTGACGCGGACGCGGGACCACGAGGTGTTGGCGTACCCCTTGGGATTCCACACGTGCCGGGCCGACTCCGGCTGGGTGGCCCCGCAGCTGTCCCAGGCGCGGGCGGTGATCACGGTCTCGCCCTCCCCCAGTTCGGCGGTGGTGTGCCAGTGCCGCCACGCCCAGGGGCCCGCCTGCTCGCCGAGATCCGCCTGGACCCAGCTGTCGCCCCCGTCGAGGGAGACGTCGACGCGGGAGACGGTACGGCCGTCCCCGGCGTAGGCGTAGCCGGTGACGCGCGTGAGGCCCGGCCGCGGGCGGGCGCCGTCGGCGGGGCTCAGGATGGCGGTGTTGAGGACGACGGGTCCCAGGGAGATGCCGTCACCGGGTCCCGCCTTGGCGGGGTCGGCCTCGGGGGGCAGGAGGCGGTAGGCGGTGGCCTGGAAGTAGTTGTCCGAGGGGTCCTCCCGCGCGGTGACGCGCTGGAGCCATTTGACGCTGCGGGCGCCGACCCAGCCGGGGACGACGACACGGAGCGGGGCGCCGTGGGCCGGGGGCAGCGGCCGGTCGTTCATGGCCCAGGCCAGCAGGACGTCCCCGCCGGCGGCCTTGGCCACGGGTATCGAGCCGCCGTAGGGCTGGGCCGGATCGGCGAGCCGGGAGACGTCGGGAGCGGCGAAGGCGATGTGCGCGGCCTCGGGGAGCAGTCCGGCGCGGGCGAGGACCCCGGCCAGGCCGACGCCGCTCCAGCGGGCGGTGGAGGTGGCGCCGGCCCCCCAGGGATCCTCACCGGGAATGTCGCGCACCTCGATCAGACCGGCCCGCCGGTTGCCCGCGCACTGCAGGGTCGCCACCAGGCTGATCTCGGGGAACCCGGAGCGCAGGTCCTCCAGGGACAGCGTCAGCGGGCGCTCGACCAGGCCGTCCACGGCCAGGCGCCAGGACCCCGGGTCCAGGTCGGGGACGGGACCGTGGTTGCGGCTGTAGAAGGTGTCGAGCGGGGTGAGGATCTGATCGGCCAGGGCGCCCGGCGGGGGCTCGGCGTTGTACGGATCGGTCCCGTGGACCACCATGTCATCTCTCTTGCCCCACATGTTCACACGCTTCGGAATACCCGGGGACGGGGGCCCGACACGGCCCCCGCCCGAGACGGGAGGCAAACTTGGAGCTCACGGACGCCGCGCACGGCACGACACGGCACGCACCGCACGCGGCGCCGGGCGACGCGCGAGGCCCGCCCCGGGCCGGCCGCACCGCCTCCTCGGGTCGTCTCTCCCCTGGCTCCGCCCCCGGAGGCCGTGGGGAACCGGGAAACCGGGAACCCGGGAACCCGTCAGCCGTAGTACTTCTTCGCACCGTCGTGCAGGGGCACCGGCTCGGTCTTCTGGGCGTTGTCGCGGGTGATGTCCTTGGCCGCGGGGTGGACCTTCTCCAGATCCGCCTTGCGGTCGAAGAGCAGCTTCGTCAGGCTCCCGGCCAGGGCGGGGTCCATCTTCTCGTTCACGACGAGCAGGTTGGGCACCGAGATCGTGGACACGTCGGCCGGGGTCTCGTAGACGTCCTTGGCGATCGTGCCCGCGGCGTACACCTGGCCGTGCTCGGCCTGCATCGCGGGCAGCACCCCGTCCAGCGGGACGAAGACGACCTTGTCCTTGAGCGAGGTCAGCAGGTCGGTGAGGCCCGGTGTGGGCAGCCCGCCCGACCAGACCAGCGCGTCGAGGTCGCCGTCCTTGACGGCCTGCACGCTCTCGGGCAGGCCCAGTGACTGCCGGGTGACGTCCTTGTCCGGGTCGAGACCGGCGGCCTTCAGCAGGCGCAGCGCGATCACCTCGGTGCCGGAGTTGGGCGAGCCGGTGGAGACCCGCTTGCCCTTGAGGTCGGCGACGGACTTCACCCCGGAGCCGGCGGTGGCGACCACCTGGGTGTAGTTGTCGTACAGGCGGGCGACGGCGCGGATCGGCTGGGGCGCGGTGAACGCGCCCTTGCCCGCGACGGCGTCGGCGGCGGAGTCGGCCAGGGTGAAGGCGATGTCGGAGTCGCCCCTGACGACCCGCTGGATGTTCTCCACCGAGGCGCCGGTCGCCTCGGCCGTGGCCTGGTAGCCGGGGAGGTTCTTGCCGATCTGGTCGGCCAGCCCCCCGCCGAGGACGTAGTAGACGCCGGTGGTGTTACCGGTGGCGATCGACAGCCGCTTGCCCGCGGCGCCGCTCTGGCCCGCGCCCTGCTCGGCCGACCGGTCGCCGCCGCACCCGGCGAGGAACAGGACTCCCGCCGCCAGCAGGACGGCCACGCGTTTGACGGTCAATGAACTGCCTCTCGTTTGCGCATCACCAGATGGAGGGAGACGGCCACGATCAGGAGACCCGCCCCGGCGAGGACGGGCAGCGGCGACAGGAACAGCAGCAGCACCGCCGCCACCGCGCACAGCACCCGCTCGACGGGCCCGGCCCGGCCGAGCAGCCGCCCGCCGGTGGCGGCGGCCAGCGCGGCGACCGCGAGCGCCGAGACCCCGGTGGCCGCCAGGATCTCCCCGATCGTGCCCTGGGCCAGCAGCCCGGCTCCGCCGGGGGTCAGCACGAAGGCGAACGGCACCAGGAACGCGGGAAGCGTGTACTTCCAGGTCGCCATCATGGTCCGGTAGGCGTTGCCACCGGTGATGGCCGACGCCGCGAAGGCCGACAGCGCCGTGGGCGGGCTGACCTCCGACAGCACGGCGTAGTAGAAGATGAACATGTACGCCTCGGCCTGGCTGACGCCGAGATCCGTCAGCGCGGGCCCGATGATGACCGCCGCGATGACGAACGACGCGGTCACCGGCACGGCGAGGCCGAGCACGAGCACCGCGACCGCGCACAGCAGCGCGGTGACGGCCAGGATCCCGCCCGAGGCCCCGACGATCAGCGAGCTCGCCTTGAGGCCGAGACCGGTGAGCGTGACGACGGCGACGATGAGCCCGGCGGCGGCGCAGGTCGCCGCGACCGGCAGCACCCCGGTCGTCCCCGCCGCCAGGGCCCTCGCCGCCCTGCGCGGGGTGAGGGCGTGCTCCCTGTCGAGGAAGGAGAGCGCGGCCGCCAGCAGCGTGGCGTACACCACGGCGCGGAACGGCGACTGGCCCAGCGCCATCAGGACGACGATCACGAAGAGCGAGCTGAAGTGGTAGCCGAACCGCCTGACCAGCGGCCAGAACCTCGGCGCGTCCACCTCGACGGCCCGCGTCCCGTATGTACGGGCGTCGATCTCGATGGCGAGGAAGATGCCCAGGTAGTACAGGATCGTGGGGACGGTGGCGTAGAGCAGCACCGTGAGGTAGCTGACCCGCATGTACTCGGCGATGATGAACGCCGCCGCGCCGAGCGTGGGAGGCGACAGGATCGCCCCGATGCCCGCCGCGGCGAGCACTCCCCCGCCCTGCTCGGGCGGGTATCCCGCCCTGCGCAGGATCGGCCAGGCGACGCTGCCGACGCTCACCGTCGTCGCGACGCCGGAGCCGCTCACCGTGCCGAGCAGGAACCCGGCGAGGGTGACCGTACGGCCCGGCGCGGAGCGCGAGCGGCGGAACGCGGCCAGGGAGACGTCCACGAAGAACTTCCCCGCCCCGGAGTGGTCGAGGACCGCTCCGTAGACGGTGAACAGGATGATGTAGGTGGCCGCGACGTCGAGCGGCACCCCGTACACGCCGTCGGTGCCCATCACGAACGAGACGACGATCCGGTCGATGTCGTAGCCGCGGTGCCCGATGACCCAGTCGAAGGGCAGGTAGCCGCCGTAGTAGGCGTAGAGGGCGAACGCGACGCAGACCGCGGGCAGTATCCATCCGACGGTGCGGCGGCAGGCCTCCAGGACCAGCAGCACGATGACCGCCCCGGCCGCCACGTCGAGTGCCGTCGGCTCGAAGGCGCGCCGGATGAAGTCGTCGAAGACCACCAGCGGGTAGAGGCAGGCCACCAGCGCGAGCAGGGCCAGAACCCAGTCCACGACGCCCGGCCGGTCGGTGCCCCGCCGCCCCGGCTTGTAACAGACGAAGGTGAGCGGCAGCACGACCGCGAGGAAGATCATCCGGTACGGGAGCACGGAGGCGGGCCGGAAGGCCCGGTACAGGACGTACAGCGACAGCCCGAGGGCGACCAGCGTGACGGCCCCGGCCACCCAGCCCGACAGCCGCCGGGCGGGCCGTTCCGCGTCGAACTCCGCGATCAACTCGTCCGCCGACGCGGCGCCCGTTGTCGTGTCGCCCGCCGATCCCGCCGATCCCGCCGATGTGGTGCCTGTCAAACCGCCGTCTCCACGTGTGAGCCGCGACCTTTGACCGCACATTACATAGATCACTGACGCCCGTCCGTCAGGGCGCGGTCACATTCGCGTCACACCTGCCGTGCGGAAGGCATCGGGCCGCACGGAACGTACGAAGAGAGTGAAATGTCCAGAGAGAAAGACCGAGAACCGAGCGGCCGAGAGCGGCCGCCCCGGTGCCGTCAGCCGCCCGAGGTGTCGTTCTCGGCGTCCGCGCTGGGAACCGCGAGATCGTAGGGGTCGTCCAGCCATCCGGCGGGCAGGTGGACGCGGTCGCGCGGGTTGGTCTTGCCCCGGGGGGTGTCCACGCCGTCGGGCCACGGCTGGGCGGCGTCGAGCTCGGCGAGCCCTTCCCGCAGGACGGCCAGGCTCTCCGCGGTGGCCAGGCGGCGGCGGAGCTCGGCGCCGACGGTGAAGCCCTTGAGATACCAGCCGACGTGCTTGCGGAAGTCGACCACCGCGTGCCGCTCGCTCTCGAAGCACTCGGCCATCAGGGTGGCGTGCCGGTCCATGGTCGCGGCGACCTCGCCCAGCAGGGGACGGCTCCGCTCGTCGCCGCCCTCGCACATGGCCGCCAGGTCCGCGAACAGCCACGGGCGCCCCAGGCAGCCCCGGCCCACGACGACCCCGTCGCACCCGGTCTCGTCCATCATGCGGCGCGCGTCGGCGGCGCTCCAGATGTCGCCGTTTCCCAGCACCGGGATCTCCGTCACGCTCTCCTTGAGCCGCGCGATCGCCTCCCAGTCGGCGGTGCCGCCGTAGTGCTGGATCGCGGTGCGGCCGTGCAGCGCGATCGCGGAGACGCCCTCCTCGACGGCGATCCGCCCGGCGTCCAGGTAGGTCAGGTGGTCGTCGTCGATGCCCTTGCGCATCTTCACGGTCACCGGCAGCGTCCCCGCGTTGCGCACGGCCTCGCGCAGGATCGCCCGGAACAGGTTCCGCTTGTACGGCAGCGCGGAGCCGCCGCCCTTGCGGGTGACCTTGGGCACCGGGCAGCCGAAGTTGAGGTCGACGTGGTCGGCCAGGTCCTCCTCGGCGATCATGCGGACGGCCCTGCCGACGGTCACCGGGTCGATCCCGTACAGCTGGATGCTGCGGGGGTTCTCCTCGGGCTCGAACCTGATCATCTTGAAGGTCTTGGGATTGCGCTCCACCAGCGCCCGCGTCGTGATCATCTCGCAGACGAACAAGCCGCCGCCCTGCTCCCGGCACAGGGTACGGAACGGCGCGTTGGTGATCCCGGCCATCGGGGCGAGGACGACCGGCGGCCATACCTCCAGCGATCCCAGCTTCAACGACTCCACCTGGCTTTTCTACCGCACCGCGACGAGCAGGACGAATCATCGCTGGGTATGGTGTCTCTGGCGTAGATCAACGTGACACGGGAGGCCGCGGATGCTACTGCGACTGCGGATCGCACTGCCCGACCAGCCGGGCTCCCTGGGGAAGGTGACCCGTGTCCTCGGTGTCGCGGGCGCGGACATCACCCAGGTGGTCGTCCTCGACCGCGGCGAGGGCCGGGCGCTGGACGACATCACCGTCTACTGGCCCGACTCCGCTCCCAGGGAGAGCCTGGTCGAGGGGCTGGAGAGCGTGCCCGGGGTGACGATCGAGGGCGTCTGGGGCACGCGCGAGGCGCCGGGAACCTACCCGGAGCTGGAGATCCTCAAGTACATCACCACCGCGGGCGACCGCGCCCTGGCCACCCTGCTCGACTCCATGCCCGTACTGTTCAGCGCCGACTGGGCGGCGGCGGCGACCGAGAAGAGCCCCCGCACGCTCGTCCACTCCAGCTGGCGCGCCCCCGAGCAGGTGCCCTTCCCCGACGAGACGCCCATCCGCCCGGCGGCCTTCACCCTCGACTCCGGCCTGCACGTGATCGCCGCCCCGCTGCCCCCGCTGGCCCTGACCTTCCTGCTGGCCCGCGCCGACGGTCCCGCCTTCCACCGCATCGAGGTGCACCGCCTCACCCGCATCCTGGAGATCTTCCTCACCCTGCCCGCCGTGGAGCGCGTCGTCGCCCGCCAGCTGCGCCGCCCACCCGAGCAGGACGGCTGAACGATCACCTGGCCGGACCCTCCGCACGGACGGCCGCGGGCGGGTCCGCGCGGGCGGCCAGTGGGTCCGCCGGCTGAACGCACGGTTACGCAACCGCCGGGAAAACCCGCTAGAGTTCTCTCGTCGCCACCGGGTGGGAAACCCGGGGGAAACACGCGGAAGTGGCTCAGTGGTAGAGCATCACCTTGCCAAGGTGAGGGTCGCGGGTTCGAATCCCGTCTTCCGCTCGGAAAAGGGGCATGTGCCCCCCACTCGGTGGAGTGGCCGAGAGGCGAGGCAACGGCCTGCAAAGCCGTCTACACGGGTTCAAATCCCGTCTCCACCTCTGGTCCTTCCCCATGCGGACGATTAGCTCAGCGGGAGAGCACTTCCCTGACACGGAAGGGGTCACAGGTTCAATCCCTGTATCGTCCACCACAGTTTCCCCAGGCCAGCGGCCTGGGGTTTGCTGTTTCCCGGGTTGTCGGCCATGAGATCGGGAGCACGCCGCTCCGCGATGATCGTGACCTCCACCCGCCCCGGCGGTCCGGCGGGTAGAGGTCATCCGATCGCGGGCGTCTTCGGCGCGCCGCCTGGAACACGGGCTTCAGTACCGGCTGCTGATCAGGCAGGTGGCACGTGCGGCTCCGGCATCGTGCGCGAGCCGTCGGTACTCGACCGTCGAGGAGCCGATGCTCACGACGATTACGGCCACGCCCAGTCGCGGATCTCTGCCGGGTCCTCGCCGTGCTCGCGGGTGTGGGCGCGGGCGCGCAGGCGGGCGTCGGCCATGTGCTGGCGCAGGTGCGCCGAGCGCCCGGCCAGCCCGGGGACCCGGTCGACGACGTCCATCACCAGGTGGTAGCGGTCGATGTCGTTGAGCATGGCCACGTCGAACGGCGTGGTGGTGCCCTCCTCCTTGCAGCCGCGAACCAGGCCGGCCCGTCGGTCGGCGTCGATGACGGTGACCGTGCCCACGGCGTAGCGGCCCATCGCCCGCACGATCTCGCTGAACGTCGCGTCCTGGTCCACCGCGATGGCCACGTGACCCATGACGTCCTTGACTTCGATTGACATGGTTTCCTCCTCGGGTTCTGCCTGCACACTCCCGCCTGTGCGGCGGGCGCGGCAGCGGCGAACGTCACCGGCCTCGCCGGCTTAGGTCCCGACCGCGGCGGAGGAGGAGCTCTCTTCATCGAGCAAGCGGCACTCCCCGGGAAGCCGGCTCGGCGGCGCCGCAAGCAGGTGTCCGGGAAGGGTCCACGCGTCGGGGACGAGGTCGTGGCAGGCGGTGGTACCGACGTCGAGCCGCCTCGTGCTCCCGGGGGGAGAACGGCCCGCCGGCCACCGGCGGGCCGCCGGGCGGCGCCGCGCCGATCGGCGCGGCGCTGCCCGGCGGCGAATCGACGATCAGGAGCGGCGGGCACGCAGGCGCGCGAACGCCCGCAGGGTGAGGAGCGCGGCGACGGCCACGACCTGCCCACCCAGGATGATCTTGTTGTAGTCGATCGCGGGCTGCCAGCGGACCTCGCCGTCCTTGACGACGAAGACCCCCGCCGCGGTCGCGCTCGCGCCGAACCCGCCACCGGAGCCCTCGCCCGGCTTCTCGCCGCCCTCCTGCCTGCCGCCACCTCCCCCGCCGCCCCCGCCGACGCGGGCCACGGGGATGACGGTCACCCCGTCCCGCGTGATCGGCTCGCCGAAGACGCGGGTGACGGTGGCGGAGTCGCGAACCTTGTCGATCATTTCGATGACGTCCATGTCTTTCCCTTCATCACGGTGACGGCCGCGGCTGCGGCCGTCGTCGCGCTTGTCCTTGAGCCCGGCCTGCTCGATGACCTCGTCGGGGACCTGCGGGTGGGGGGAGAACCCGGCGAACATCCGCACCGGTTCGGCGACGCTGAACTCCTCTTCGGACCCGGCCTCCTGCAGCACGATGCCGATGCGTTCGCGGTAGGGGCGGCCACCGGTGGCCGGATCGAAGCCGAGAACCGAGACCGAACCGCCGTCGCGTCCCCTGTGTCCTTCCAGGATCTCCACAGCGGTGGTCTTGCCCGCGCCGTTCGGCCCACACCTCGCCCTCGGCCACGGTGAAGCCGACCTCGTCCAGCGCCTGGACGGTCCCGTAGCTCTTGCGCATCAATCGGTCGTGGAGCGCACGACGGCGACGGCGCTGCCGGCGTGCAGCAGCACGGCCCGGCTCACCGAGCCGAGTATCGCCGAGCTGACGGCACCCCGGCCGTGGGAGCCCACCACGACCAGGTCGGCCTCGGCCGAGGCGCGGGTGAGGGCGTCCACCGGGTGCGCGCAGACGACCTCGTGGACCACCCTCACCTGGGGGTGGCGCTCCTGCCGGCCGCGCAGCCTGTCGGCGGCGGCCTGCTGGTGGGCCTGGCCGACCTCGTCGAGGTCGTAGGTGATCTCCGGCGCGTAGACGTGCACCGGGGCCTGCCAGGCGTGGATGGCGCGCACGGTGGCGCCGCGCAGCGCGGCCTGCGCGAAGGCGTAGGCCAGGGCCGGCTCGCAGGCCGGGGAGTCGTCGACACCGACGACGATCTGACCGTGAACGCTCTGCTGCCCGGCCCGCACGACGACCACGGCGCCGTGCGCGTGCCCGGCGACGTGGACGCTCACCGAGCCCATGACCGCTCCGGCGAAACCGCCCAGACCCCGGGCGCCGACGACGAGCTCGTCGGCGTGCTCGGCCTGAGCACGCAGCACCGACACCGCGGTGCCCTCGATCGGCTCGGTGGTCACCTCGATGCCGGGCTGCCGCTTGCGCGCGACCTCCTCGGCCTCGGCCAGCACGCGCCGGGCGCCACGCTCCAGCACGTCGCCCATGACCGGGTTGGGGAACTTGGAGATCTGGTACGGCCAGCGATCGACCGCGTAGACGATGCGCAGCGGCCGGTCGGCTCGGGCGGCGTCGTCGGCGGCCCATTCCACGGCGGCGGTCCCCGCGGCCGAGCCGTCAGCCCCCACGACGATCACGTGAGTCATGATTCCTCCTTGTTTTCCTCCATCACACGCCGCGCCCGCGAGTTGCCGAAGGGCCATAGGTCCCGAGTTCCCGGAGCCTTGGGTCACCGGTGAGGCACGCGCACGACGGCCAGGGGGCAGGTGGCGTGGTGCGGCATGGCCTGGCCGACCGAGCCCGGCACCGGACCGGCGAAGCCGCCGTGCCCGGTGGAGGCCGGCACCGGCAGGTCCGCGCCCGCCGGCGTCTCACGCGGGACTTCTGCCGGATGCCCCCGAATGACCTGCTCGATCACCTCGGCCCTGGGGCGGAGCGCCCGCCGGGGGCGCCGGGCCGAGGTGTCCGCGGGAAAGGGGAACGCGTCGACGCCCGCCCCTGCGCGGGCGGGCGTCGACGCGTCGGGTCACCTCAGGTACGGGGTGCGCCGGACGATGGGCAGGTTGCCGAGTCCGAGCGTGGTGCCCGCGTCGGCCAGCGCGAGGCCGGCCAGCACGACGGCGTAGACGATGTGGTCGTCCATGAACGGGTTGGTGGTCAGCGGCAGTTCGGCCGCCCACATCAGGACCAGCAGCAGGCCGCCGGCCACCGCGGCGATCCGCAGGCCGACGCCGAGCACGAGAGCCAGGCCGATGCCCAGCAGACCGACCATGAACAGCCAGTCCACCCACGCCTGTCCCGCCAGGCCGGAGAAGCATCCTCAGCTCGCCGTGCTGGCCACCGCCGGCGTCCCCGAGGGCGCCCGCCCCGTACCGGCGGCCGGGCCCCGGGCCCGGCCGCGACACCACCCCCACCGGATGGAGGCCACCCGCGATGCGCACGAACTACGTGTACGACTTCGCCGACGGCGACATGGACATGGACATGCTCGGCGGCAAGGGGGCCAACCCGGCCGAGATGACCCGGCTGGGGCTGCCCGTGCCGCCGGGCTTCACCATCACCACCGAGACCTGCCGCTTCTACCTGGAGCGGGAGACGACCCCGCCCGAGCTGGACGCGGAGGTGGACCCGCACCTGCGGCGGGTCGAACAGGCCATCGGACGCCGCCTCGGCGACCCCGGCGACCCGCTACTGGTACCCGACCGGCCCGTGAGCCGGGGGTCGCCCGCGGGATGCGCTCACCTCAGGTTGGATCACCCGCGGATGGTGACATATACGGTGCCGCTCGGTTGGAATGGGCCTGTTCTCCAAAGACCACATCGATCCCGGACGGCGGAACACGCGGTATCCGCCCGCCGGTTCACCCGGGCGCGGGCACCGGCCGGAGCGCGGCGGAAGACGTCGAGGAAGGGCTGACCTCCCATGAACATCACCGAGTACGCCGACACCGTGTGGCGGGGCGAGGCCCCCGACAGCATCGTGCACACCGGCCTCGCCGGGCAGGGCTTCGTGGAGATCGTCGACGGCGTGGGCTTCCGCAGCGGCTTCGGCAACGTGATCGCGCTGCGGCACGGCGGGGAGGTGACCCTCTTCGACACGGGCAACCCCTTCGACGCGGACCGGCTCCACACCGAGCTGCGGGCCTGGACCAACGATCCGGTGGCCGCCGCGGTCTACTCCCACGGCCACATCGACCACGTCTCGGGCGTCGGCCCGTTCGACGCCGAGGCCGACACGGCGCGACGGCCCCGGCCGACGGTGGTGGGGCACGAGGCGGTCGCCGTCCGCTTCGAGCGCTACGTGCTGACCAACGGCTACAACGCCATCGTGAACCGGCGGCAGTTCCAGGCTCCCGGCCTGACCTGGCCCACCGAGTACCGCCACCCCGACGTGGCCTACCGCGACGTGATGTCACTCGGCCACGTCGACCTCTTCCACGCCAAGGGCGAGACCGACGACGCCAGCGTCGGCTGGGTGCCCTCGCAGCGCATCCTGCTGCCGGGCGACCTGTTCATCTGGGTGACCCCCAACTGCGGCAACCCGCAGAAGGCGCAGCGCCACCCGCGCGAGTGGGCGATCGCGCTGCGCAGGATGGCCGAGCTGCGGCCGGAGATCATGCTGCCCGGCCACGGCGCCCCGATCTTCGGCGCCGACCGGGTCGAGCAGGCGCTGACCGAGACGGCCGAGTGGCTGGAGTTCATGGTCGAGCGCACCCTGGGGATGCTCAACGAGGGCGCCAGGCTGGACGACATCGTGCGTGCCGTGCGGCCTCCCGCGCGGCTGGCGGAGCGGCCCTACCTGCGCCCGCACTACGACGAGCCGGAGTTCGTGGTGCGCAACATCTGGCGGCTTTACGGCGGCTGGTACGACGGCAACCCGGCCCACCTCAAGCCCGCGCCCGAGGCCACGCTGGCCGCGGCGGTGGCGAAGCTGGCCGGAGGCGCCGCGAGGCTGGGCGACGCCGCGCTGGAGGCGCTGGCCGCGGGAGACCAGCGGCTGGCGGGGCACCTGGCCGAGATGGCCGTGCAGGCCGCACCGGACGACACGGCACTGCACGGGGTGCGGGCCGAGGTGTTCGCCGCCAGGGCGGAGTCTGAGGCGTCGCTGATGGCCAGGGGCGTGTTCACCTGGGCGGCCGAGGAGTCGCGCAGGGTCGCGGGAGACACCCCGGCCTGACCACCGGCCTCCGGCTCGGGTTCCGGCTCGGGCTCGGGCTCCGCAGGGGCGGGCCCTCCTCGAGTGCGGGCGAGTTCTCCCCGGGTGCGGGCGTGCCCCTCGCGGCGCCGGGTTCCCGGACGTCAGGGAGACCGGATAGCGAAGGGATAGGGGGTGGATGCCGGGCCGTCCTACGGTCCGGACATGAGCACTCCGATCTTTGCGCTTTGCGACGAGTACGTCACCCGCTGGGCGGCGCTCGACCCGATCGCGGCAGGTGCCGAGGGCATCGTGTCCGACTTCGTGGCCGCCACCGACCACAGCCCGGCCGGGAGCGCCGCCCGGGCCGAGCTGATCCGTTCGACCCTGAAGCGTCTCGACGAGCTGGTCCCGACCGGCGAGCCGGACGTCAGGGCGGCCACCCATCTGCGGGAGCGGCTGGAGGCCGAGCTCGCCTGGCACGACACGGGCGAACCGCTCCGCTGGGTGGCGGCGCCGTACGGGCTGCCCTACCGGGTGCGCTCCAGCGTCGTCCTCCTCCCCCACGGCAACGACGACGAGTGGCGTGACGTCGCCGCCCGCCTGGCGGCGATCCCGGAGATGCTCGCCGGGTGGCGGGAGAGCCTGGAGGCCGGTCTGGAGATGGGCCTGCGGGGTGCCCGCAGGCAGGCGCTGGCCATGGCGGACCAGGCCGACCAGTTCGCCGGCGCCGGCGGGACTCCCCCGGCGCACGACGCCTTCGTCGCCACCTACGGCGAGGGCCCGGTCAGGGAGGAGCTGCTCAAGGCGGCCTCGGCGGCCCACGACGCCTACGCCTTCGCGGGGCGCTACCTGCGCGAGGAGTACGCGCCCCGGGCGAGCGAGACCGACGCGGTGGGCCCCGAGCGCTACGCGGTCGCCGCCAGGATCAGCCTGGGCGCCGACATCGACCTGCGCGAGGCGTACGAGTGGGGCTGGGCGGAGCTGGAGCGCATCGGGGCCGAGACTGCAGCCGAGGTCGAGCGGATCAAGCCGGGCGCGACCATCGAGGAGGCGACCGCGATCCTCAACGAGACCCAGGCGGTCGGCTCCCTGGAGGAGTACCAGGCGTGGCTGCAGGAGCGTCACGACCGGGCGGTCGAGCAGCTGAACGGCACGCACTTCGACATCCCCGAGCCGCTGCGGCTCATCGTGGCCGAGGTCGACGTGAGCTCCACGTCCGGCGCGGCCTCCTACAACGCGCCCAGCGAGGACCTGTCGCGGCCGGGCCGCACCCTGTGGCCGGTCGGGGGGCGGACCCGCTTCGCCACCTGGAGCGAGCTGACGACGATCTTCCACGAGGGGGTGCCCGGCCACCACCTGCAGTTCGGCGCGATGCGCACGGCCGGGGACACCCTGTCCAGGTTCGCCAAGGTCTCCTGGGTGGACGGTCACGGCGAGGGGTGGGGCCTGTACGCCGAGCGGCTCGCCGACGAGCTGGGCTGGTTCACCGACCCGGGCACCCGGCTGGGCATGCTCAACTGGTCGGCCCTGCGTGCCGCCCGGGTGGTCATCGACCTGGGTGTCCACCTCGACCTGCCGCTGCCCGACGGCTCGGCGTGGACCTTCGAGAAGGCCTGCGAAGTGCTGCGCGAGCAGGGCCGCTGCGAGCCGCACCGGGTCGAGGCCGAGGTGGTGCGCTACTTCGGCTGGCCCTCCCAGGCCATCTCCTACAAGCTGGGCGAACGGGCGTGGGTGCAGGCCCGCGAGGAGGCCAGGCTGCGCCTGGGTGACGCCTTCGACCTGCGTGCCTGGCACACCGCCGCGCTGGAGCTGGGACCGGTGGGCCTGTCCAGTCTCGCGGAGGCCCTGCGCCGCATCTGCTGAGCACCGGCGGCCCCGCGACCGGTGGCACGGCCGGCGACGACCGCTCGGGGAGGTCCGGCTCCCGGACCTCCCCGGACCATCCGGTCCTCAGGACGCCGGGACCTTCCCCGCCCGTCCTCGCGGTTGTTCCAGGGCGGGTGGCGGAGGAGGCTCCAGCTGGGCGCGTACCCGGGCGGCGATCGCGGGGGGCATCGTGCCGGCCAGTTCGAGGGCCTCCTCCGAGACGCTCAGCGCCGCCTCTGCCTCACCGACGGTGGTGTACGCCGCGCTGAGCATGACCAGGACGCGCATCTGGTGGAGCGGCGCGTCGATCTTGTGGAACAGGCCGAGGGCCTGGTGGAAGCGGCCGATGGCCTGTTCGGTCTGGTCGACGGCGAGCGCCAGCTCGCCGAGCGCGAGCACGACCCTGGCCTCGGCGAGCCTCTCCCCCGCGGTGGTCGCCACCTCCAGGGCGTTCTGGAGGGTGAGCTCGGCCTCCTGGAGGTCCCCCTGGCGCAGCCGCGTGACGCCCAGGCCGTGCAGGGCGTACGCCTCGCCGGTCGGGTCGCCGATGTTGCGCACGGTCGTGAGCGTCTGCTCGAAGACATCGGCCGCCGACGCGAACTCCTCCGACCTGAGGTAGGTCTCGCCCAGCCGGTGCAGGACCTGCGCCTCCACCCGGCGGCTGCCGCCGACCCTGCTGAGTTCCAGTGCCTCGCCCAGCAGACGCTTGGCCTCGTCGAGCTCGTCGCAGTCGAGCCTGATCTGGGCCATGCTGTGGAGCACGTAGGCGGAGGCGACCTGGTCGCCGGTGCCGCGGAAGATGCCCAGCGCGCGGTCATAACGTTCCACCGCGTCGTCGAGCCGTCCGCTCATCCGGTCCAGGAAGGCGATGTTGCGGATGACGAGGGCCACCCCCAGGTCGTCCCCGGCCTCCTCGAACAGCTCGGCCGCCGACTCGAAGTCGCGCCGCGCGTCCCCGAAGCGCTGCTCGGCGATGTACAGCGAGCCGATCGAGTAGAGCATCGCCGCTTGCCCCCGGCGGTCGCCTGCCTGCCGGGCGGCGGCCAGGGCGACCTGGTGGGTCTCCCGCCAGTCGTCGAAGTAGATCCTCGACTCGAACAGGGTGACCGCGCTGATCGCGAGGTCCCAGCACAGCTCGACGAACCCGGCCTGCGCCGCCTGGCGGATGCCCGAGACCAGCGTCAGCCGCTCGCGCTCGTACCAGGGAAGGGGGGCCATCACCAGTTGCTCGACCAGCCGCCCGGGCAGCGGCCAGCGCGGCGCGTCACTGTGGACCTGCACGTAGTCTCCGCCGTACTCGCGGCGGTGCGCCTCGCCGGTCAGGAAGAGCAGGCCGCCGAGCACCCTCTCCAGCGCGGCGTTGCGGTCGGCGACCGCCTCCTCGCCGGCGAGGCGCTCGCGGGCGAACACGTGGATCAGGTCGTGGAAGCGGTACTGGCTGTGCACGCCGTACCCGGCGTCGGTCGTCTCGACCAGCTGGCTGTCGGCCAGGTCGTCGAGCAGGTCCTGCGCGTCGGAGGGATGGCAGTCGAGCAGCGCGGCGGCGACCCAGCCGGAGAAGTGCCGGGACTCCAGGATGGCCAGGCGCCGGAACAGGCGGCGCGCGTCCTCGCTGACGCTCTCGTACGTCAGGGAGATGCTCGCCCTGATGCCCAGGTCGCCGTGTTTGAGCTCGTCGAGCCTGCGGGTCTCGTCCTCCAGCCGTCCCACGAGCTGGTCGATCGTCCAGTGCGGGCGGGCGGCGAGCCTGGCGCCCGCGATGCGCAGCGCCAGCGGCAGATGGCCGCAGAGGTCCGCCAGCTCGGCCGCCGACTCCCGCTCGGCCTGCACCCGCTCGACGCCGGCGATGCGGGCGAGCAGGTCCACCGACTGCCTGGAGTCGAAGAGGCCGACGTCGAGATGGGCCGCGCCCGGCAGGCCCGCGAGCCGGCTGCGGCTGGTGATTATCACCGCGGCCTCGGGATTGCCGGGCAGCAGGGGCAGCACCTGGCTCTCGCTCCTGGCGTCGTCCAGGACGATCAGCATCTTGCGCCCGGAGAGCAGCCCGCGGTACATCTCCGCCCGCTCGTCCACCCCGTCGGGTATCGCGTTGCCCGGCACGCCCAGGGCGCGCAGGAACCGTTCGAGCACCTGCCCGGAGCCGACCGGATGGGACTCCCCTCCGTGCAGGTCGGCGAAGAGCTGGCCGTCCTCGTAGCGTCCGGCGACACTGTGCGAGACGTGCACCGCGATCGTGGACTTGCCGATGCCCGGCTTGCCGACGACGGCGATGACGGGGACGGCGAGCCGCTGCCGGTCCTCCGCGGCGAACGTGAGCTGGCGGCGGATCGCCTCGACCAGCTTGATCCGGCCGGTGAAGTCGGCGATGTCGGTGGGAAGCAGGCGGGGGACCGTCCGCCGGGCGGTCGGCTCCTCCTGCGTCTCCGCGTGGCGCTGGGGCTGATGCTGGTGCTGTTGCTGCCGGCCCGGCGGGTCGAGGCTCTCGTCGGAGGTGAGGATGGCGTACTCGAGCTGCTGGAGGCTCTCGTTGGGTTCGATGCCCAGCTCGTCGATCATCGTCTGGCGGGCACGGCGATAGACCGTCAGCGCCTCGGCCTGGCGTCCCGAGCGGTAGAGCGCGATCATCAGCTGGCCGCGCAGCCGTTCCCTGAGCGGGTGTTCCTCGACGAGCTCGCTGAGCTCGCCCACCAGCTCGTGGTGCCTGCCCAGTTCCAGCTCGAGCTCGACGCAGTCCTCGTTCGCGGTGATCCGGCGCTCGCTCAGCCTGCCGACCGCCCCCTGCACGAGCCGGCTCTCCTGGCCGTCGAGGGCGGGTCCCCGCCAGAGGGCGAGCGCGTCCCGGTAGTGCCTGACGGCGTCCTCCGGACGGTGGCCCTCGCGAGCCTGGCGGGCCTGGTTCAGCAGGCTCTCGAAGGTGTGGGAGTCGAGCTCCCCCTCGGCGACCCGCAACGTGTATCCCTGGGAGTGGGTCGCGATGACGTCGGGCCCGCCGTTGGCGGCGAACAGCCGCCGCAGCGAGGAGATGCAGATCTGCACCTGCGCGCGCGAGGTGCTGGGGAGGTCCTCACCGTAGATCGCGTCTGTCAGCCGCCCGATGGTGACCATCCGGTTGGCCTCCAGCAGGAGGCAGGAGAGGACGACCTGTTGCCGAGGTGCGCCCAGATCCAGGCGCCGGGCGCCGGCGACGACCTCCAGGGGGCCGAGGATCCGATACTCCACCGAATCTCCTTACAGAGTCGCGGCCTGTCCAGAAATTCACCGCACGGTCGGTGTAAGAGAGACATCAGGGATCTAAACGCTGCCTTAAAACCAGGCAACAATAGACTCAACCCCACCCTCCTTGATCTCTGGACATATAACCCAGCGATCACGGTGGGCAATTTATATGCATGAAACGTGGTCTGCCCGGGATCATACAACGTCGCTGGTGGGAGAACCAGTGGGGTTTGTAAAGGTCTGGCCCGATTTGCGACTAACGGGCGGGTTTGAGACATGAAGAAGCGGCCGGAGCTTGGACGGCTCCGACCGCTTCGGCGAACCCCCGCCGCCGGCGACCTCTCCGGGCGGGGGTGCAGTTCAGCCCCAGGGGGTGTTGCTGGCGAGCACGGTGGTCGTCGGAGCCCCGTCGGCGACCGAGGGGACGACGGCGGCGAGACCGAGGCACCCGAGGACCGCGACGGCGGAGACGATGATCCGGAGGGTGGTGAAGCTCGCGAATTCCCGCATTTCCTGTACCTCTTCTTCGTGTCTCGCAGGCCGTTCACTGCTGTCCGCCTGTCTGCTTCAAAACGTAAATAGCCCCCCTATCCGCCCCTTATCCGATCCCTTCTGATCCGGCATCCGAGCCGTCCGGCACGAAAGAATAGGCTCGGGTAGCCGATGGATAGCGGACGGATAGCCCTCCCCTGGAACCTGATGGGACCGAGGCCGCGCGATAAGGGTCACGCGGCCCCGACCAGCAGATGGGTAACCTCACATGAGCATCGCCACGCAGGCACTTGACGGCGTTTACGGCCGGTCCGCGGCCGGTGTCCGAGCTCGCCTGGAGCGCGCCTCGGGCACCGGCTGGGAGCCGGTCTCCGAGGGCGAGACCGACACCGATGGAAACGTCAAAGAATGGACGGACGAATTCATGGAGCGCGGGCTCTATCGTCTCGTCCTCGCCACCGACCACTATTTCGCCGGGCTCGGCATGACCACCTCCTACCCGGAGATCACGGTCATGTTCCGGATGCACGACGAGCGCATGCCGTATCACGTCCAGGTCGTGCTGGCGCCACACTCGTACTCGACGTGCTTCGGCGTCCGCGGGTGAGTCCGCGAGCGGCGGAGTCCGTCCTTCCAAGGGAAGCGAACATGCCCGTTCAACAATTGGCGAAAGCCGGCCCCTGCGACCCCGGGCGGGACGAGGGCACGCCCTCGGTCATCGCCCGATGCCTGAGCAACTTCCGCCTGGAGGTCGACGGGCGGGCCGTCTCGCACTGGCGGGCCGGCAAGTCGAGGGCCTTGTTCCAGTACCTGCTGGTCAACCGTGAGCGGTTCGTCCACGGGGACCGGCTGCGCGAGGTGCTGTGGCCGGAGCGTGAGGACCACCGCTCCAGCTCGCTCAAGGTCGCCGTGCACGGCGTGCGGCGGGTGCTCAACGAGTTCGAGGACAGGGACGGCTTCACCCTGCTCCACCAGGACCACGGGTACGTGCTGCGGACGAACAGCGCGTGGGTGGACATCGAGGAGTTCCAGCGCGCCTTCGACCGGGGCCGGAGCGCGTGGGTGGCCAAGGACCACGACACCGCGATCGCGTGGTTCCAGCGGACCGCCGACCTGTACGTCGGGGACTTCCTCTCCGGCGAGACCGGCGACTGGATCAACGAGCAGCGGCAGTGGATGCGCGGGACCGCGCTGCGCGCCCTGTCCGCGCTGCGCACCGAGGCGCTGGAGCGCGAGGACTGGCCGGCCGCGATGCACTGGTGCCGCAGGGCCCTCGACGTCGATCCCCACCACGAGACCACCTACCAGACCCTGATGATGATGCACGGCGAGCTCGGCGAGCTCGGCCGCGTCCTGAGCTGGTACGAGGTGTGCCGCCACCGGTTGCGCACCGACCTCGACGTGGAGCCGAGCGAGCGCACCGAGCGGCTGCTGGCCACGCTCATGCGGGGCCGGAACCGGCCGCCCCTGACCGGTCGGCGCCCGTGACGGCGCCCGTGACGCCCCCCGGCCGGGGGCCCGATCTGGAACGCCTGCGCGCGGCGGTCGGCGAGTTCGCCCGCTACGGCGCGGCCGACAGGTCGTGGGAGCGGCTGCTGCTGGCGACCGGCCCGTGGGTCGACCCCGCACTCGCCGCCCATCGCCGGGCCCTGCTGACCTGGTTGAACGCGTGGGGGTGCCGGCTGCGCTATCCGCGCGACGGCGAGCCCGACGTCTTCGGCACGGAGACCGCGGCCTGGTGGGACCGCTGGCGGGAGCGCCTCCCCGGCCGGGACGCCACGCTCGCGGCGCTGGACGACGCGGAGATCGACGTGCTGGGCGAGTGCTACGCGGACCTGTCGGCGATGCGCGCGGCCCCCGGGGCCAGGCCCCGCTCCCTGGGGCCGACCGCCGCGACCAAGATGCTGCACGCCCTGCGCCCGGCGGCGCTGATGCCCTGGGACGCGGCCATCGCCGACGCCCTGCACGGGTCCCGTACGCCGGACGCCTACCGCGCGCACCTGCGGCTGGGCCGGGAGTGGGCGCGGCGCCTGCTGGAGGAGGCGGGTGTCGGCGAGCGGGAGCTGGCGGCGCGGCTGGGCCGCCCCGGGCGCCCGCTGGCGAAGATGCTGGACGACTACTGCTACCTGGCGTTCACCGCGGCGACCTGACCGGTCGCCGGGCTCCGCCTTCACGGCCGCGGGGACGGACGACCCGGCCGGGCTCCCTCCGCACGGCGGCGTTCGCGACCGGCGACGGTCACCGGGACGCGACCCGGACGGGTCGCGTCCCCGCGCTCATCGCAGCGACCTGACCAGGCTTCGCGCGGCCGTGCGGCTCGCGGCGAGCACGGTCTTGCCCGCGCCGCCGCTCCCCCCGGTGAAGGTGTAGACGCCCTTGGCCAGGGGACGCAGCGACAGCCCTCCCGTGGGGTGGTAGCACTCGACCGCGGTGACGGCCCTGACCGTCCCGCCGGATGGCCGGTATCCGATCCTGGCCTCGGCGACGTCGAGGATCCTGCTGGTGAGCACCGGGTCGGTCGGCGTGGGTCCAGGGGTGATGTCCCATCTGTCGGTGGGCAGCCCGAGCAGGACCCGTCCTTCGGCGTAGGACCTGCCGTACAGCCCCGACGTCTCGTCCACGAACGCGTCGGGATTCTTCCCCGCCGAGGGACCGAGCACGTACTGGATCACCTTGGTGCGCAGCCCCGCGTCCGTCAGGCCCGTACGGGCGAGAAGTCCCTGGGTCCACGCCCCGGCGGCCACCACGACGGCGTCGAACCTGGCCGGACCGCCCTCGGCCGGCCGGACCTCGGCCTCGGCGGTGATGCCGTCCACCTGCCCGTCGGTGACGAAGGCGCCCGACCTGGCGAGCTCGACCAGGAGCCGGTCGCGGAAGGCGTTCGGGGAGAGGTATCCGGCGCGCTTCTCGACGACGGCCACGCTCCCCTCCGGCAGCTCGCGGAACGTGCCGCGGGTGCTGAGCTCCGCGCCGCTGACCAGGGAGATCGAGCCGGGCAGGCGGCTGCGTACCAGCTCGACCAGGCCCTCGGTGCCCGGTCCGAGGCCGGGCAGCAGGTACACCGAGCCGGTCTCCCGGTAGGAGGCCCACTCGCGCAGCTCCCGGTTCGAGTGGAGCTCGGCCAGGCTGTCGGCGGCCTCCAGGCACAGGGCGGGGTCGGGCTCGAAGGCCCTGGTCAGGCCTCCGGAGGCGGCGCTGGCGTCGGCCCTCCTGTGCGGCTCTCCGGTGTACAGGTGGACGGCGCTCCCCCTGACGACCTCGCACAGCCGCCAGGCCAGCATGGCCCCGGCGATCCCGCCGCCCACGACGGCGATTCTGATCATGGCACTCCTCCGTTCATGTCGCCGAGGCGGTCGCGGTCCGCGACTCGTCGGCCTTGTTCGGGTCCCGCATGCCGATCAGGCCCGCCACGGTCGCGATCGCGGAGACCAGGGCCGCCCACAGCCACACCGAGCGCCCCACCTGGAACCACACCAGGGTTCCGATGACCGGCCCGATCGCGGTGCCGAGCCCGAAGACGCTCTGCATGGCGCCGATGTAGCGCCCGCGGAGCCGCTCGGGACCCGCCAGGGCGGGGTAGGCGAACGTGGTGGGCCCGCCGATGATCTCCGAGAGCGTCCAGACCAGGGTGCCGAGCATGAACCAGATCGGCAGCGGGGAGATCGCGTAGATGGCGTAGCCGACCGAGACGAGCCCGAGGCCGAGCAGCGCGGTCAGCCGGATCGGCCACTTCTGCACGACCTTCGTCATCGCCAGCTCGCAGGTGATGACGATCAGGCCGTTCAGCGACACGGCAGCGCCGTACCACCACAGGCTGATGCCGGCGGCGGAGATGTCGAGCGGGAGGGTGGCCGTGTACTGGCAGTAGACGATGGAGGTGAGCAGCATCGCGACCAGGTAGACGCTGTAGCGCCAGTCGGCGAGCACCGCGAGGTAGCCGGAGCGGCCTTCCGATGAAGACGCCGCCGACGCCTCCGACGCCTCCGCCTGCCTGGCCGCGGCGCGCGCGGCGCGCGGGGCGCGCCGGGGCAGCGCGAACATCACGATGCCGCCGAAGATCAGTGCCGCGGCGGCCTCGCCCCAGAAGAGCGCGTTGTAGGAGACGGCGAGCAGCGCGGCGCCGATCAGCGGGGCGGCGGTCATGCCGAGGTTCAGGCCGAGCCGGTACATCGCCGTGATCATCACGACCCGGTGTCGCGGTGTCAGCTCGGTGAGCATCGTCTGGGCCGCCGGCCGGTAGAACTGGCCGACCGTGCTGACCATGAAGACGGCGGCCAGGATCATGGCGTAGGACGGGGCGTAGAGGATGGACACGATCAGGAGGGCCGAGCCGCCCATGCTGATCAGGGTGACCGTCCGGGCGCCGAGCCGGTCGGAGAGCGACCCTCCGGCCAGCGAGCCCACCACCGCGCCGGCCCCGTACACGCCCAGCGCGAGCCCCGCCTGGGTGGCGGAGAAGCCCCGGTCGGTCAGGAACAGCACCAGGTAGATCTGGATGAACGCGGCCAGCCTGCTGATGAAGCCTCCGAAGAGCAGCGCCTTGACCGCGCGCGGGGACTCCCTCAGGGTGGCGAACACCCCGTCGTCCGGCTTGTCCGGGGGTGTCGAGGACAGGTTGCTCTCGTTCTCGATAACGGCGGTCATGTGGCTGCCTTCACCTTCAGGTTCGCCTCGGCCGCGTCCAGCGCGGCCCGGCACTCGTCGACGGTCGGGGATAGCGCGGTGGCGTAGGCGATACGCCCCCACAGGGTGCCCTTGGGCGGTGGTGAGACGGTCGCGCCCGCGGCGACCACCGGGACGACCCGGTCGATCTCCGGGGGCAGGCCGGTCTCGTCGAACGCGATCGACTCGATCGTGGTGTCGTCCTCGGCGACGTAGAAGAAGCGCACGCCGCCGACGAGCTTGCGCTCGGGGGCGAGGTCGGGGGTACGGCCGCAGGCCACCGCGGCGGCGGCCAGGCCGGGGTCGATCCCGGTGGTGAGCATCCCGAGGTAGGGGATCATGTCCCCGCCCAGGCGCGCGTTCACCTCGATGACGCGCAGTCCCCTGGAGGAGAGCTTGATCTCGGTGTGGGTGAAGCCGTCGGTGAACCCGAGCGCGGTGTGCGTGTCCTGCAGGACGCGGCAGAACCCGGGATCCTGCAGGAGCTCGTCCTGGGCGTCGACGAAGTGGCCTATCTCCTCGCAGTAGGGCTCGTAGCCGAGGACCTTCCTGCCGAGGAAGAGCGGGGTCACCACGCCGCCCTGGACGACGGCGTCGACGCTGACCTCGGGGCCGTCGGCGAACTCCTCGACCAGGACGGGCACCTCGAACGTCGCCCCGCCGGGGACCTTCAGGTCGTGGACGAAGGCGAACCGCTCGGCCAGCTCCGCGGGGTCCTCGACCCTGATGACGCCCAGGCTGCCGCCGAGGCCGCGCGGCTTGAGGATGGCCGGGTAGCCGACCGTCTCGGCGGCGCGCAGGGCCTCGTCGAGCGTGGAGACGGCCAGCGATCTGGGCTGCGGGACGCCGAGCGCGTCGAGCGCGACGCGGGTGAGGTGCTTGTCGCGGCAGCGGCGCACCATCTCGGGGTCGCCGCCCGGCAGGCCGAGGGCCGCCGAGACGTGCGAGGCGGCCAGGATCGTGGCCTCGTCCCAGCACAGCACCCCGTGCACGGGCTCGCGGGCGGCGAGCTCCAGGGCGGCGGCCGCCATCGCGGGGCCGTCGGCCAGGTCGGCGACGACGGTCCAGCCGGTGACGTACTCCCGCTCCCAGCCGGGCTCGGCGGTCACCATGAGGTGGACGCGGTACTCGGTGGCGATGGAGCGCAGCAGGTACTCGCGGTAGTGCCGCATCCCCGTCGCGACCACCAGGATCAGCGGTCTGGTGTCGATGGTCATGTCACGCCTCCTTGGCGGTGGTCACGAGCTGCCTGTCGGTGCTGTCGGTGCCGTCGGTGCCCTGCAGGGTGTCGAAGAACTCCTCGCGGACGGCCTCGTCCTCGGTGGGGGCGATCCTGGCGGCCGCGTGGCGCAGCAGCGGCGGCGCCATCATCGAGGTCACGACCGCGACCAGGACGATGACCGTGTAGGACGCCGTGGTGAGCACGCCCAGGCGCAGCCCCACCATCGCGATGATCACTTCGATCACGCCGCGGGAGTTGAGGCCGGCGCCGAGCGCGAGGGCCTCCCAGCGGGTACGGCGGGCGATGCGGGCCCCGAGGTAGGCCCCGGCGAACTTGGCGGCGATGGCGACGGTCAGCACCACGATCCCGGCGATGAGCACGGGCGGCTTGGCCAGCTCGGTCAGGTCCATGCGCAGGCCCGCCGTCGCGAAGAAGATCGGTGCGAGCACCGCGGCGACGAGCGTCTGCAGGGGTGCCAGCCTGGCGACCTTCAGGTCCGGCGAGGAGCCGACGAGCGCCCCGCAGACGAAGGCGCCGAGGATGGCCTCGAAGCCCATCGACTGGGTGGCGGCGGCCGAGAGCAGGATCATCATCGTCACCGCGGCGATCGTGGTGGCGCTTCCGCCCCGGTCGGCGGCGCGCAGCACCCTGGCGACCACCCTGCGGCCGAGCAGGACCGACACGGCCACGAGGCCGGCGAGCAGCGCGATCGCGGTGAGCGCGGCCTGCCCGGTGCGCGCCCCGGCGGTGGCGAGCGCGGAGACCACCGAGAGCAGGAACCAGCCGACCACGTCGTCGATGACGGCGCTGCTCAGGATGAGCTGGCCGATGTCGCGGTGGAGCAGGCGCATCTCCGTCAGCACCTTGGCGATGACGGGGATGGCGCTGACGCAGAGCGCGACGCCGAGGAAGAGGGCGAAGACGGTGTGGTCGACGCCTTCGGCGATCATCTCGGAGGGGGCGAGGAATCCGAGCCCGACGCCGAGGACCAGCGGGACGACCAGCCCGGCGCCGCTGATCCAGGCGGCGCTCCTGCCCTGGCGGCGGATGAAGCCCAGGTCGAGGTGCATGCCGGTCAGGCCCACCAGCAGCAGGACGCCGACCTGGCCGACCGCGTCGATCATGTGGAATCTGGCCGGGTCGGTGGGCAGCAGCCAGGCGGAGAACTCGGGGGCGACGTTGGCGAGCAGCGAGGGCCCGACCAGGATCCCCGCGCTGAGCTCACCGAGCAGGGCCGGCAGCCCGAAGCGGACGGAGAGACGGCCCAGGACGGTGGCCAGACCCAGGAGCAGCCCGAGCTGCAGCAGGAGGATCATCAGGTCGTGGGCGGGGATGACGGCGACGGGAGCCGCGGCGATCGGCATGGGGATCAGTCACCGCTCTCGACGTAGTACCAGTTCTCCGGGCTGATCATCCCGAAGGGGTTGATCGGCTCGAAGCCGCGGAGCCTGTTGGAGACCTCGAACAGCCGCAGGGAGAAGTTCGGGATGAAGATGACGGGCACCTGCTCGGCGATGTAGTCCTGGTACTCGTAGAGGGCGGCGGGGTCGTCGCTGGTCAGGGTGCGGTCGATGAGCTCGTCGGCCCTCGGGTCGGTGTAGTGGCCGAAGTTGCCGCCGGCGTCGGTCCGAAAGAGGATCTCGCCGCTCGGGTAGTGGTAGACCCAGCCGCCGCCCCAGGTGCTCAGCTCCCACAGGCAGGGGCTGTCGGGCCCGACGACGCAGGGGGCGTCCTCGGCCACCAGGACCGAGCCGTAGACCTCCTGCAGCCGCAGTTCGATGCCGGCCTTGGCCGCGTCGTCGCGGAACTGCTCCATCAGGCGGGTGAGGGCGGGGCGTCCCTCGGCGTACCTGAGGGAGAAGCTGAGTTTCGTGCCGCCGGGGATGTCCGCGCCCGCCTGGCCGGGGCCCTCTCCGGGGTTGACGCAGACGGCGGGCGTCGTGCTGGTGTCCCAGCCGTTGGCCTCCAGCAGCTCGCGGGCCCGCCCGGCGTCGAAGGGCAGGATCGGCGCGCCCTGCAGGGTGGGCGAGACCAGGTCGCTCACCGGGTAGCGGGGCACCGGCCCGTCCTGCCGGTAGGCGTAGCCGTGGTAGATGTCGCGGGCCGCCCGGTCCTGGTCGAGCGCGTGCTGCATCGCCTGCCTGATGTAGGTCTGGGCGAGCATCTTGCCGGCGACGGTCGGGTTGTTGTAGTTGAGCGGGATGTAGCGGATGCAGAAGGCCGCCTGCGGGACCAGCGTGTAGTGCTCGCCCAGCGGGTTGGGGCCGCCCTTGGTGGGGTCGTCGGTCGGCTCGGTGCTGAAGCTCAGCGGCAGGTAGCCGACCTGGATGCCGTCGGGCCCGTCCGGTCCCTCCAGCAGTTTCCGGTACTCCTCGCCGTCGGACATGAAGGGGACCTGCCGGAACTCGTCCAGGTGCGGCTTGTTCGGCCCGGAGTAGTGCTCGTTGGGGACGAAGGTGACGACGCCCTCCATGGTGTAGCTCTTCAGCCGCCATGGGCCGCTGACCACGCTCCACACCGGGCTCGTCGCCCAGTGCACGCGGTCGGAGTTGTCCTCCTCGATGACGCCGCCGTTCTCGCCCATCAGGAAGTCGTAGACCGCGGCGACGTTCTCCAGGCCGTACGAGGCGTCGGAGGGCCCGTCGGCGGTACGGTCCCAGGCCTTGGGCATCGGGGTGATGGTGCTGAGCTGGTTCATCAGCACCCAGCGCTTGGAGTACACCTTGTCGAAGGTGAAGTAGACCTTGTCCTCGGCGAGCTTGCCGTAGGAGACGAGGTTGTCGGGGAAGCAGCCCGGGACGTACTCGCCGTAGCGCTCACCCTTGACCGCCATCATGTTCACCCAGAACAGCACGTTGTCCGCGCAGATCGTCTCGCCGTTGGACCACTTCCAGGGCTTGACGGTGACGGTGACGGTGAGGCCGTCCTCGCTCCACTGCGGGGGCTCGCCGATGCTGAGGTCGTAGTCGACCTCGGGGGTGCCGTGCGTGCCGAAGAAGTAGAGCGGCCGGTACATCAGGATCTGGAACTCGAGCAGATTGCGGGTGCCGAAGCGCTCGGGCGGGGTGAAGGGGAAGATGATGGACGGCGGGAATCCGGGGGCGCAGGCCCAGGTCACCGTGCCGCCCTTGACGGGCTTCTCAACGTTCGGGCGGGCGATGGTGTTCAGGGTCATGGTCGGCTCTCAATCCTCTGGTGGGGCAGCGTGAAGGTGTCGGGGTCGATCTCCTCAAGGAGGGAGACGCCGCTGCTCGCGTGGGCGCCGAAGCGCTCCCACGTCTCGTGGAGCAGGACCCGGCCGTCGGGGAGCAGTTCGGGGGTGCTGCGGCAGTGGCCCGACACGACGGCGCCGGTGTCGAGGACCATGGTGTAGGCGAAGTCGAGGGTGCCGTCGGGGGCGCAGAGGCCGGTGAGGCTGCCCCGGCGGGCGTGGCCGCCGGAGAACTCGCCCCACAGCAGGTCGCCGTCCTGGCGGTACAGGGCGACCGGGTGCCTCTCCCCGGAGGGGACGCCGCCGGTGGTGAAGCGGCGCCCGTTGTAGTCGATCATGAGTGGGCCGCCCTGAGTTCGAGGGTGCAGCACTTGGCGCTGCCGCCGGACTTCAGCAGCTCGGAGAGCTCGACGCCGATGGGCTCGTAGCCGCGCTCGCGCAGCTCGCCCATGAGGTGGGTGGCCGCGGGCGGCATCAGGACGTGGCGGCCGTCGGAGACGGCGTTCAGCCCGAACACCTCGGCGTCGGCCTCGTTGGCGATGATCGCGTCGGGGTACAGGACGCGCAGGACGCCCTGGCTCTCCCTGGAGAAGGCCCCCGGGTAGTACATGATCTGGTCGCGGCCGAGCACGGCCAGCGCGGTGTCGAGGTGGTAGAAGCGCGGGTCGACCAGCCGCAGCCCCGCCACGGGCATCCCGAAGAACCTCTCCGCCTCGCGATGCGAGCGGATGTCGGTACGAAAGCCGGTGCCGGCCAGCAGGTACCTTCCGGCGTGCAGGTAGTCGCCCTCGCCCTCGTTGACGTGGACCGCCTCGCGGGTCTTGTAGCCGCGGGCGCGGAACCACTCCAGGTAGGCGGGCCCCTCGGCGGCCCGCTCCTCGTACCGGAACCTGGCCGACAGCACCTTGCCGTCGATGACCGTCGCGCCGTTGGCGGCGAACACCATGTCGGGGTTGCCGGGCAGCGGCTCGATGAACTCCACCTGGTGGCCCAGGGCGCGGAAGGCGCGCAGCAGGCCGTCCCACTGGAGTCTGGCCAGCGCGCCGTCGACCGGTTTGCCGGGATTCATCCAGGGGTTGATGGAGTAGACGACGTCGAAGTGGGTGGGCGGGCACATCAGGTAGCGGCGGGTGCGGGCGACGCGCAGGGTCCGCGACGGCGCCTCCTCGATCAGCTGTGTCATGACACTTCTCCGTCCTGGGCGAGCGTGACGTTGATCTTGGAGGCGTAGTCGAGCATCGTCTCCCTGGCGTCCTCCAGGGAGGTGCCGGTGGTGCCCAGGAAGCCGAGGATGCTGTTGCCCTCCGGCGGGCGCCGGACGACGTCCCCGGGGCTGGCGGTGATCTTGAGGAAGAAGACCTTGTCGGACTCGGAGACCTCGGCCGGCACGTCGATCGCGGTGATCCGGCCCGCGTCGCACATCAGGCACATCGCGGTGACGTGGACGCCGGTCGGCCGGTAGTGACGCACCCGCGGCGCGGCGCCCCTGGCCACGTCCATGACGGCGCGGATCGGGTTGTGCGCGGCGGTGATCCCGGCGATGAGGTCCAGCCCGCCGCCGCCGGGCCTGATCGCGATCTCCAGCAGGTACGGCTCGCCCCGGTGGAAGCGCACCTCGGCGTGCAGCACGCTGCGCCGCAGCCCCTGGGAGTGCGCCCCGGCCCTGACCACGCGGTGGACCGCGGCCACCTGCTCGGTGGTGAGCGAGGTCGGCCCGTGGTGCACGTCGTCGTCGAAGGTGCCCCCCTCGACGGTGATGCGGTCCACGATGGAGCCGAGGTAGACCTCGCCGTCCCAGGCCACGGCCTCGATGAGGAACTCGTCCCCGTCGAGGAAGGCCTCGACCAGCAGGCCGTGCGGGCCGAGGTCGAGGCCGTGCGCCTCCATCTCGAACCACGACATCCCCTCGATGCCGGCCAGCGCCTGGGGGAACAGCTTCGCCATCTCCTCCGCGTCGTCGATCTTGAACACGAAGTTGCTCGCGGCACCCAGAGTGGGCTTGAGGATGACCGGGTAGCCGAAGTCGGCGGCGGCGCCGAGCGCCGCGTCCAGCTCGGTGACGAAGCGGAAGTCCGGGTGCGGCGCGTCGTGCCTGCGGTGCGCCTCGCGCATCAGCAGCTTGTTGCGGCTGGTCCTGGCCGCCTCGACGCCCACGCCCGGCAGGCCGAGCGCCTCGGCGACGGCCGCGACCGTGGTCACGCCCGACTCGGAGAAGGTGATGATCCCGTCGAAGCGCTCCTGCTCGTGCCACTCCTTGGCCTCGGTGATGAGGTCGTCGATGTTCTGCGAGCCCACGACGCGGTAGTGGTCGCCTGGCCAGAAGTCCGGGGTGCCGATGCCGTTGAGCACGTAGAGCTCGGCGCCGTAGTCCTGCACCTGCTGGTAGCGGGAGCGGTAGTAGGTGGCGTTCTGTCGGGCTTCCATGGCGAGGAGTTTCATCGGGGGCTCCCGGGCAGTCGCGGTAGCGGGAAGGCGTCGATCGTCTCGGCGGAGGTGTCGAGGGTGAGCTCGACACCGGCCGCCTCGGCCTCGGCCGCGACGTCGATGAGGATGGGAGCGGCGCAGGAGAGGAAGGCGCGCACCTCCATCAGGAGGTCGCCGGGCTCGTCGCGCTCGGCGGTCAGCAGCCTCGCGAGCTGGGTGACGATGCCGTCCGCCGCCCTGGTCAGGCTGAACGAGGTGAGGTCGTAGCAGAGCCTGAACCTCTCGACGACGACCGCGGCCCGGCGGCGCCCGGCGTCGGTGACCTTGAACTCCTCCCCCGGGTCGGTGACGAGGGCGTCGAGGCGGTCGGCGAGCGCGTTCCACGGCTCGCGCAGCCTGCGGGCGGTGACCTTGTCGAGCCCCTCCCTGGTGAAGTTGGCCCGCTGGTCCTCCGGGCAGGTCAGGGCGAGGTAGAAGCGGACGAGGTCGCGCGGCACCTCGGCGACCAGGTCGGCGCCGCGGATGAGGTGGCCCCGGCTGGTGGAGAACTTCTCGTTCTCCAGCTCGTAGAACTCGTTGCAGACGTTGGCGTCGGGGGTGAGGTAGCGGTCGCCGTGGGCGAGCAGCATGACCAGGTCGACCATGCCCCAGAAGTAGACGTTGTCGAACCCGTGGAAGTAGACGAGGCTGTTGCCGCTCTCCGCGCGCCAGGCCCGGTCGACGGGGCCCTCGGGCTCGCCGGCCGCCTTCCAGGTGCTGTAGATCGAGGCGGGCATCGCCTCGACCCACGGGTAGAGGATCTGGCCGGGCGTCTCGGCGAACGGGGCGTCGATCCCCCAGCCCGGCGACGGCACCGTGATCGGGATCTCCGGGAGCGGCCGGGCCAGGATCTCGCGGATGAGCTGCCTGCTGTGTCCCCTCCAGGTGTGCTCGCGGGCGGCGTAGTAGGCGGTGAGCTCCTCCCGGTAGTTCTCGATGGGCAGGACCAGGACGGTGACCTCGCGCGAGGTCACCGGGTCGGCGGGGTCGAGGACCGAGCGCGGGTCGCCCAGGTCGTCGAAGTGGTTGGGGTGGCCGCAGCCCTCGCACGACCCGCCGCAGCTCTCGGTCAGGCAGGCCGGGCACTCGCCCTTGACCAGCCCGTCGAACAGGTAGGTGCCCGCGTTCTGCGCGTACGGCATGCGCACGGTCCGCGGCTCGAACCGGCCCCGCTCGTGGAGGGCGGTGACGAAGTCGAGCACGGTCCGGCGGTAGGTGTCGTCGATGGGCGGCATCGGGGCCAGGGAGATGCCCATCGCCTCCACCGACCGCTGGATGGCGGCGGTGGACGCCGAGCACAGCTCGGCGGGCGTGGTGCCGTGCCTGCGGGCGGTCGAGATCATGTACGACTGGCTGTCGTCGGTGCAGGTGTTGTAGTTGACGGGGCGGCCGTCGGCCCGCAGGTAGCGGGCGTAGACGTCGCCGGCGACGTAGGGGCCGGCCATGTGGCCGACGTGCAGGTCCCCGTTGGGCGTCGGCGTCGCGGCGATGACGATCGTCTCCGTCATGTCTCCTCCTGGTGACGACTCTCGAACACGCGGGTCATGTCGTGGTCCCACCAGATGCCGTACATCTCGAAGGAGGCGGTGCCGTCGTTGACGACCCGGTGGTCGGTGCCGGGCGGGAAGTAGGCGACGTCCCCGGCGGAGAAGGGGGCGCGCTCACCCTCGCTCTCCAGGACCGCCTCGCCGGAGACGGCGATGAAGATCTCGTACTCGTGGTGGGCGTGCCGGGTCGAGGCGGTGCCGGGCTCGATGACGCACCAGGCGCCCTCGAAGGGGGCGTTCAGCGTCTGCCAGGGCATCAGCCGCTTGGCGAGCAGGCCGTTGTCCCGGCGCAGGTGGGCGGGGTCATAGGTACGGAGGTCCACGGGGGTTCTCCTCGAAGGGTTCGGAGAGGATCAGGAGGCGATCGGGAGGGCGAACGGCGCCAGGAGCTCGGCGGCGGCGGCGCTGTCCCGGATGTCGTGGACGATCTCCTCCGCCCGGTTGGCCAGCGTGCTGAGCAGGGAGTCGGCGATGCCGTGCGTGTCCTCGTTGACGCCCTGCAGGTAGCAGGAGGCGCCCGAACCGGCGGGCAGGGACAGCTTGTAGAAGCGGTCGACGCCGATCTCGCCGAGACCGGCCCTGGCGGCGAGGTCGCGGATCAGCGCGGGCATCCGGCGGTCGAAGCCGGTGCCGAGCAGCAGGACGTCGCAGGGCAGCTCGTCGTAGCCGCCGCTCTTCCTGTCCTGGAGGGTGAGGACGATCTCGTCGCCCTCCAGCCTGGCCCCGGCGATCTCGGCCATCGTGATCATCTGGATCCTCTCCCGTCCGGTGAGGCGCTCCAGGTAGATCTGCCGGTAGAGGTTTTCCAGCAGGCCCGGGGACAGGCCCGCGTAGTTGGTGCGGTGCATCTCGCCGAGGAGCTGGCGCCGCGCCTCGGGGCGCGAGCGGTGGAACTCGTCGACGAAGGAGGCGTAGAAGAGCTCGTTGGTGAACTTGCTGCTCTCGTAGCCGTTGAGGCCGATGGAGCGCATGATCATCGTGCACTGGGCGTTGGGCATGCTCTGGTGGGTGGCCCACAGCATCTCGGCCGCGCTCTGCGCGCCGCCGATGACCGCGACCCGGTGCGGAGCGTCGTGGTCGAGCCCGGCGATTTTCCGGCTGTACTCGGTGCTGTGGATGATCCGCTCGCGGGGGAGGGTGTCGAACACCTCGGGGACGTGCGCGTCACGGCCCGCGCCGACCACCAGGGTGCGGCAGCCGATCGTCGAGCCGTCGGCGAGCCGGACGACCCACCGCTCGACGCCGCCGTCCTCGGCCATGACCGGCTCGACCGCCACGCAGCGCCGGCCGTACTCGATGCGCACCTGGGCGAGCGACTGCGCCACCCAGAGCAGGTAATTGGAGATCTCCATTCTATACGGGGTGAAACTGCCCAGATTGACGAATTCGCTGAGCCTTCCCACGGAGTGCAGGTGGTTCACGAAGGAGAATCTGCTCTGCGGATTTCTCAGCGTGACCAGGTCCTTGAGAAAGGAGACCTGGCTCTGGGTCCAGGGCAGCAGCATTCCGCGCTGCCAGACCACGTCCCCGTGCTGTTCTATGATCAGCGTTCTGGTGGCCAGTTCCGGAGCGAGCTCTTCGAGGGCAACGGCGAGGGCGAGGTTGGACGGCCCTGCGCCGAGGGCGAGTAACTCGACTTCCTGGTGCTTCACGGTGGTCGCCTCCCGGACGACTTCTCGGGCGCGGTGCCCGTGACGAATGGTTTGCTGGGTTTCTCCTGGTCGGCTCACTGCCAGCCGGCTCCGCCGGCCGGGGCGAGGGCCGCGACGAGGGACGCGGTGGCCGCGAGGCCGGCCCTCCCTCCGGGCACGGCCGCGGTGACGGGGACGGCGGTGAGCGAGCGGACGCCGAGGGCGGGGGCGATGGATCGGACCGTGGTGCTCATTGTTCTTCTTTCCTTTCGACCGGCGATTCTCGGCGCCCTTTTCCTGTTTCGCAGGCGTGCCCCGGATTAACTTTTCCGGACATTTCCTGCTTCGTTCTGACACTTCGATTCTTGGTCGACCCAGCCGGATTCCGGAAGCCCCGGAGCCTGTCAGCGCGCTGCAATGGCAGGACGCTGACAGGCCTCCTCGTCGAACGTCTCGAGGCGCCCGAGCGCGAGGTCGAGATCGGTTCCGCAGGCCACCAGCGACCAGCCGGAGAGCTCGGGCACGCCGTCGAGGGCGCGCAGGCACAGCCGGGCCGCCGCGCTCTCGGCCTCGTCGAGGGTGGGCCTGCGGATGAAGAGCCCGAGACGGATTCCGGCGGGATGCTCCTCGCCGTAGATGTGCTCTATCCCGTCGGCGGGCTCCGCCAGCGCCAGGAGCAGGCGCCGGAGCTCACGCGCGGGTATCCGCCCGCCGGCCGGGGCCGGGCGGCCTTCGATCTCGGGGGCGCGTAGGCGCGCGTTGATGAGATACATGAATCGACCGTGGTTCGCGCGCGGCGAATCCACCAGGTGTTTCCCCTGGCAGGTCCATGGCGTGGCAGGATCATGCCATCGCGCCGCGCTTTCGCGTCCCGGCTCCGGCCGGCCCCCTGGCGACGCCCCGCGAACCCCCGTGAACCGGTGTGCCCCAAAGGGAGCGGGGGCGGTCGCGTAACCCGGTCATCACTGCGCCCGGCTAGTTTCAGACTGCGATCGTCGTGGGCCCCGCCCATCGGATCGCGTCTCGGTCATGCTCGAACCGTGGAGGGGTCGTGCTCATGCTGCTTGGCATCGGGTCCGCCGAGGAAACCGTCTACCGCACCATCCTGGAGAACCCCTCCTACGGGGTGACCGAGCTGAGCCTGGAGCTGGGATGGCCGGTCCACCGGATCCGCGCCACCCTGGACGAGCTGGCCAGGTTGTCGCTCCTGCGCCCCTCGTGGGAGGAGCCGGACGTGCTGCGCCTGGTCCGCCCGGAGGTGGGGCTGGCCGCGCTGCTGGCCAGGGAGGAGGCCGCGCTGCTCGCCAAGCAGCAGGAGATCGAGCGGAGCCGGACGGCCGTCGCCCAGATGATCGCGGCCTACGGCGACCAGCACCCGGCACGCCAGGACGACGGCTCCGAGGCGCTCGTCGGCATCGACACGATCCGCAGCAGGATCGAGGAACTGGTCGCCGAGTGCCGGCAGGAGCTGCTCGGGTTCGAGCCCAAGAGCGCCCAGACCCCGGAGAACATCATGGCGAGCCGCCCGCTGGACGAGGCTCTGCTCGACCGCGGCGTGGCGATCCGCATCGTCTACCCCGACAGCGTCCGCAACGACCAGGCGACCACCGGATACGCGGCCTGGCTCACCGGGAACGGCGGCCAGGTCCGCACCACCCCCGGCCTTCCGCTTCGCATGCTCATCTTCGACCGGCGGGCGGCCCTGCTGCCGACGGACCCCGCCGACAGCAGCGTTGGAGCGGTCCTGCTGCGCGGGGCGGGCGTCGTCGCCGCCCTGATCGCCCTGTTCGAGCAGACCTGGGGGGCCGCCGCCCCTCTCGGCGAGGAGCGCAGGCGCGACGAGAAGGGCCTCAGCGACCAGGAACGCGAGGTGCTCCGCCTGCTCTCGACGGGGCTGACCGACGAGGCGGTGGCCCGCAGGCTCGACGTCTCGGTCCGCACCCTGCGGCGCGTCACCGCCGAGCTGATGGAACGGCTCGACGCTCGCAGCCGGTTCCAGGCCGGATACCTCGCGACCGCCAGGGGATGGCTGCCGTCCTGCCTGTGACCACGCCGCGAGAACCCTGGGCGCTCCCTCGTCCGGAGGCGACGCGGCACGGGGGACCGGCTCCGGCGTGAACGGGGCTCAGCTCGCCGCGGGAAGTGCCGAGCCGTCCATCGGGCCGTCGGGACTGTAGACCACGCACATGACGTCGCGGTCACCGCCGGCCCAGGTCTCCCGGGTCGGCAGGACCGGGTAGAAGTTCAGCCCCGAGGCCGACTCGCCGCTCCAGTGGCTGTCGAATCCCCGCCGGCAGCTCCGCCACGCGAAGGCGCCCAGCGCGGCCGGATCCCATTCGCCGTCGGGAGCGTGCACGAAGCCGTACGACTGGTTGGCCGCCCGCTCGTGGCAGGGCGTGTACAGCACGACGACCTCCGCCGCCTCCCCGGAGTACGCCGGATCGGTGAAGCACTCCCCCGCCTCGATGTGCAGGATCCCGCTCGTCCGCGCGGTGACGAAGGTCTCGTCCTTGATCGTCGGCGCCGCCGCCGGGGTCGGCGGCGGGAACAGCGTCCCGAGCGCCACGAGGCCGAGAAGCAGGGTCCGGCGGCGGGCGGGCCGCCGGGTGCCGGCCTGGCGGGTGACGGTCAACGGGGCGTCCTCTTCCTCGGGAAGCGGCTCTTCACCCGGGGAGCGATTCCGCTGTTCGACGGCTGGTCGGCCACACCATAGGCGTGATCCGCGGAACGCGCGGGCAACGGAGGGTGGCGAGCGCGCGGACTTCCGGCGACATCGGCGGTACGGCCGGGTTCACAGGTTTCCGAGGGAGCATGTTCATCCGGGCGCAATGCTCCATATGGGCATTTGATGATCTTTTCTGGATCAATACGGACGTCCACCGCACTCCCTCGGTGGAATGTGATTCCTCCCCTGAAAAGAGCTCATGATGGGCGAAGTCAACATGCCCCGGCCCGCCGGACCCCGGCGAACGAAGCTGACGGCGGCGGGCGCGGGCGTGCTGCTCCTCGGCGGCCTGGCGTTCGGCCCGGTGGCGTTCGGCGCGGCCGCGCCGCCGAAGTATCCCGCCGCCGACATCCACAAGCCCTCCCCCATGCCCGACCGGGTCATCCTGACCCCGACCACCACCCCGTCGACCAGCCAGAAGGTCACCTGGCGGGCCGTGGCCGACGCCGAGTCGGCGCAGGCGGAGATCCTCGAGGCCCCGCGGGCGCTCGGCGAGGTCGCGCCCGCCGCGGGCGCGGTCGTCAACGTCAAGGCGGCCGTCAGCACCCCGGTCAACACCACCCTGGGGTACGCCTCCACCTACCACACGGTGGAGTTCACCGGCCTGAAGCCGAACACCCGGTACACCTACCGGGTCGGCGACGGCACCAACTGGGCCGAGTGGAGCGACTTCACCACCGCGGCGGCCGACCTGCGGCCGTTCTCGTTCATCTACTACGGCGACGCGCAGAACTACATCGACTCGGCGGTGCCGCGCGTCTTCCGCCAGGCGTTCGCCGACCGCCCGCAGGCCAAGATGATCGTCAACGCCGGTGACCTCATCGACTCCGCGAACAGCGAGGAGCAGTGGGGCCAGTGGTACAAGGCCGCCGGCTTCATCGACGGCCAGGTCAACAACATCTCGATCCCCGGCAACCACGAGTACAGCGGCGGGCTGTCCACCTTCTGGCGGCCGCAGTTCCCCTATCCGGACAACGGGCCGGGTAACCCGGAGCTGAAGCAGACCGCCTACACCGTCGACTACCAGGGCGTGCGCTTCATCGGCCTGGACTCCAACGTGCAGGGCAACCCGGCCCTGATGGCCGCGCAGGCCACCTGGCTGGAGGGCCTGCTCAAGGACAACCCGAACAAGTGGACGGTGGTGACCTTCCACCACCCCGTCTACTCCACCACCGGCACCCGCAACAACCCCGTCGTACGTGCCCAGTGGGGCCCGCTGCTCGAGAAGTACGGCGTGGACCTGGTCCTGCAGGGCCACGACCACTCCTACGGCCGGGGCAACGTGGCGACCGCCCGCAAGTCGGTCACGGTCAACAACGGCGTCGCCTACGTCGTGTCCGTCTCCGGCGGCAAGATGTACGACCTCAACAACGGCGAGAACTGGACCGGCAACGGCGCCGAGGTCGTCAGCCGGAGCCAGAACACCCAGCTCTACCAGCTGATCGACGTCGAGGCCGACCGCATCACGTTCGAGGCCCGCTACGCCAACGGCGAGCACCACGACGGCTTCGTCATCCGCAAGAACAAGGCGGGCGAGCGTACGGTCAACGAGATCCGCACGCCGGAGAACACCGTCGGCGAGCAGGTCACCGTCGACAGGACCACCGTCGAGACGCGTGGCGAGCTCAAGATCTCCGCGTACGGCTACGACCCGGACGAGCGCGTGTCCGTCTTCCTGAGGGAGGCCGGCGACCGCGACAGGGGGAACGGGCACGACAGGGACGACTCGATCGGCGTCCGGACCGCGGACGAGCTGGGCCGCCTGACCTACACCTTCAGGCTGCCGGGCAAGGCGAAGAAGGACGACACCTACGTGGTGTACCTGGACAGCGCCAACCAGAAGATCACCAGCCCGGTCATCACCGTCACCAGGTAGTGACCTCTCCGGGCGCGGGGCGGCCGTGACGGCGGCCCCGCGCCCGGAGGTACCGGCGCCACGCCAAGCCACGCCGGCGCCAGGTCGGCGCCAGGTCGGCGCCGCGCCGAAGTCGTGCCGGAGCCGTGCCGAAGTCGTGCGAACAGGAGATCCGTTGAGAATCCACACCCGCGTGCTGGCGGGCGCGCTGCTCGTCTGCGCCCTGGGCGGCTGGGCCGCACCGGCCGCCGCCCACCCCTTCGGGCCGCCGTCCACCGCGCGGATCGGGGCCGACGGCTCGCGCGTGACCATCTCGTGGTTCGCGGCCGAGGACGACTGGGTCGCCCTCGGCCAGTCGATCGGGGCGTTCGAGGACCCGGCCGGCGGTGCCGTGTCGACGGAGCTGACCGGTGAGCAGAAACTCGAGCGGTCGCCGGCCCTGCGTGACTACCTGCTGGACCGGGTCACGGTCGCCCAGGGCGGCCGGCGGTGCGAGAGCCGGCTGGAGGAACTCCGGGCACTGGTCACCGACGGCGCCCGCTTCGTCTTCGACTGCCGGAGCCCGATCACGCAGGTGGACGTCACCGTCGCCGCCCTGACCGACCTCAACAAGGCGTACCGGACGATGCTCGTCGCCGAGACCCCCGCGACCCCCGGGCGGACGCTTCTCACCGAGACCGAGAGCACCCGGCGCCTGACCTTCTCCGGCGCGGCCGGCGGTGGCATGCCCCCGGGGACGGCCGTCGTCGTCTGGGCCGCCGTACTGCTGGCCGGAGCGGGGGTGTTCGCCGCGCTGTGGAGGCGACGCGGGACGGGCGGGCGGTCGTGACGGAGTTCGGCGGCTTCGAGAGCCGGTTCGTCTCGCTCTTCGACGACAGGGGCGTCTTCTGGGCGGTCCTCGCCGTCGCGCTCGTCGCCGGAGCCCTGCACGCCGTCGCCCCCGGCCACGGAAAGAGCGTCACGGCGGCCTATCTGGTCGGTACCCGGGGCGGTTACCGCGACGCGCTGCGCCTGGGGGTCATCGTGGCGCTGATGCACACCTTCTCGGTGTTGGTGCTGGCGTTCGCCTGGGTGGGGCTGAGCGGCGCCGCGAGTTTCGGCACGAAGAACGTCACCGCCTGGATGCAGGTCGCGGCCGGACTGGTCACGATCGGCGTCGGAGCCCATCTCACCTACCGCCACCTGCGGGAACGGAACCGGCACCGGCCGCGGATCCACCACGGCCATGGACACGGACACGGGCACGGGCACGGGCACGGGCACCAGGTCGAGGCCGGGACGGATCCCTGGTCGCGCCGGGGCCTCCTCGCGCTCGCCCTCTCCGGCGGGTTGCTGCCCTCGCCGTCCGCCTTCGTCGTCCTGATGAGCGGGCTGCTCACCGGCCGGGCCCTCGACGCCGTCGTGCTCGTCGCCGCCTTCGGCCTGGGAATGGCCCTCACCCTGACCGGCGTGGGCGTCGCGACGATCCGGGGGTACGCGCTGCTGACCCGGAGGACCCTCGGCCGGTCCCGGGCCTCCACGGCGCTGGCCTGGGCTCCGGCCGCCGCCGGGGTCGTGGTCTCCTTCGCCGGCGGCCTCTATCTCGTCGCGGCGCTCGGCGCCGTGACCGGCTGACCGGAGAGACGGCGGCACCCCCCGAGGGGCGGACCCCGGCCGCGCGTCCGTCACCGCCGGGGTCCGCGCTCTTTCACCGGCCCTCCTTCTTGCACCCCTTCGGGGGGGAAGGCGGCGGCCCGGTCCATCCCGACTCGGGGCCGTCGGCGCTGTAGTTCACGACCTCGCCCTTGGTCACCCCCGAAGCCGTGCGGGACGCGTAGGTGACGGAGGAGAGCGTCCTTCCCGTCCCCGGGTCGAGGATCTGCCTGTAGTAGGCCGGCAACTTGCCGTAGTCTCCCCTCTCCCCGAAGTCCACGGACAGGCCCTTTCTGCCCAGCGGATCCGTCACCGTGCCCACGACCTTGACGGTCGGCAGGCCGGCCAGGACGCGGATGACGGCGGCGCGCTGGGCGGGGCTGAGCGACATGCCCAGGAGGTACCTAGTGGTGATGGGCAGGGACTTCTCGAAAGGCTGCTCCATCAGACCAGGGCCTTTCCGGCTCTCGTGGTAGGCGCGAAGCCGCTCCACGAGCCCGGCCGGATCGGTGGGGAGCGCCGCCAGATCCGCCATGGTGAGCATGCCGGCTTTTTTCTCGGGGTGAACGTCCTTGGAATCCACCTTCAAGGAATACTGGCAGCCCTTCGGCTCGTCGACGATCGGAATCCAGCTGCACCTCCCGCCGTTCTGGCAGAAGGCCTTGACCCGGGTGGGAGCTCCCGCCGCCCGCCAGGCGCGCTCGTCCCTGGCCGTGGCCGGACGGGCACCTGGCTCCCACAGCTTCGTGAGCACCGGATCGGCGGGGTCGCGCGGCTGCCAGATCTCGATGCGTTCGACCAGCATGATCCCGTAGCCGTCGCTGGACACGTGGCCGCCGCGGATCGTCACCTCTCGCCAGTAGGCGCCGCTCTCCGCGGGGAGCTTCCCGATCCTGTCGGCCAGGTCGAACAGTTCCTGGTTGGTCCTCGGCGGATCGAGCACGGCGGGGGCCGATGCCAGGTTCGTCACCAGCGCGAAGACCAGGGCCACGATCGCCGCCGTGGCCAGCGGCGCCCACAGCGCCCACAGCCGGGGCCGGGGCCGCGGCGGGGTCGGCCCCGGGCGCGACGGCCCGCGCGAGGATTCTCCTGGCGCCTCGGCTGTGGCCATGAGCAGTATGTCGTCGGCGGAGACGCGTGATCCGCGGTCCAGCGAAGCCGGGCGGGCCATGGCGAGCAGGTCCATCGCGTCGGGCTTGCGGCTCATCGCAGCTTCCTTCCTGGAACGGTCACGGATTTCTGGAATGTGCCGGTGCCGGTGGCTTCGATCGCCGACCGCAGCCGACGGCGCGCTCGATGCAGGCGGACGAAGAAGACGGCCTTGGTACAGCCGAGCACCTTGGCCGCTTCCACGGTGGACAGGCCATGCCAGGCGGTCAGGGTCAGGAGCTCCTTGTCGGCTTCGGACAAGCCGGCCAGGGCACGGAGGACGGCGACGCGCTCGGTGGCGTGTTCGCCCGCGTCGGCGACGGCCTCCTCCACCCACGTCCTCAGTTCGGTTTCCAGGGTTTCGCGCCGGGCGGCCCGCCGGAAGTTGTCGCGCAGGATGTTGCGGGCGACGCGGAGGAGCCATGGCAACTGCGCGTGGTCGGGAATGCCGTCCAGACGCCGCCAGGCCACCAGGAAGGTCTCGCTGACCACTTCCTCCGCGAGTTGATGTCCGGCGCGACTTGCCGCATAGCCGTACACCCGCGCTTGGTAGGTGTTGTAGAGCGCGGTGAAGCGCTCATGGGGGGTTGGCACGCCGGTTCCTTCGGTCGGGGACAAACGTTCATAGAGCAAGTGGTCCGAAGGAAGGCTTACTTACATCTCGATTCCGCATTTTTTCCACCGGTCGGCTTCGGGCCCCTACCGGGGCCCACCCCCGAGCGGGCCGACCTGCCGACACCGCGTCCCGTCTACGGGCCCTCCGGGGCCTTGCCACCCTGCGGCCGGTGGCACGGACCCGAGCGCGGGGCCTCGTAGGCGCGCGGGCGGGGCCACCAGCCGGGCACCGCCGCGCGGTATCTCTCGTAGTCGGCGCCGAACGTGCGGCGCAGGGTCGGCTCCTCGTACCAGCGGACGAACGCGACGACCGGCACGGCCACGGCGACGGCGTACAGCAGGAGGACCGGGCGGCCCAGCAGGAGCACCTGCCCGACGATGATCGCGAGGACCGCCACGTACATCGGGTTGCGGACGTGCCCGTACAGCCCGCCGACGACCAGGTGCTCGGTGGGGGCGATCGGGGCGGGGGTGCCGAGGCCCTCCACGACGAACCGGACGAACGCCCTGACCAGCACCGCGGTCCCGGCGAGGGCGAGTGCCGCGCCGACGAGGCGCAGTGACACCGTGATCCAGGAGGGTGCCGCGGGCAGGAGGTCCCCCGCCTCCCAGCGGGTGATCCACCAGGGCAGGAGCCCGGCGACGGTGCCCGGCGCCAGTGCGAAGAAGATCGTGGTCCCGACGGCGGCGGGCGTCCTGCGCATCGCGTCACACTCCCCTGTCGTGGCCGCCGGAGGCGTACGGCCGTCACCGGAGACGATTAATTCATTGTGCGTTGAGTTTAGTTCGAGCCGGAGGGGCGTCAACGGCGTGACGCCCCCGCCTGGCCATCCGGGTGAAAGGTGCCCGAAAGGGAAGGTTCATGGGGGTATGACGGCATGGGTGAATCGCGTTAACCCCGTGCACGTAGGCTGTCCCGGGCTCACAGGGGCGCCGTACACATGGGGGAGACAGTGATTCCGTTACCAGCCGACACCGGCACACCGTCGCGAGCACTCCTGCCGGGAGGTCCCGCGCCGCAGGCCAGGACGTTGCTGGACATTCTCGATCAGACCACGCGACGTCATCCTCACGCACTCGCCCTGGACGACGGGCGGACCCGTCTCGACTACACCGGACTGCGGGCCGAGGCGGGCCGGATGGCCCTGGAGCTGCGAGCGGCCGGGGTCGGGCGCGGCGACCGGGTCGGGGTGCGGATCCCCTCGGGCACCGTCGGCCTGTACGTCGCGATCGTCGCCGTGCTCACCGCCGGGGCCGCCTACGTCCCGGTGGACGCCGACGACCCCGACGAGCGGGCCGAGCTGGTCTTCGGCGAGGCACGGGTCCGCGCCGTCATCGGTGACGGCGGGAAGATCGCCCCCTACGGCGACCCGTACGAGCGTCTGGGCGCCTCCTCTCCCGGCGACGACGCGGCACGCGGGACCGGCCACGGCGGGCATCCCGGCGATCACGCCGCCGAATGTGAGATTCACCACCCCGGCACCCCGGACTCCGGCCCCGGGCGCCCCGTTTCGAAGCCCCCGTCCACCGGCGGGTCGGAACTCGACTACGCGGCGGAGCTGCACGGCGCGGGCCCGCGCGACGGGCGCGGCGGCGGCGCCCCCTGGAGCACCTTCGCGGCGGTCTCCCCCACGGCCCGCGGTGGGGAGGTCAGGGACAGGGAGCGGGAGCGGAACCGGGGCAGCGGCCGGCCGGGTCCCGAGGACGACGCGTGGATCATCTTCACCTCCGGGTCCACCGGCAGGCCCAAGGGCGTCGCGGTGACCCACCGCAACGCGGCGGCGTTCGTGGACGCCGAGGCGCGGCTGTTCCTCACCGGGGAGCCCATCGGGCCCGGAGACCGGGTGCTGGCGGGGCTGTCGGTGGCGTTCGACGCCTCCTGCGAGGAGATGTGGCTGGCCTGGCGGCACGGCGGCTGCCTGGTGGCGGCGCCGCGCGCGCTGGTGCGCACCGGCATGGACCTGGGGCCGTGGCTGCTGGACATGGGCATCACGGTCGTGTCGACCGTGCCGACCCTGGCGGCGCTCTGGCCGGTCGAGACGCTCGACGACGTACGGCTGCTGATCTTCGGCGGCGAGGCGTGCCCGCCGGAGCTGGCCGAGCGGCTGGCCGTGCCGGGGCGCGAGGTGTGGAACACCTACGGCCCGACCGAGGCGACGGTGGTGGCGTGCGCGGCGCCGCTGACCGGGGAGGGCCCGGTGCGGATCGGGCTGCCGCTGGCGGGCTGGGACCTGGCCGTCGTCGGCAAGGACGGCGAGCCGGTGGCCATGGGTGAGACCGGCGAGCTGGTCATCGGCGGGGTCGGGCTCGCCAGGTACCTGGACCCGGTCAAGGACGCCGAGAAGTACGCGCCGCTCGGCTCGCTCGGCTGGGAGCGCGCCTACCGCAGCGGTGACCTGGTGCGGGCGGAACCCGAAGGGTTGATCTTCGTCGGGCGGGCCGACGAGCAGATCAAGCTCGGCGGGCGCAGGATCGAGCTGGGTGAGGTGGACGCGGCGCTGCGGGCGCTGCCGGGGGTCGCCGGGGCGGCGGCGGCGGTCCGCACGACCGGCGGCGGGCACCAGCTGCTCGTCGGCTACGTCGTGCCCGGTGAGGGGTTCGACCAGGAGGACGCCAGGGACCGCCTCCGCCACTCCCTGCCCGCCGCGCTGGTCCCCAGGATCGCCCTGGTGGACGAGCTTCCGACGCGCACCTCCGGGAAGATCGACAGGGACGCCCTGCCCTGGCCGCTGCCCAAGAAGGCCGGGACGCCCGACGCCGGGGTGCCGAACGTCGACCCGTGGGTGGCCGAGTGCTGGACGGACGTCCTGGGCGGCACCGAGGGTGACTTCTTCGCCGAGGGCGGCACCAGCCTCGCGGCGGCCCGGCTGGTCTCGGCGCTGCGGACCCGCTACCCGGCGGTCACCGTCGGCGACGTCTACGACAACCCGACGCTGCCTCAACTGGGCAGGCACCTGTCGGCGCTCGACGCGCCGGAGGTCGTGACCACCGACCGGATCGTCACGCCGATGCCGCGCCGCGCCGCGATCGCGCAGGCGGCGCTCACCGTGCCGCTGCTCAGCGTTGGCGCGCTGCGCTGGGTGGTGGCGCTGGCCGCGCTGAACAACCTGGTGGGCCTGCCCTGGGCCCCGGTCGTCTCGTGGTGGTGGGTGCTCGCGGGCGCGCTGCTGTTCGTCAGTCCGGCGGGGCGGATCGCGCTGGCCGCGGGCGGCGCCCGGCTGCTGCTGCGCGGCCTGAGACCGGGCACGTACCCCAGGGGCGGCGGCACGCACCTGCGGCTGTGGTTCGCCGAGCAGCTCTCCGAGCGGCTCGGGGTGGGCGAGGTGTCCACCGCCCCGTGGCTCACCCACTACGCGCGGGCGCTCGGCGCCCAGGTCGGCGACGACACGGACCTGCACTCGATGCCGCCGATCACCGGGATGCTCAAGCTGGGCCGGTACGCGGCCGTCGAGCCCGAGGTCGACCTGAACGGCTACTGGATCGACGGCGACCAGGTGCGCGTCGGCGAGATCAAGATCGGCGCCTCCGCCACGGTCGGCGCCAGGACGACCCTCTTCCCCGGCGCGAAGATCGGCAAGAACGCCCAGGTCGCGCCCGGTTCGGCGGTGGCGGGCTCGGTGCCGTCCGGGGAGCGCTGGGCGGGCGTGCCCGCGAGCCGGATGGGCAAGGCCCGTCCGCCGTCGGCCGGCCGCCCGCCGCGCTCGTGGCACTGGGCGACGGCCTACGGGCTGTCCGCGCTGGTCCTGAGCGCCTTCCCGGTGATCGCCGCGCTGCCCGGCCTCGCCGTCCTGCTGCGCGGCGGCGCGCCCTCCCTGACGTCCGTCCTGTACGGGGTGCCGGCGGCCACCGTCGCCTCGACGGCCACCCTCGCCCTGCTGACCGTGATCTCGGTTCGGCTGCTGTCCGCCGGCCTGCACGCCGGGCAGCACCCGGTGCACAGCCGCCAGGCCTGGCAGGCGTGGGCGACGGGCCTGCTGATGTCGATGGCGCGGGTCTGGCTGTTCCCGCTGTACGCGAGCATGGTCACCCCCGCCTGGCTGCGCGCCCTGGGCATGAAGGTCGGCCGGGACGTGGAGCTGTCGACGGTGCTGGCGCTGCCGTCGATGACCTCGGTCGGCGACGGCGCCTTCCTCGCCGACGACACGATGGTCGCGCCGTACGAGCTGGAGGGCGGGCGGCTGCGGGTCGACCACGTGCGGATCGGCAAGCGCGCGTTCCTCGGCAACTCGGGAATGACCGCGCCGGGGCGCAAGGTGCCCAAGGACGGGCTGGTCGCGGTGCTGTCGGCGGCGCCGAAGAAGGCCAAGGCGGGCTCGTCGTACCTGGGGATGCCTCCGGTGGAGCTGCGCAGGGCCGCCGAGGAGGGCGACCGGAGCCGCACCTACGACCCGCCGCCGAGGCTGAGGTTCGCCCGCGCCGCGGTCGAGGTGTGCCGCGTGGTGCCGGTGATGTGCACGGTCGCGGTGGCCGTGCTCGTCGCGGCGGCCCTGGAGTGGCTGGCGGGGGCGTACGGCTTCGCGGCGGCGGCGGCCCTGTCGGGCGTGGCGGTGCTGGGCGGCGGGGTGCTCGCCGCGGCGACGGCGACCGTGGCCAAGTGGGTCCTGGTGGGCCGGATCGCGGTGGGCGACCGGCCGCTGTGGAGCTCGTTCGTGTGGCGCAACGAGCTGGCCGACACCTTCGTGGAGGTGCTGGCCGCGCCCTGGTTCGCCCAGCGCTGGCTGGGGACCGCGCCGCTGAACCTGTGGCTGCGCTCCCTGGGGGCCCGCGTGGGCCGGGGGGTGTGGTGCGAGACCTACTGGCTGCCGGAGGTCGACCTGGTCAGCCTGGGCGACGGGGCGACGGTGAACCGGGGATGCGTGTTGCAGACCCACCTGTTCCACGACCGTGTGATGAGCATCGATACTGTCGTCATGCGGGACGGCTCCACCCTCGGACCCCACGGGGTGGTCCTGCCCGCGGCGACGATCGGGGAGAACACCACGGTCGGACCGGCGTCCCTGGTGATGCGCGGCGAGTCCGTGCCCGCCGGGACCCGCTGGTTCGGCAACCCGATCGCGGCGTGGGCCCGGCGGGGATAGCGCACGAAGAACAGAGGAAGCCGGTGTGACCCTGAGCACGACCTCCATCCCTCAGCTGTACTTCCCCATGCACGGCGACGACGGCTACCGGGTGGAGCACTACGACCTGACCCTCGACTACCGGGTGACCCCCAACCGCCTGGGCGGGGTGGCCAGGATCTCCGCGGTCGCGCTGCGGCGGCTCACCCGGGTCGCCTTCGACCTCGGCGCCCTCCGGGTGAGCGGCGTGCTGGTCGACGGCGCGCCGGTGCGCTTCACCCATCGCGGGGGCAAGCTGCACCTGTCGCCGCCGGGGCTGCGGCCCGGCCGGTTCACCGTCGAGATCCGCTACTCGGGCACCCCCCAGCCGGTGAGCAGCCACTGGGGCGGGCTCGGTTGGGAGCAGCTCACCGACGGCGTGATCGTGGCCAGCCAGCCGATCGGGGCGCCCTCGTGGTTCCCGTGCAACGACCGGCCCGACGACAAGGCCACCTACCGGATCTCGGTCACCACCGCCTCCGCGTACCACGTGGTCGCCAACGGGGAGCTGACCTCCAAACGGCGGGCGGCCTCGACGACCACGTGGGTGTACGAGCAGGCCGAGCCGATGGCCTCCTACCTGGCGAGCGTGCAGATCGGCCGCTACCAGCAGGCCGAGCCGAGCCCGGGGATGCGGCTGGTCTTCCCCACCAGGTTCGCCTCGCGGGTGCGCCACGACTTCGAGCGCCAGGGCCGGATGATGGAGGTCTTCCGCGAGCGGTTCGGCCCCTACCCGTTCGGCTCCTACACGGCGGTGGTCGTGGACGACGAGCTGGAGATCCCGGTCGAGGCGCAGGGCATGTCGATCTTCGGGGTGAACCACGTGGACGGCAGGCGGGGCGAGGAGCGCCTGGTCGCCCACGAGCTGGCCCACCAGTGGTTCGGCAACAGCCTGACGGTGGCCGACTGGAGCGGCATCTGGCTGCACGAGGGGTTCGCCTCGTACGCGGAGTGGATCTGGTCGGAGAGTTCCGGCGGCCTGTCATCCGATGACCACGCGCAGCGCTGGCACCGCCGACTCTCCGCGCTCCCCCAGGACTTCGTGCTGGCCGACCCGGGGCCGCGACGGCTGTTCGACGACCGGGTCTACAAACGAGGCGCGCTCACCCTGCACGCGCTCCGCCGCACCGTCGGCGACGAGTCCTTCTTCGCGCTGCTCAGGGAGTGGACGGCCGGGCACCGCCACGGGACCGTCACCACCGGCGCGTTCACCGCGCTGGCCGCGGGCCGCACCACGCGGCCGCTGGACGAGCTGTTCGCCGGCTGGCTGCGGGACCGCCGCCTGCCCGCCCTCCCCTGACCTTCACACATCGGATGACTGCTATAACGGTCTACAACTTCGTGGAGGTACGGCATGCGCGTCGCGTTGCACACCCGGGTCAAGCCGGGCAGGGAGTCGGAGTACGACCGGGCGCACCGGGAGGTGCCCGCCGAGCTGACCGAGGCCATCAGGAGGGGCGGCGCGCACGAGTGGACGATCTGGCGCAGCGGCCAGGACCTGTTCCACGTGATCGACTGTGACGACTACGAGGCGCTGCTGTCGTCGCTGGCGGACCTGCCGGTGAACATCACCTGGCAGGCCAGGATGGCCGAGCTGCTGGAGGTCGTGCACGACTACTCCGGGGAGGGCGCGGGCAAGGGCCTCCCGGCGGTGTGGCGGCTGCCCTGACGCCTTTCCGGAAAGCCCGAGGCCTCCCCTCGGGAAGGCCGGAGGCGCCCCGGGACCCCTCCGGATCTCCGGAAGGACCTGAGGCCTGTCCGGTCCGGATTCCCGGGAGGACCTGAGCCCCTGTCAGGGAAACGAGGTCACGCCGGCTCGGTCGCGAGACAGAAGCCCAGCTGGTTGTACAGCTCCAGCTGGTCGTAGTAATCCCGGTGAGTGACGACCTTGTCGTCCTCGATCGTGCACAGGCCGCACCCCCGAAAGATGATCTTACGGCCGGTTCCCTCCGCCACGTGACCGTCGGGCAGGAGGAAGGACCCCGTGTGGGTGCCCGTGAACGTCCACTCGGTGACGGCGGGGTCGCTGCAGTGCACCTTGTACCAGGGGGTGACGTGCATGTCCGGGAAACCTTCCAGCAAATGCTGGTAGTACCAGAAGATCTGTTCACGACCTTCGGCGATGCCCGCCGGTGTGACGAAGACGGCGTCCTCGCTGTAGAAATCCATCAGCTTGTCGATTTTATGCTCGTTGAGCGCGTCGAACAGCCTGTCTTTGATATCGCGAGCATCGGGCATGCCGTACCTCCCTGGCCGTCAGAACCACGGTATAACCGATTTTTTGGCAGCGGAAGGGTGGCGGCGGCATCCGCCACGAAGCCAGGGCACACGCACTGAGCAGCGACGATGTGAAGCACTTCGGAGGATCGCGGCGGGCTACGATACCCCTGAAGCCCGGAACCTTTCAAGGCACGGTCATCCCAGAATCGGCAAACACATACCCCTCGAACCGGCGGCGGATTTCCAGAGAATCCCTCATCGGCCACATCGGGCGGGCAGCGCGACGGTCTTTCATTGAATTCGCCTGAGGTGATCGTAGAACGATGTTTTGACGATGATGGCCGGCCGGTGACCCGGGCTGATCGGGCGGCACGGAACTTGAACAGATATCTCCCCCCGCCTCTTTTCCGTGCCCGGCATTGATGACAGCCTGAAAAGGCCGGATTTCTCACCGCACGCCGGGCATGGTCGCGGCGGGCCGAACGCCGGAGAGGCCCCGGGCGACCGGAACGGCCCCGGCGGGTGGGGCCGAGGGGCGGCCAACCCTACGGAGGCGAAATGAGCGGAAAGAACGATCGCACGACCAACCGGCTCGCCCGCGCGCTGGGCTGGGCAGGTCTGGGGCTGGGGCTGGGATACGCCGCGGTACGGATGAACCGGCACCGCCCGGATCGAGGGCGCGAGGGCCCGATGAGCCTGCGCGCGGCCATCACGATCAACCGTCCTCGCCCGGAGGTGTACCGGTACTGGCACGACTTCGAGAACCTTCCCCGCTTCATGACGCACCTGGACTCGGTGGAGACGACCGGCGACGGGCACTCGCACTGGAAGGCGAGGGGGCCCCTGAAGCCCGTCGAGTGGGACGCGGAGATCGTCGAGGACAGGTCCGACGAGCTGATCGCCTGGCGGTCCCTGCCGGGCGCCCTGGTCGGCAACAGCGGTTCCGTGCGCTTCGCCGACGCCCCCGGCGGGCGCGGCACGGAGGTGCGGGTGAACCTCGCGTACGACCCGCCGGGCGGCAGGGCCGGCCTGGCCTTCGCCAGGATTCTGGGCGAGCATCCCGAGCAGCAGGTGCGCGACGACCTGCGCCGATTCAAGCAGGTCCTGGAGACCGGTGAGGTGGTCCGCTCGGAAGGCAGCCCGGAGGGCACCCGCGCGCTGCGGCAGGCCATGCAGCGTCCCGCCCAGCCCGTGCCGCTCTGAAGCCGTGACGTGAGGAGAATCCCATGAAGGCCAACTGCTGGATGGGCCGCAACACCGTCGAGGTCCGGGAGGTTCCGGATCCCAGGATCCTGAACTCCCGCGACGCCGTCGTCCGTATCACCTCGTCCGCGATCTGCGGCTCCGACCTGCACCTCTACGACGGCTACGTCCCGACCATGAAGAAGGGCGACATCCTCGGCCACGAGTTCATGGGCGAGGTGGTGGAGGTGGGCCCGAAGGTGACGACCCTGAAGGTCGGCGACCGGGTGGTCGTGCCCTTCCCGATCGCCTGCGGCAACTGCACCTCCTGCGAGCACGGCATGTTCTCGGTGTGCGAGAACTCCAACCCCAACGCGGGCATGGCCGAGAAGCTCATGGGTCACACCCCCTCGGGCATCTTCGGCTACTCCCACATGCTCGGCGGCTATCCGGGGGGCCAGGCCGAGTACGCGCGCGTGCCCTTCGCCGACGTGGGACCGATAAAGATCGAGGACGACCTGCCGGACGAGAAGGTGCTGTTCCTGTCCGACATCCTGCCCACCGGCTGGATGGGCGCGGAGATGTGCGACATCAAGCCCGGCGACACGATCGCCGTGTGGGGAGCCGGCCCCGTCGGCCAGTTCGCGGTCGCCAGCGCCTACCTGATGGGCGCCGAACGGGTCATCTGCATCGACCGCTTCCCCAACCGGCTGAGGATCGCCGAGCGCGCGGGCGCGGAGACGCTCAACTACGAGGAGGTCGACGTCCTCGACGCGCTGCGGGACATGACCGCCGGCCGCGGCCCGGACGCGTGCATCGACGCCGTGGGGATGGAGGCCCACCACCCCACCCCCGCCATGTACGCCTACGACCGGGTCAAGCAGGCGACCCGGCTGGAGACCGAACGGCCGTACGCGCTGCGCGAGGCGATCATGGCCTGCCGCAACGGCGGGATCGTGTCCGTGATCGGCGTCTACGGCGGCGTGCTCGACAAGTTCCCGATGGGCTCCCTGATGAACCGGTCACTGACCCTCAGGAGCGGTCAGTGCCACGTCCAGCGCTACCTGAAGCCCCTGCTGGCGAAGATCCGCGACGGGGACATCGACCCCAGCTTCGTGATCACCCACCGCATGCGGCTCGAGGACGCCCCGCGCGGCTACGAGATGTTCAAGAACAAGCAGAACGACTGCAACAAGATCGTCCTGACCCCGTAGCCGGCGCTCCGTCACCCCGGCCCACGGTGGGCCGGGGTGACGGAGCGGAACCGGCGGTGACGAGGGCGACGGGAGCGGGTGCTGGGTACGGGCGGCCGGGAGCACGGCTCGCGGAGCGGCGTGGTCGCTATCGTGGGCGGGTGCCTCCCGTCCCCGGTGACCACCCGCCCCGCGTCCTCCGCACCCGCCTGCTCGCCGTGCTCGCGGCGCTGGTGACCGTCGCCGCCGGGCTGACCGTCCGCGCGGTCACCGGCGGCTGGTTCGGCAAGTACGCGGGCGACGCCCTCTACACCGTGCTCGCGTACGCGCTGGTGGTGCTGGTGTGGCCCCGGGTCACCCCGGTGCGGGCCGCGGTCGGCGCGCTGGCGTTCAGCTGGGCGGTCGAGCTGGCCCAGCTGACGCCGGTTCCCGCCGCTCTCTCCGAGGCGAGCGTGGTGGCCAGGCTGGTGCTCGGCAGCACGTTCGGCGCGGCCGACCTCGTGGCGTACGCGGCCGGGGCCGTCCTCGCCGCGTCGGCCCACACCCTGGTCGGGCGCCGTTCCCGGCGGCGGGAACGGGCGTTCGCGGCGCCCTGAGCATCGCCGGGCGGATCATATGATTTTCAGACCATGCCTGAAGGACACACCATCCATCGCCTGGCCGGAGAGCACCGGCGGGCGTTCGGCGGGCGGGCCGTGCGCGCGGAGAGCCCGCAGGGGCGGTTCGCCGCCGGGGCCCTGCGGATCGACGGCCGGGTGCTCACCGAGGCCGACGCCCACGGCAAGCACCTGCTGCTGGGCTTCGACGACGAGCGCTGGCTGCACGTCCACCTCGGCATCTACGGCAGGTACACCTTCGGCCAGGCACCCGTGCCCCCGCCGACGGGGCTGGTGCGCCTGCGGCTGAGCAACGCGGGCGAGTACGCCGACCTGCGCGGCCCCAACACCTGCGAGCTGCTCGACCCGGCGGGCAAGGCGGCGCTGCACGCCAGGCTCGGGCCCGACCCGCTACGGGCTGACGCCGATCCCGAGGTCGCCTGGCGGCGGATCAGCCGCAGCCGCGTCTCGGTCGGGGTCCTGCTGATGGACCAGTCGGTCGTCGCGGGCGTGGGCAACATCTACCGGGCCGAGGCGCTGTTCCGCCAGGGGATCGACCCGTCACGGCCCGGCCGCGCCCTCACCCACGGTCAGTGGGAGGCGATCTGGGCGGATCTGGTGCTCCTGATGGCCGAGGGCGTCCGGGTGGGCCGCATCGACACGGTCAGGCCCGAGCACACGCCGGAGGCGATGGGCCGCCCGCCCCGCGTCGACGGCCACGGCGGCGAGGTCTACGTCTACCGGCGCTCCAGCATGCCCTGCTTCCTGTGCGGCACCGAGGTCCGCACGGAGGTGCTCGCCGGGCGCAACCTCTTCTGGTGCCCGGTCTGCCAGGTCGGCTGACCTCCGCGCGGGCCCGGGACATCGAAGCGAGGCGAGGTCCCCGAAACCGGCACCGGCACCGGCACCGGAGAGTGCCTCACATCAGCGTCCTGGCCGTCCAGAGCTCGGGGAAGATCTCCCGCCGCATGCTCCGCTCGAGCCAGCTCAGGCCGCTCGACCCGCCGGAGCCCGGCTTGGCGCCCATCGAGCGCCGTACCGCCATCAGGTGCCGGTAGCGCCAGTCGGAGAACTGCTCGGCCAGGTCGGTCAGCGCCTCGGCCAGCGGCGCGAACGGGCCGCCGTAGACCTCGACCCAGACCGCCTCGACCTCGGGGTCGGGCCCGTACTCGGCGGCCGGGTCGCGATCGAGCACCGAGCGGGGAACCGCGTGGCCCGCGCGGGCGAGGAAGGCCAGGACCGAGTCGTAGAGGCTCGGCCGGTGCAGCGCCTCCACGAGTTCCTCGTACGCCTCGGGGTTGCGGCGGTGCGGCCGGATGAGCGCCTCGGACTTGTTGCCGAGCAGGAACTCCACGTGGCGGTAGAAGGCCGACTGGAAGCCCGAACCCTCGCCGAGGGCGTCGCGGAAGGAGTTGAACTGCGCGGGGGTCAGCCAGCTCAGCGCGGCCCAGGCGGCGTTGAGCGCCTCGAAGTGCCGTACGGTACGCCTGATCGTCAGGGTCGCGGCGGTGACGTCGTCCGCGTCGAGCTGCCGCTGGGCGAGGCGCCACTCGGTGCGGAGCAGTCCGAAATAGAGCTCCATCACCTGGGTGGTGACCAGGAACGGCAGCTCTTCCGGGACGTCGGTGACGGTGCGCTGGAGCCCGTGCAGGGTGGCGGTGCCCACGTAGTCGTCGTAGGGCGTACCGGTTTCGAAGCCCAGCGTCGGCAGCCCCTCGTTGGCCTCGGCGCGCGCCTTACGGTCCTGCTCCGTGAGCTGCTTGATGCCGGTCATCACTCCTCCTTCGTCGGTCTACCTCCATGGTGGTCTGTATCGGTCTGTACGGAAATAATGGGAGAAAGGTAATTATTGGATTGGGCCTTCGGAACGGAAGGCATCGAGCGGATCAAGTTACGACGTGACGGAGCGTGACCGTGGACGCGATGGACTGGGCGTTGCTGGCCGAGCTGCAGGGCGATGCGCGACTGTCGTACAGCGAGCTCTCGCGCCGGGTGCACCTGTCGGCTCCGGCGGTGGCGGAGCGGGTGCGGCGGCTGGAGGAGACCGGGGTGATCACCGGCTACCACGCCCGGATCGACGCGGCGCGAGCCGGGCGCGGGGTGGCCGCCCTGATCAGGATGTCGTGCTACGGGCCCCGCTGCGTGCTCCGCGACGAGCAGGCGCTGGCCTGGCCGGAGATCCTCGAGGTGCACCGGGTGACCGGCGACGCGTGCTGCCTGCTGCGGGTGGCCGCCTCCTCGATGACGGCCTTCGAGGAGATGATCGACCGGCTCGCTCCGTACGGTCACCCGTCGAGCATGATGGTGCTGTCCAGCCCCGTCCCCTGGCGCCCGCTGTCCCCCACCTGAGAAGCCTTCCGAGAGTCCTCTGCCGGGGCCTTCGAGAGGGCCTTCGCCCGGCGAACCCGCCACCATCGGCGGAGGGCCCGCCGGCGGAGGCGGGTCAGGAGGGTCTGCGGTGCTCGGCGACCGCCCCGGCGGTGGCCCGCCAGATCGGTGACGCGGGATCGATGACGTCGAAATGATCGCCCGACATCTCGAGATACGTCACCTGGTCGCCTGACTCCTGGGCGGCTCGCGCGTAGCGGCGCCCGAAGTCGACCAGGTCCAGGTCGTCCCCGCCGCCCTGCACGATGAGCTGGGGCACCCCGAGGGGGAGCCGTTCCAGCGGCCCGGAACGCCGGTAGGCCGCGGGCGCCTCGGCGGCGGATCCGCCGAGCGCGACGGCGACCGCGCCGGAGCTCATGTGCCTGCGGTCCCCCTCGGCCAGGTCGAGTACCCCCGCCAGCGAGACGGCCAGGGTGATCCGGTGGTCGTCGGCGGCGGCGCGGAGGGCGAGTTGCCCGCCCGCCGAGTGGCCGATCACCACGAGCGGCCCCCGGGCGCTCTCCGCCGCGAGGGCGACGCCCCGGGCGACGTCCGAGGTGGTCGCGTCCCAGCCGTGCAGGTCGGGGCGGCGGTATTCGAGGTTCCAGGCGGCGAACCCGCGCTCGGCGAGGTCGACGGCGAGCGCGTCCATCAGGTCCGCCCCCCAGATGGACCGCCAGAAACCACCGTGCAGCAGCACCGCGGTGGGCGTCCGTTCCCCGGTCCCGCGCGCCGCCGTCACCGCGGGCGCCTGCCCGCCGGCCTCGTACGGCGGCGCCCCGGCGGGTGTCTCACGCGGCGGAACCGAGGCGGGCGCCTGACCGGCGGACCCGTACGGGAGGCGCACCTCCGCCCACTGGTCGGGGTGGTCGCCATAGGCGATCCGGTGCGCGGGCCGGCGCAGGCGGTGCACGGCGTGCCTGATCGCCCAGGTCAGCCCCCAGACCCCCCGCCCGTGTATGTGGGTTCCCGTCGTGCTCCTCGTGCCGCCCGTGTCCACCGCACCGCCCGGGGACCCCGCGCCACCCGCGAACGTCGCACCGCCCGCAGAGCCCGTGCCGCCCGCGCCGTCCACGGAGGCGGGAAGCGGGGCGTCGGCCTTCGTCAGGTCGAGCCAGACCGCGTCGGGACGCTCGGCGAACAGGGCGCGGGCCTCCGGATCCGGGCCGGGCAGGACGACCAGGACGTCCGGTGACTCCAGCCCCGCCCGGAAGCCGGACAGGTCCGAGGCCGCCGACACCGTCCCGCTGACGCCGAGAGCCGCGAACTCGCGATCGGCCACCTCGGTGAGCAGGCGAAGGTCCGCGACCAGCCCGGGACCGGTGAGCACCAGCACATGCGAATTCGGAGGAAACATCCGATTATTCTGCCCCATTACGCCATGTTTACGGCTCGGGGATATATGCCTGCATCAGCAGTTTCTCGGCGTCGCCCAGATAGCTCTCCAGGGCCCGTTCGGCCTCGGCCGCGCGTCCGGCCTCCATGAGCTCGACCAGCTCCAGGTTGCGGGCCACGAACGGCTCGTGGAAGGCGCGGGGGTTCTTCATGACGTGGAAGACCAGGCGGAGCTCGGCCAGCAGCTGGCGCATCGCCTCGTCCAGGCGGGGGCTGCCGTTCAGGGCGGCGAGGCTCTGGTGGAAGCGGATGTTGGCCGTGCCGACGTCCTGCCAGCGTCCCTCGACGGCGGCGCGGGACGCCTCGGCGACGGCCTCCTTGATGGCGGCCAGGGCCTCCCGGGGGGCGTGCGCGCCGTTCCGCACCGCGGCACCCTCGATCACCCGGCGCACCCGGTAGAGGTCGGCCACGTCCTCGGCCGACAGCACGCGGACGAACACCCCCCGGTTGAGCCGATGCTCCAGCAGACGTTCGTGACCGAGCAGCCGGAACGCCTCGCGCAGGGTGTTGCGCGAGACCTCCAGCGCCGCGCCGATGCTCTCCTCCGACAGGCGCTGGCCTGGGACGAAAAGCCCTTCGGCGATCCGGTCCCTGAGGATGTCGGCGACCACCTCGGCCGCGCTGCTGCGTCCGAGGCGGCCGCGGTCGCGCTGTAGCGCCGCGGTGACGTTTTCCACGGCTCCAAGAAATCATCAAACAAACCTATTGTCGAATTGTTCAACGATTCTTATGTTGATAGGGACTCACCACGAAGCTAGTCCACGGGACATCCCCCCACAAGAAGCTCACAAGAAGCTAAGGAGCGCACGCGATGGCAAGCTCCCAGACCAGGCGGGTCATTGTGGCCGGACTGGTCGGCACCTCCCTGGAGTGGTACGACTTCTTCCTCTACGGCTCGGCCGCCGCGCTGGTCTTCAACAAGCTCTTCTTCCCCACCTTCGAGCCGCTGACCGGGACTCTGCTGGCGTTCCTCACCTACGCGATCGGGTTCGTCGCGCGACCGCTCGGCGGGATCGTGTTCGGCCACTTCGGCGACCGGGTCGGCCGCAAGAACGTGCTGGTGGTGACGCTGCTGCTGATGGGCGTCGCCACCTTCCTGATCGGCCTGCTGCCCGGCTACGCCACCATCGGCGTGGCCGCCCCGCTGCTGCTCGTCACCCTGCGCTTCGTACAGGGGCTCGGCCTGGGCGGCGAGTGGGGCGGGGCGGTGCTGATGTCCATCGAGCACGGCGATCCCCGGCGGCGCGGGTTCAACGCGAGCTGGCCGCAGGTCGGGGTGCCCGCGGGAAACCTGCTGGCGGCGGGCGTGCTCGGGATCATGTCCGCGGCGCTTCCCGAGGAGGCGTTCCTGTCCTGGGGATGGCGGGTGCCGTTCCTGCTGTCGGGCGCGCTGGTGGTCGTGGGCCTGTGGATCCGCCTGCGGATCGTGGAGTCACCGCTGTTCGCCCAGGTCGAACGGGCCGGCGCGAAGGCCCGGATGCCGCTGGTGGAGGTGCTGCGCACGCACCCGCGCGCGCTGATCTCCGCGGGCTTCGCGCGCATCGGCGTGGACGTCGCCTTCTACATCTTCGTGACCTACATCCTGGCCTACGTCACCGGCCCCCTCGGGCTCGAACGCGGGGTCGCGCTGAACGCGGTGCTGATCGGCTCCGCCTTCCAGCTCTTCCTGATCCCGCTGTTCGGCGCGCTGTCGGACAGGGTCGGCCGCCGGCCGGTCTATCTGGCGGGCGTGGTCGGAGCCGCGGTCTGGGTGTTCGCCTTCTTCCCCCTGCTCGACACCGGATCCTTCCCGGTGATCGCGCTGGCCTCGATCGTGGCCCTGGCCTGCCACGCCGCGATGTACGGGCCCCAGGCGGCCTTCATCGCCGAGCTGTTCAGCACCCGCCTGCGCTACAGCGGCGCCTCGATGGGCTACCAGGTCGCCGGGATCTTCGGGGGCGCCCTCGCCCCGATCATCGCGCTGTGGCTGTTCGACCGGTTCGACAGCACCCTCGCCGTCTCGCTCTACGTGGTCGCCGCGCTGGCCGTCACCGCGGTGGGCCTGGCCATGGCCCCCGGGGCGCACGACGACGACCTGCCCGCCCCCCTCGACGGCACGCCCGGCGACGTCCCCGCCGGAGACCCCGGCGGCCTCTCCGACGGCGACCCGGGAACGCGCACGGGGACCGCTTCCCGGGACGCCTGACCTCCCGGCCGCGGTCACCGGCCCTCCCCGGTGGCCGCGGTTCTCCCCAAAGCCGGAAATCGCCTGATTTTTCGGACATTTCATCGAACTCACCGGCCCACCGGCTCGTCGAACCCGGTTGGAGCACGTGAGGAACCATCAGAGCCCGCCACGAAGGGAAGCCGGTCGGGCCGGCGGCCGGGGACGGCCATCCCCGGCCGCCGCCCTCCGGTGCCCGCCCAAAGGAGGATCGGCATGCCCATCGGAAAAAGCGTCGCCGCCGTGGTGTTCGCGGTCATCGCGGTGATCGTCCTGATCAGCGTCGGAGGTGGCTTCGCACGCACCGAACCGGGCCAGGTGGCCGTCGTCAGGGACGGCGGCCCGCTGGACGACTCCGGGATCCGGCAGGTCATCCCGCCGGACTCGGGACTCACCTGGGTCGGCCTGTGGTCGTCGGTGCACTCCTATCCCGCCCAGCAGCGGATCTACACCATCACCACCGACGCCAAGCGGGCCAGTTCCAGCGGCGTGGACGAGGTGACCGTGCCGAGCTCCGACGGGGTGAACCTCGGCATCGAGGGCACGCTCTACTTCACGCTCAACCTCGACCAGGAGATGCTCAAGCGCTTCGACGACAGGTACGGCACCCGCACCTACCTGGGCCAGGACGGCGAGTCGCGCTCCGCCTGGGACGGGGACGAGGGATGGAACGCGTTCTTCATCCAGTCCGTGCGACCGGTGATCTACAACGCCCTGCGCAGCCAGATCGGCGCCGCCGAGTGCGCCGAGCTGCTCTCCTCCTGCTCGCTGGTGCAGACGACCTCGAACAAGAAGGCCCTGCCGGCCGTCATCGACAGCAACGCCTCCATCATCCGCGCCCAGAACGGCATCAACCAGATCCTGGAGCGCGACCTGGAGCAGCTGCTCGGCGGTCGTTTCTTCACCGGCCTGCGGTTCACGCTGGTCCGGGTGACGCTGCCGTCCGAGATCCAGGCCGCGGTGAACAAGACCCAGGTCGCCCAGGCGGGGATCGCCGAGGCGAAGGCGAAGGCGTCACAGGCCGACGTCGAGGCCGAGGCGAAGATCAGGCAGGCCGAGGCGGACGCGAAGGCGTCGGTCGCGCTGGCCAAGGGTGAGGCCGAGGCGAACAGGCAGCTCCAGGAGAGCTACCGCAAGTGCCGTGCCTGCGTCGAGATCGACAAGCTGAACGCCCTCCCCGAGGGCATCACCGTCTACGCCCCGGGCAACTCCGACATCGTCGTCCCCGCGAAGTGAGCCCGGTCCTCGACGCGGCTTCTCCCCGGATCGCAGGCCCCCAGGACGGCCGGTTCGTCCCGGCGAGGTGAACCCGGCCCCCGCATGCGAGGCCGGGTTCGCCTGAGTCCGGGCACAGGCCTCTCCAGGCCTGGGCACGCACCAAGCCGTGCATATAAGATCACTAAAATGATGGTATGTCCGCTTACCGGGAAGATCTCTAGCCGTGGAACCTCCGAGACGTTAACGTCTGCGCATGCGCCACGTTGAGATCTCGGGCAAGCGACTCCGGCTCAGGGAGATCACCCTCGGCGACGTGGACGCCCTGCATGCCGTGTACGGCGACCCGACGGCCACCGAGCACCTGCCGTTCGACCCCCGCACCCGCGAGGAGGTCGAAGAGACGATCATCGAGGCGATCAAGGGTTCGGAGGTCGAGCCCCGGCGTCTCTACGTGCTGGCGGTGACCGACCTCGACGACGGCGAGGCCTTCGGCGTCGCCCGGCTGCACATCGAGGCCGACCACCCGCACAGCGCCGAGATCGGCCTCGGACTCCGTCCCGACCACTGGGGCCGGGGCATCGGTACCGACCTGATCCGGCTGATCCTGACGTTCGGCTTCCGCGACCTGCGCCTGCACCGCATCTGGGGCGCCCGCTCCCCCGCCAACACCGCCGCCCAGCTGGCGATGCTGGTCGCCGGGATGGTCGAGGAGGGCAGGATCAGGCACCACGTACGGGCCCGCGGGGCCTGGCGCGACTCCATCGTGCACTCGGCGCTGGAGGACGAGTGGGAGGGCCACCGTGACGTCTGACCCAAGGCGTCTCCCAGCCACGAACCGGCCACGAACCGGACGCGCGCCGGCCGCGAGCCAGACGAACCGACCACGAACCGGCCACGAGCCGGCCGTGAACCGCCCGCGCACCGGTCGTGAACCGGCCTCGGACGCGGGAGAATCCACCCCTGAACCTCCCCTTTTCAGAATGTTGTGACGGGAATGCTGCCGTTTCCGGTCACAGGAAGTGTCAAATGGCCCTAGAGTCCGCGCATGTGAGCGAAAGTCCCATCCTCCCCGTACGAGGGCGCCCGGTGCGACCCTCCGGAAGGCACCGCAGGCCGGTACCCTCCCAGCTCCCGCCCGAGGCACCAGCGCTGGTGCTGGCCGCGCTCGGCGACGCCTCCGGCACCGCCGCGGAGCTCGCGGCCCTCATACGGGGGGACAACCCACAGATCCAGGTCCGCCTGGCCGCCCTCGGCGAGGACGGCAAGGAGCTGACCTCCGAGCTGGAGGCGGCGGCCAGGGAACGGCCGCAGGACGCCACGGCCGCCGTCGTGGTGCCGCTGCTGACCGGCCCGCACCCGGTCGCCGACCGGCTGATCGCCGAGGCCGTGGCCTCCAGCAAGGTCTCGGTGACGGTCACCGACCCCCTGGGGCCGCATCCGCTGCTCGCCGAGGCCCTGCACATCCGCCTGTCGGAGAGAAGCCTGGCGCGGGCCGACCGGATGCGGCTGCTCAACGTCTCCAGCCCGGTCGACGCGGTCATCCTCGCCACCGTCGGCGGCGAGAACGCGGCGGTGGAGGCTCAGCCGACGGCGGTGTTGCTGGCCTCGCGGCTGACCCTGCCCGTCCTGGTCGCCTCCCTCGACAGCGCGCCCGCCGTGGCCGACGCGGCCGGGCGGCTGCGCGGCATCGGCGCCCAGCGCATCGCCCTGTCGCCCTGCGTCCTGGGTCCGGAGGCGGCCCCCGGGCTCGCGGGCGCGGCGGCCGAGGAGATCGGGGCCGAGTGCGCCGACGTCCTCGGGGCGCACGATCTGATCGCTGACCTGGCCGCCCGCGCCTACGGAAGCGTCCTGTCGGCGGACTGAGCGACCCAATGTGATCTGTCCCCTCTGACGGGTAATGACCCGAGTAGTTATCAGAGGGGATAGATCATGCTGTTCGGGAAAGAGCACGTCGACCGATACCGCGCGACCGACGGAGCCGAGGGACACGAGTGGCAGGGCACCACCGCCCTGCTCCTCACCACCACCGGCCGCAAGTCCGGCGAGCCGCGGACCACCCCGCTCATCTACCAGCGCCACGGCGACGACCTCCTCGTCGTGGCCTCCAAGGGAGGCTCCGACGAGCCGCCGCTGTGGTACCTCAACCTCCAGGAGAACCCCGAGGTCGAGGTGCAGGTGCTGGGTGACCGGTTCAGGGCGAGGGCCCGCACCGCCACGCCCGAGGAGAAGCCGGAGATGTGGTCGATCATGACCGCGGCCTGGCCCGCCTACGACGAGTACACCAAGAAGACCGAGCGGGAGATCCCCGTAGTCGTGCTGGAGCGGGTCACGTCATGATCGGCGCCATGCCGGCCGGAGGGATCCCGCCATGATCGGAAGCCGGCACGGCCGGGCCCGGCGAGCGGTGCGAGCCGGTCAGGGCTCCAGCCAGACGTAGCCCGCGAACCGGCCGGTCGTCCCCTCCCTGCGGTGGGAGAACAGGTCGGCGCTCTCGATGGTGCAGCGGGTGTCGTGGGTGATCTCCCCGACGCCCGCCTTGCCCAGCTGCGAGGTGATGGCGGCCCGCAGGTCGAGGGCCGGGGTGTCCTGGCGGGTGATCGACCAGGCCTCGGGAAGCATCACCGCGACCTCGTCACGCATCTCGGCGGGGACCTCGTAGCAGGTGCCGCAGGCCATCGGCCCGATCAGGGCGGTCATCCTCGCGGGGTCCGCGCCGCGCCCGGCCATCTCCTCGACCAGGGCCGTGACCACGCCGGACATGGTGCCGACCCGCCCCGAGTGCGCGGCACCGACCAGTCCGGCCTCCGGCTCGGCCAGCAGGACCGGCGCGCAGTCGGCGCAGAGCGCCGCCAGGCCGAGACCGGGCACGTCGGTGCAGACCCCGTCCAGCGGCGGCGGGTCGTCGCCGAACGGCTCCCTGACGTATCGGACGTCGGCGCTGTGGACCTGCCGCATGAACACGACCCGCTCCAGGCCGAACTCCGCGGCCGTCCTGGCCCTGTTCGCCGCGACCGCGTCCGGCTCGTCGCCGCACATGCCCCCGAGGTTGCGGCTGCCGTACGGATCGGCGCTGACACCACCATGACGATCGGTGATCCTCATCTGAAAGTTCACGGGCCGACCTTACCCGCCCAGGAACCCGGTCCCCCGGACGTTCGTTTCACAAGGACACAGACCCCCCTAGAGATTGCGAGCGTCATGGCGCAGGTTGTGTACGACCGCAAGGAGCAGTACCAGCAGATCGAGAGCGGCCTGATGCCCGGCGAGCAGATCATCGCCGTCTACGACGCCATCGGCGCGGGCACCGGCTTCCTGGGGCTCACCGACAGGCGCGTGATCGTGCAGGACAAGTCGTTCGTCGGGAAAAGGATCGCCATCACGAGCATCCCCTACAACAAGGTCTCGGCGGTGAGCGTGGTGAGCAACAAGTCGATCGCGGGCTCCTTCTTCTCCTCGGGCGCCATCGCCATCCACGTGGGCACCCACACGTACGAGGTGGAGTTCCGGGGCGACAACAAGGCGCACCACGTGCACAACGTGATCCTGCACTTCATCACCGCCTAGGAACTCCCTCGATCACCGCCTGGGACCCCCTTCCGGGAGCGGGAACCGTCACCCGGCGGAGATCGGCGCCTCCCCGCGGGCGACCCGCCGGTAGAGCTCCATCGTCCGCTCGGCGATGCGCTCCCAGGAGAAGTGCTCCACCGCGCGGACCCGCCCGGCCTCGCCCATCCGGGTCGCGAGGGCGGGGTCGGCCAGCAGCCGGTTGACCCGCTCGGCGAGACCGGCGGCGAAGGCCTCGGGGTCGTGCGGGGTGCCGTCGGCGGCCTGGTCGATCGGGACCAGCAGGCCGGTCGAGCCGTCGGCCACGACCTCGGGGATACCGCCGGTGGCGGTGGCCACGACGGCGGTCTCGCAGGCCATGGCCTCCAGGTTGACGATGCCCATCGGCTCGTAGACGGAGGGGCAGACGAACACGGTCGCGTGGGTGAGGATCTGGATCACCTCGGGACGGGGAAGCATCTCCGAGATCCAGACGACGCCCTCGCGGTCGAGCCCGCGCACCAGCGCGGTCACCTCGGCGGCGATCTCGGGCGTGTCGGGCGCGCCCGCGCAGAGCACCAGCTGGGCGTCGGGGTGGAAGTCGCGCGCCGCGTGGAGCAGGTGGACCAGGCCCTTCTGCCGGGTGATGCGGCCCACGAAGACGACGTACGGCCTGCTCGGGTCGATGCCGTGCCGCTCCAGGACGTCGGTGTCCCGGTCGGGGGCGTACTCGCCGGTGTCGATCCCGTTGTGGATCACCGTGACCCTCTCCGGCGAGATCTCCGGATAGCTCGCCAGCACGTCGCGGCGCATCCCCTCGGAGACCGCGATGATCGCGTCGGCGGTGGCCAGCGCGCCGCGCTCGGCCCACGATGACAGCGTGTAACCGCCGCCCAGCTGCTCCGCCTTCCACGGCCGCAGCGGCTCCAGGCTGTGGGTGGTCACCACGTGGGGCGTCCCGTACAGCATCTTGGCGACGTGGCCGGCGAAGTTGGCGTACCAGGTGTGGCTGTGGACCAGATCGGCGCCCTCGCACCCGGCGGCCATCTCCAGATCGACGCCGAGCACCTGGAGCGCGGCGTTGGCCGTCTCCAGGCCGCCGGGCACCCGGTAGGCCGCGACGCCCTCCTCCGGTCGTGACGCTCCGAAGCAGCGGACCCGGGTGTCGGCGAGCCTGCGCAGCTCCCGGGCGAGGTATTCGACGTGAACTCCCGCCCCTCCGTACACGTCGGGGGGATATTCACGGGTCAGCAGATCCACTCGCATGCGATCAGCCTAGTGTTTCATCCCTGTTCATCAGGTTAGGGTCCATCTATGAGAGTCCTCGCGATCGTGCTCGCCGGTGGAGAAGGTAAGAGGCTCATGCCTCTGACAGCTGATCGAGCAAAGCCCGCGGTGCCTTTCGGGGGGATATATCGGCTCGTCGACTTCGTACTGTCCAATCTCGCCAACGGTCACTACCTGCAGATCGTCGTGCTGACGCAGTACAAGAACCACAGTCTCGACCGGCACATCTCCCGGACATGGCGCCTGTCGGCGATGCTCGGCAACTACGTCACGCCGGTTCCCGCCCAGCAGCGCCTCGGGCCGCACTGGTTCTCCGGCTCCGCCGACGCGCTGTTCCAGAATCTGAACCTCATCTACGACGAGATGCCGGACCACGTCATCGTGTTCGGCGCCGACCACATCTACCGGATGGATCCCCGGCAGATGGTCGAGCAGCACATAGAGTCCGGGGCCGAGGTGACGGTGGCCGCGATCCGGCAGCCGCTGTCGCTCGCCGACCAGTTCGGGGTCATCGAGGCCGACCCGGCCGGGCGGCGGATCGTCGCCTTCCGCGAGAAGCCGAAGGACGCGGTGGGCCTGCCGGACGCTCCCGACCAGGTGTACGCGTCGATGGGCAACTACGTCTTCAAGACCCAGTCCATGATCGACGCGCTCAGGGAGGACGCGCTCGACCCGACGAGCAAGCACGACCTGGGCGGCAACATCATCCCGATGATGGTGAAGTCGGGCAGCGCGGAGGTCTACGACTTCGCCGACAACATCGTGCCCGGCTCCACCGAGCGCGACCGGGGCTACTGGAGGGACGTCGGGACGCTCGACGCCTACTACGAGGCCCACATGGACCTCATCTCGGCGCACCCGGTCTTCAACCTCTACAACAGCCGGTGGCCCATCTACACCGGTCACGACCCGCTTCCCCCGGCCAAGTTCGTGCACAACGACGGCGACCGGGTGGGCAGGGCGATCGACTCCCTGGTCTCCGCGGGCGCGATCGTCTCCGGCGGGCTGGCGGAGCGCTCGATCCTCTCCCCCGGCGTGGTGCTGCACTCCCACTCCCAGGTCGAGGACTCGGTCCTGATGGGCAACGTGAAGGTGGGCCGCGGCGCCATCGTCCGCAAGGCCATCATCGACAAGAACGTGATCATCCCGGACGGCGCCAGGATCGGCTTCGACCTGGAGTACGACCGCAGCCGCTTCGCGGTGACCAGCGGCGGCATCGTCGTCATCGGCAAGAACGAGATCGTCGAACGCTGACCGAGGGACCTGTCCCCGGTTCTCCGGCCCCGCCGTGACGGCGGGGCCGGGGCACCCCCCGTACCGGCCGGGCCCGAGCCTCAGTGGTCCCGCCCGGAAGTTCGTCGGGAGTCAGTAGTCGAGGTAGAGATCGCGTACGAGTCCTACGGGGTTCCGCCCCGGGCGGCGCGGCGGCGCTCGGTGAGCCGCCGGGCCTTGGCCGTGTTGCCGCAGTCGGCCATGCGGCACCAGCGGCGGGAGCCGTTGCGGCTCTGGTCGAGGAACAGCCATCCGCAGCCGCCGTCGCGTATGGGGCAGCGGCGTACCCGGGGCAGGTCGGCCGTCCGCAGGACGTCGAGTGCGGCCTCGGCGACCCGGTCGGGTATCAGCATGGCGGGTATCGTGCCGTAGGTGAGCCGCACCTGCGGCGGGTCGCCTCTGTCGAGCACCAGCGCGGCTCTGGCAGCTGCCCCGACCCATCGCTCGTGCAGCACGACCAGCGCGGCCCCGGCCGCGATCGGATCCCCCTCGCCCGCGTCGTCCGCCGGCCCGCCGTCGGCGGGCCGGATCGTTGCGAGCACCACGAGGTGCAGCCCTTCCCGGATGTCCCGTACGGTGGCCAGCCCCGCCTGCGCCGACGCGGGATCGTCGTGCCACGCCTGGCCGGCCCGATCGCGCTCCGCGTCGCTGATCAGGCCTGCCCTGGCCGCCCAGCGCAGCAATGCGGGAGCGTCGGACAGATAGTCGTGGGGCGGCCCGCCGTCGAGCGGTACCCCTCGTTCGAGCGTGTTGACCAGATCGAGCGCGGGGTGCCCGCCGACCAGGGGAAGGTGTCCCACGTCGAGTGACATGCCCTTGAGGCTACCACTCAAGGCAGGCAAGGAGGTTGCACGGTTCGGTGCGTTGAGCATCGGATCACGTGACTCGGGCGCCCTCGGGCAGGAGGTCGGCGGCCGTGGCCGGTGCGCCCTTCCGCCGGCTGGACAGGACCGGCTCGGCCAGCACGATGGCGAACGCCGCCAGGCTGAGCAGCGCCCCGGCCAGTGCCGTGCTGCGCACGCCCGGGCCAGAGAGGAGCACGCTGCCGAGGAACGCGCCCGCGGTGATGCCCACATTGAACGCCATGGAGGTAGCGGCGCTCGCCATGACCGACTCGCCCGGCGCGTACACGAGCACCCGCGATCCCAGTACGGCGGTCAGGCCTGCGAGTGTGAAGCCGGACAGGGAGATCGCGATGACGGTCCCGACCTGGGAGGCGCCGAACGCGTACTGCCCGGCGAGCGCCAACGCCTGTAGGCCTATGAGCCCCGTCATGGTGCTCCAGCCGTGGCGGTCGACGAGGTAGCCCACCACGAACACGCCGGCCAGGCCCGCGATCCCGCGTGCCAGCAGAAGCGGGCCGATCGATGACTCGGTGAAGCCGCTGACGTCGCTCAGGAACGGGCTGATGTAGGTGAACGCCGTGAACGCGCCGGTGACCGCGACCGCCGTGGTGGCCACGATCGACAGGTACCGGCCGCGGTCGGGCGCGCTGCCCCGGTCCGCCGCGCCCTGCCCGGCGGGCGTGTCGGGCAGGACGGCCGCGATCGTGGCGAGGACGAGCAGGGCCAGGCCGCTGAGCGCGAGGAACGCCACCCGCCAGTTGGTCTGCTGTCCGAGCCACGTGCCGGCCGGAATGCCGGTCAGCGCGGCGCTGGAGGCGCCGGCGTACAAAATGGACAGGGCCCGGCCGCGCACCTCGGCCCGGAAGAGGCCGGCGGCGGCCGGCGTCACGATGGCCCAGAACAGCGCCTGGCTCAGCGCGGTCACCATCCGGGCGCCCATGAGCAGCCAGTAGTTCCCCGCCATGGCTGACAGGCAGGTCGCCACGACGAAGATGCCCAACAGGACGCACAGCAGCCGCCGCCGGGGCAGCCGGCGAGTCAGTCGCGTGAGCGGCAGGGACACCAGCACGATGATCAGGCCGTATCCGGTGACCAGGAGCCCGACCGCTGACGGACTGGTGCCGAGATCCCGGGCGATCAGGGGGAGCAGGCCGATGGGCAGCGACTCGGTGGTCACGTAGATGAACACGGCCAGGGTCAGGGCGGTCAGTGCGACGATCGCCGACTTGCTTCCGAAGCGTTCTTGCACGCGGTCTCCTCGGCTGATTCACCATCGTTCGGGATGATGAAGGTAGCTTCTTCACGTCGCCTCGCGAGAATTTCCTGCTGGAAATGAATGTAGACGTGTGTGTGCTACCGGTCAATGCAATTTAGACGGTACGCTGACGGCTATGCAGGAGCCCGAGCGCGGGGCGGCTTCCGGCCATGTCATGCGCCTGGAGATTCAACAGGGTCGCAGGGGCGTGCCGGCCGGGCCGATCGAGCAGCGCACCCGGGACCTGGGGAGGAGATGCCGCCCGAGACCGAGCGCGACCGCCGGCTCGCCCCAGGAGACGACCTCCGAACCCTCCACGACCTCCCCGCCACCCGAACCACTTCGACCGGCACGCCCCCGGGGTTCGCCGGTCACCGTCCGTCATGAGGAGTCCGAAGGGGGACGGCGTGCGGATCGTTGTCGGTGGCGGGTGACATGATCCGGCGATGCCGGAAAACAGTGCTTCGATCGCGTCCTTCTGGGACGCTGTCGCCGCCTCCTTCGACGAGGAGGCCGACCACGGCCTTCGCGACCCCCGGGTCAGGGCCGCCTGGGCGGAGCGCCTGCGCTCCTGGATGCCCGCCTCTCCCGCCGACGTCCTGGATCTGGGGTGCGGCACCGGCTCGCTGTCCCTGGTGCTCGCCGAACAGGGCCACCGGCCGGTCGGGGTGGAGCTTCTCCTGGCGGCGCTGCGGCCGCTGGTCGAGACCGCCCGCGTCGAGCCTCTGCTCGATCCCGCCCTGTGGGGGCGGGCCATCGAGGACGAGAGATACGCCGTCGTCGCGTTCGCGTAACCGTCTGGACGTACCTGCCCCTCTCCGCGCGACTTCTTGATCGGTACGGGATAGATTCTCCCGATACGTTGCACGACTTCCCGGAGAGCCCCAAGGACCTCCGGACAGACCCCCAGGTACGAGAGATCACATGTTCGGCATCATTCGTCCCTGCGGCGAGCACTCCTGCCCGACGCTGCACCGGGCCTGGATGGCACACCTGTGCGGGCTGTGCCTGACCCTCAGGGACGGGCAGGGGCACGCGGCCCGGCTGGCCACCAACTACGACGGCCTGATCATCTCGGTGCTGGCCGAGGCGCAGGGGCCGGCGGGCTCCCCGCACCGGACCGCCGGCCCCTGCGCGCTGCGCGGGTTCCGGCCGGCGGACGTGGTGGACGCGCGGGCCGCGGGCGTACGGCTGGCCGCCACGGTGTCGCTGGTCCTCGCGGCGGGCAAGCTGCGCGACCACGTGGCCGACGGCGACTCCGCGCCGGGCACCGGCGTGGCGCGCAGGGTGCTGGCGGCCCGCTGGGAGGCGGCGGGGGCCCGGATGGGGGCCGGGATCGGGTTCGACACCGCCTCGCTGGCCTCGACGGCCGAACGCCAGATCGAGCTGGAGAGCGCCTCGGGAGTGACGCTGCTGGAGCTGACCGCTCCCACCGAGGAGGCCGTCGCCGCCGCGTTCGCGCACACCGCGACGCTCGCGGGCACCCCGGGCAACGCGGCGGCGCTGGCCGAGGCGGGCCGGTTCTTCGGCCGGATCGCCCACCTGCTGGACGCCGTGGAGGACCGGGCGGACGACGCCGCCCGGGGGGCGTTCAACCCGCTGACCGCCACCGGCACCTCCGTACGGGAGGCACGGCGGCTGTGCGACGACGCCGCGCACGGCCTGGAGCTGGCGCTGCTGGAGCTGGAACTGGCCGACCGGCATCTGGTGGACGTGCTGCTGGGCACCGAGGTGCGGCGGGCGGTGGACCGGACGTTCCGCCACGCCTCCGGCCCGGATCACGGTCCCGCCGGCGAGGCGTGCGCGCGGCCGCGCGGGGAGCACGACCGCGAGACGCCGCCCCACCCCGGGGAGTCGGGGCACTCCTACGAGCGGCCCGGATTCGTCCGCAAGTCCGCCGCCGGGGTGGGGACCCTGCTGACCTGCGGACTCTGGCGGCCCCGGTGGAGCTCCCGCAGGCGGAACGCCTGGGACGACCGCTGCTACCTGACACGCTGCGACGGCTGCGGCTGTGACGGGTGTGACGGCTGCTGCGACTGCTGCAAGTGCTGCACCAAGTGCGACGGGTGCTGCTGCGACTGCGGCGCCTGACGCTCCGGGGCGCGGCCCGCCGGGCGTCGCGGACCGCTCCCGAACACGCCTCACGAACCGGACGGGCGGGCCCGTCGCCTCAGACCGGATCCCGCCGGTCGCCGTCCCGATCGCGAGAACCGTCCTCACGGGAGTCGCCCCCCAGGCCCCGCGACATCAGGCCCGCGCCCATCAGCCCGGTGAGCGTCCCGGGAACGGTCGCGGACGGGGGCGGGATCTCGACCCGGAAGCGGGGCAGCGCCTCGGGGTACCTCTCTCGGATGAAGGTCACCATGTGCTCGCGCATGTCGCACTTGAGGTCCCAGGCACTGGCGGAGTCGGCGGCGCTCATCAGGGCGCGCAGCTCCAGCAGCCCGTTGGGAAGGGTGTCGGTGACCTGGAGGGTCCAGTCCTTCTGGTCCCAGAGCGGGTGCTCGCGCAGGGCCCGGTAGAGCTCGGCGCGCAACTCCTCCACCGGCACCGACCAGTCGACCCGGAACATCACGTGGCCGATCACCCGGCTGCTGTGCCGGGTCCAGTTCTCGAACGGGTTGGCCGTGAAGTAGGAGACCGGCAGGACGAGCCGCCGCTCGTCCCACAGCCGCAGCACCACGTAGGTCAGGCTGAGCTCCTCTATTCGGCCCCACTCCCCCTTCACCACGACGACGTCGTCCAGCCGGAGCGCGTCGCTGAAGGCCAGCTGGAGCCCGGCGAGCATGTTGCCCAGGGTCGACTGGGCGGCGATACCGACGACGACACCGGCGATCCCGGCCGAGGCCAGCAGCCCGGCCCCGAGCGCCCGCACCTGCGGGAAGGTGAAGAGCATCGCGCCCAGCGCGACCACGATGATCACCGCCGAGGCGACCCTGCGGACCAGGGTGATCTGGGTGCGGATGCGGCGGGCCCGGCGGTTGGCCTCGCCCTCGACGGTGATCAGGCGTTCCAGCACCACGTCGGTGACCGCGTAGGCGGCCTGGATGACCAGCCAGGTGGCGCATCCGATCATCGCCAGGCCGAGACCCTGATAGACCAGCCGGCCGACCACGGTCGCCGTCATCTGGGGCTCGTAGGCGGTGTAGGCCGTCACCACGGCGGCCGTGGCGAACCCCGGCCAGGTACAGCGGCGCATGAGCGGACCGGCGAGAACCCATTTCTCACCGATCAGCCGCGAGCGCAACACCCGTCGTACCACCTCCACCGCCACGACGGCGGCCGCCACGGAGACAATCATCATGATCCAGCCGGACACTTGAGGCGTCCTCCTCGACGTCTGTCATCCTCGTCGTGCTCTTCCCTGGATCACCAGCTAATCAGAAGGATTCGTCGAATGTGACATTCCCTTCGACGGCTATCTGGTAGGCCGAAACCCGCCGTTCGAAGAAGTTGGCCAGCTCCTGCACGTCCTGCAACTCCATGAACGCGAACGGGTTGGCCGTGCCGTAGCGGGCGGGCATCCTCAGCCTGACCAGGCGCTGGTCGGCCACGTACTCCAGGTACCGGCGCATCTGGTCCACGCTCATCCCGAGCAGGCCGTCGCCGCACAGGTCGGCCGCGAAGGCCAGCTCGGCCGCCACCGCCTCCTCGATCATCTGGGTGACCTGCTCGGCGAGCTTGTCGTCGAACAGGTCCGGCTCCTCGGCCCGTACGGTCTCCACGACGCCGAAGGCGAACTCCATGTGCATGGACTCGTCGCGGAACACCCAGTTCGTCCCGGTGGCCAGGCCGCTGAGCAGGCCCCTGGAGCGGAACCAGTAGACGTAGGCGAAGGCCCCGTAGAAGAACAGCCCCTCGATGCACGCCGCGAAGCAGATCAGGTTGAGCAGGAACGCCCGCCGGTCCTCCCGCGTCTCCAGCCGGGTCAGCCCGCCGAGCGAGTCGATCCAGCGGAAGCAGAACTCCGCCTTGTCCCGGATCGAGGGGATGTGCTCGACCGCGGCGAAGGCCTTGACCCGCTCGTCCGGATCGGGCAGGTAGGTGTCCAGCAGGGTCAGGTAGAACTGGACGTGCACCGCCTCCTCGAACAGCTGCCTGCTGAGATAGAGGCGCGCCTCGGGGGCGTTGAGGTGCTGGTAGAGGTTGAGGACGAGGTTGTTGGCCACGATCGAGTCGCCGGTGGCGAAGAACGCCACGAGGCGGTTGATCAGGTGGCGCTCCTCGGGCGTCATCCTCGCCAGGTCGGCCAGGTCGGAGGTGAGGTCCACCTCCTCGACGGTCCAGGTGTTGCGGATCGCGGCCCGGTAGCGCTCGTAGAACTCGGGGTAGCGCATCGGCCGCAGGGTGAGATCCATGCCGGGGTCGAGCAACATCGGGTGAATGCCTTTCTGGGGGCTTTCGGGGAGCCGGGGCGGCTACTGGCAGGCGTCGCAGTACTCGGGGTTCTCCAGGGAGCAGGCGACGGCTTCGGGGTCGGGCGCCGCCCGCTCCACCGGCGCCGCCACGGTGGCCTGCGCGATCCTGGTGGCCGGGCGCGAGCGCAGGTAGTAGGTGGTCTTGAGGCCCGACTTCCACGCGTAGGCGTACATCGAGGAGAGCTTGCCGATGGTCGGCGTGGCCATGAAGAGGTTCAGCGACTGCGACTGGTCGATGTACGGGGTGCGCGCGGCGGCCAGGTCGATCAGCGCCTTCTGCGGCAGCTCCCAGGCCGTCCGGTAGAGCGCCTTCAGGTCGGCGGGGATCTCCGGGATGTCCTGGACGGAGCCGTCGGCGCGCTTGATCGCGTCGCGGATCAGCGGGGTCCACAGGCCGCGGGCCTGGAGGTCGCGGACGAGATAGCGGTTGACCTGGAGGAACTCCCCCGAGAGGGTCTCGCGCTTGAAGACGTTGGAGACCTGCGGCTCGATGCACTCGTAGCAGCCCGCGATGGAGGCGATCGTGGCCGTCGGCGCGATCGCGATCATCAGCGAGTTGCGCAGGCCGGTCCCGGCGATCCGCTCCCTGAGCTCGGCCCACTCCGCGGACCCCGCCGCCTCGTAGTGGTCGGGGTGGAGCACCCCGGCGGCGGCCCTGGTCTCCTCGTACGACGGGTGACGGCCCCGCTCCACGGCCAGGTCGGAGGAGGTCCGGTAGGCGGCGAGCGCGATCTCCTCGGAGATCCTGGTGGACAGCTCCAGGGCGCGCGGCGAGTCGAACGGCAGCCGCAGCGTGAACAGCACGTCGGCCAGGCCCATCACGCCGAGCCCGATCGGGCGCCACTTCCGGTTGGCCGCCTCCGCCTCGGGGGTCGGGTAGAAGCCCAGGTCGATGGTGCGGTCGAGGAACCGCACGGCGGTACGGACGGTCGCGCGCAGCCGCGCCCAGTCGACGGCCTCCCCGGCGTCCGCCGACAGGTGGGCGGCGAGGTTGATCGAGCCGAGGTTGCAGACGGCGGTCTCCGCGTCGCCGGTGACCTCGAGGATCTCGGTGCAGAGGTTCGACAGGTGGATGACGTTCTGGGGCCTGGCCGTCTGGTTGGAGGTCCGGTTGGCGGCGTCCTTGAAGGTCATCCAGCCGTTGCCGGTCTGGGCGAGCGTGCGCATCATCCGCCCGTACAGGGTGCGGGCGGGGATCTGCCGGGTGAAGCGGCCCTCGGCCTCGGCGGCCCGGTAGGCGTCGTCGAACGCGGCGCCGTACAGGTCGGTGAGGTGCGGGACCTCCTTGGGATCGAACAGCGACCAGACGCCGTCGGCCTCGACCCGGCGCATGAACTCGTCGGGGATCCAGTTGGCCAGGTTCAGGTTGTGCGTGCGGCGGGCCTCCTCGCCGGTGTTGTCGCGCAGTTCCAGGAACTCCTCGACGTCGGCGTGCCAGGGCTCCAAGTAGACGCAGGCCGCGCCCTTGCGCCGGCCGCCCTGGTTGACCGCGGCCACGCTGGAGTCGAGCGTGCGCAGCCAGGGCACGATGCCGTTGGAGTGACCGTTGGTGCCGCGGATCAGCGAGCCCCGCGAGCGGACCCTGGTCCAGGCGATCCCGATGCCCCCCGCGTACTTCGACAGCCGCGCGACCTGCCCGTAGCGCTCGTAGATGGACTCCAGCTCGTCGCGGGGCGAGTCGAGCAGGAAGCACGAGGAGAGCTGGGGCCTGCGGGAGCCGGAGTTGAACAGCGTGGGCGAGCTGGGCAGGTAGGACAGGGTGGCCATGAGCGCGTACAGCTCGGCGGCCTCCTCGACGGTCTCGGACAGGCCGCAGGCCACCCGGAGGAAGAAGTGCTGCGGGCGCTCCAGGACCTTGCGGGTCCTCGGGTGGCGCAGCAGGTAGCGGTCGTAGACGGTACGCAGCCCGAAGTACTCGAACCTGGCGTCGGCCTCCGGATCGGCCAGCGCGTCCAGGACCCCGGCGTGGGCGGCCACGAACTCCGCGAGCCCGTCCTGGATCAACCCCGCCTCGTGGGTCGCGGCGATGGACTCGGAGAAGTCGCGGACGCCGTGCTCGGCGGCCTCGTCGGCGATCAGCTCGGCCAGCATCGCGGCGGCGACCCTGGAGTTCTCGGGATCGGTGATCACCCGGGCGGCCGCCTCGTCGATGGCCAGCCTGCGGTCGTCCGACGCGGTCCCCGCCGCGGTCTCCGCCAATGCCTGTGTCACGTAGTGCCCCTCGCTCGATCGGACTTCCCCGTACGGCTCCGCCGGATGGGCACGCGTCCGCGAGCGATCCCGGGCACGCCGGATCGCCTCGTTCCGCGGACCCTCCCACGAGGCCCTGGACGTTCACGTCACCGGCAGGTCTTCGGACTCACGGGCGCACCGCACACACCTACCGGCCGTCGCTTCCCAGGCATGGTTCACCCAGTGCTCGATAACGGCTTTCGTTCCCGTTCACCGCTGCGGGGCAGTCCCGGAATCTCACCGGGTTCCCTCTTGCCTCGCCCCTCGCGGGGCGAACCAGCAACGAGCAGGATCCTACATCTAGGGGCGCCGGACGCAACTACCCCAACAGGTTGTGTCGGAGGACTTCAACAGTCCGAGCTCGTGAAGCACGCCGCGAGTGCGGCCCGTCTCGGTGGAGAGCCACTGGCGGAACTCGTCGCCGCTGAGGTAGACCCGGCTCCAGCCGTGGGACGCGCACAGGGCACGCCAGCGCGGCGCGGCGTCGATCCTGTCACACAGGGCGATCGCGGCGTCCCGGTCCCCCGGGCTCATGCCCTTGGGACCCAGCAGGCCGCACCAGTCGCTGTACTCCAGGCGGACGTCGACCTCCATGAGCGTCGGCGCGTCGATCCCGTCGATCCGGCCGCCGGAGGAGACCACCAGGGGCCGCAGGCGGCCCGCGGCGATCTCGGGCCGCAGGGCGCGCGCCGATCCCAGCAGGGCCGCCACCCGGCCGACGTGGAGCGCCTCGGCGGCGTCCTCGGGGGCGAGGTATCCGGCGTACTCCAGCAGCCGGATGTCCACCCCCAGGCACTTGCCGATCATGCCGTAGAGCACGTGGTCGGAGCCGCCCTCCGACCGTCCGCCGACCGTCAGCCCCGCCGGGTCGTGCCGCAGCCGCGCGACGAAGTCCTCGAAGGTGCGCAGGCGGGAGCCGGAGGAGACCACCAGGACCGCCCAGTCGCCGACCAGGCGGGCGATGGGAGTGGCGGCGTTCACCACGGCCGTGGTGTTGGCGATCTCCGCGGCGGCCACCATCGGCATCGCGGTGACGAGCAGCCTGCCCTCGCGCGCGAAGGGTCCGCGGAAGGCGCCGAACGCGTCGCGCGGGGCGGAGCCCAGGGCTCCCGCCCGCTCGACGGCCATGGCGGTGCGCGCCAGTCCCGACTGGACCAGGACGGTCGCCAGCCTGCCCGCGATCCTGTCCCAGCCGTGGCCGTCGGCGGTCGGCTCGAGAAGGAACAGGCGCTTCACCGCCGGATCGGCGCCGCCGTCCGCACCGCACCCCGCGGCGACCACGGCCCCCGCCGCCAGTGCGAAAAACCCCCTACGGCGCATAAGCGCCCCTTCCCCCAAGAACCCCCTATACCATAGGTTACTTTCCCCTCACTTTCTGTGATGAAGTGGGGTATGCCGGAACTTCCGGTGATCCACGTTCGGGCACGGATCACCGGAAAACACTGGAAATCCGGATATCGAAGACGACCGTCTCGCGAGGGCTCAGGAAAACGCACCCCCGCCCCCGGCAGGCCGGGGACGGGGGTGCGAAGGCAGAGAGGTAGAAGAGAGGTGGAGAGGGTCTCACTCCACCGTGACGCTCTTGGCCAGGTTCCTGGGCTTGTCGACGTCCCTGCCCAGCGCCACGGCGGCGTGGTAGGCGAAGAGCTGGAGCGGGATCGACAGCAGGATCGGGTCCAGCTCGGTCTCGTTCTTGGGCACCACGACGCAGTCGTCGGCCAGCTTGGGGTCGGCCGTGCGGTGGCCCACCATGAGCACCCGGCCGCCCCGGGCGCGGATCTCGCCCAGCGTGGTGAGGTTCTTGTCCAGCAGTTCGTCGTCGGGGACGATCGCCACCGTCGGCATGTCCGGGCCGATCAGCGCCAGCGGCCCGTGCTTGAGCTCGCTGGCCGGGTACGCCTCGGCGTGCACGTACGAGATCTCCTTGAGCTTCTGCGCGCCCTCGCGGGCCACCGGGTAACCCCTGACCCGGCCCACGAACATCATGCTCGGCGACTCGGCGTACTTGCCCGCCAGCTCCTCGATCTGCGGCTCCAGCGCCAGGATCTCCTTGATCTGGTCCGGCAGCCTCCGCAGGCCGTCGCAGATCCTGCGGCCGTCGGCGGGAGACAGGTCACGCACCCGGCCCAGGTGCAGCGCGAGCAGCGCGAAGGCCACGGCGGTCGAGGTGAACGCCTTGGTGCTCGCCACCGAGACCTCGGGACCCGCATGCAGGTAGACGCCGCCGTCGCACTCGCGGGCGATCGCGCTGCCCACGGTGTTGACGATGCCGAGCACCCGGCCGCCCTTGCGCTTGAGCTCCTGCACGGCGGCGAGGGTGTCGTAGGTCTCCCCCGACTGGCTGATCGCCACGTACAGGGTATCGGCCTCCACCACCGGGCTGCGGTAGCGGAACTCGCTGGCCGGCTCCGCGTCGGCCGGGATGCGCGCCAGCTCCTCGATGAGCTGCGCGCCGATCTGGCCCGAGTAGTACGCGGAACCGCAGCCGATGATCTTCACCCGGCGGAACGAGCGGGTCTCCCGCGCGTCCATGTTGAGACCGCCCAGGTGGGCGATGTGGAAGCGGTCGTCCAGCCGCCCGCGCAGCGTCCTGGCCACCGTGTCGGGCTGCTCGGAGATCTCCTTGAGCAGGTAGTGCTCGTAGCCGCCGGTGTCGTAGTGCCCGGCCTCCCAGTCGACGGTCAGCGTCTCCTTGGCCGTCTCCCGCGCGTCGCTGGCGAAGGTGTTGAACCCGTCGGCCCGCAGCACGGCGATCTCGCCGTCCTCCAGGTGCACCACCTGGCGGGTGTAGCGGACCAGCGCGGCGACGTCGGACGCGGCGAACATCTCCTTCTCGCCGATGCCCAGCACGATGGGGCTGCCGTTGCGCGCCACGACCACCTCGCCGGGACGCTCGGAGTCGATCACCGCGATCCCGTACGTGCCGACGACCCGCTTGAGCGCGGTCCGCACGGCCTCCTCCAGCGAGTCGGCCTCCTTGACCGTGCGGGCGATCAGGTGCGACAGCACCTCGGTGTCGGTCTCCGACAGGAAGATCGCCCCGTCGGCCTCCAGCTTGGCGCGCAGTTCGTCGGCGTTCTCGATGATGCCGTTGTGCACGACGCCGATGCGCTCGTCGGTGGACAGGTGCGGGTGGGCGTTGACGTCGCTGGGCGCGCCGTGGGTGGCCCAGCGGGTGTGGCCGATGCCCAGGCCGCCCTTGAACCGCGCGGGCACGACCGCGGCCAGGTCGGCCACCCGGCCCTTGACCTTGCGCATCTTGAGGCCCTTGTTGGAGACCACCACCCCGGCCGAGTCGTAGCCCCGGTACTCAAGACGCTGCAGGCCCTCCAGCAGGATGGGTGCCGCGTCCTTGGGCCCTACATAGGCCACGATTCCGCACATGTAACCGCTCCTTGTCCATAAACGATCGGGGTGCCGTCGTCCGCTACCCGTAGACGATCCGGCGAAGCTGCCGCAGGGAGAGTTCGGGTGCCGCGACACGGCGTACCGCCAGCTCGGCGGCGACCCTGGGGAAGATCTTCTCGTTGACCAGCCCCCTGGCCTTGAGCTCCGCGTGGCGCCGCCGGACGAACTCGTCGACGGGCTCGGAGAAGTAGGCCAGCACATCCGCGACGACCCGCGCCGCCTCGCCCGGACCGAGCGCGCTCGTCCGGGTCAGGTGGGTGATCAGATCCTCGTGTGGATTCCGTGCCGTGGACACAGAGCAGGACCATACGCATCCGGGAGAGAACACACCAAGTTTCCTGCCCGATTCCGGGCAGAGAATCTCTTCAACATCTCAACCCCGCCGCAATGCGCGACAGTCGGTAATCTCTGATAACTCTAGGTAGTTACCAGAGGGGGAGGAACCGCTATGCGCCGCCTGCCGGGGACCACCGTCGTCGCCGCTCTCACCGTCCTGGCCTCGGTCGCCCTGGCCTCGGTCGTCCCGGCGCAGGCAGCACGTCCCGGGGACCGGCCCACCCGGCTTCAGACGCACCCGGCCCCCGCCGGGACCACCGCGCCGCCCGCCACGGCGACGGGAGCGGGGGCACGGTCCGGCAGGCAGGCCGCCTTCACCGAGGCGGCACGGAGGTACGGGGTGCCGGAGAGCGTGCTGCTCGCGGTCTCCTACCTGGAGTCCCGCTGGGAGGGCCACGACGGGCTGCCCAGCGTCTCCGCCGGGTACGGCCCGATGCACCTGATCGACGGCCGGGCCGAACCCGGGCACCCCCACGGCGCCGGGGAGGACCCGCGCGGCGACGAGACCCGGCCGCGCGTGATCGCCCTTCCCCCCATGGCGGCGGACCCGCCGGAGGACACCCTGCGGCGGGCCTCAGAGCTGACCGGCCTGTCCCCCGACCGGCTGCGCGAGGACGCCTCCGCCAACATCATGGGCGGTGCCGCGCTGCTCGCCGACTACCGGCGCCGTACCGGCGGCGAGGGCTCCGGCGACGATCCGGCGAGCTGGTACGACGCCGTCGCCCGCTACCCCGGCGCCCCGGAGGGGGGCGTGGCGGCCGAGGAGGCGGCGCCGTCCTTCGCCGACGAGGTCTACGCGACGATCCGGGCCGGTGCCGCGCGGGTGACCGGCGACGGCGAGCGGGTGATCCTCCCCGCCACGCCGGGCCTGTCCACGCCCCCCGCCCCGCCCGCCCCCGCGGCGTGGCGCCGCGCCCCCGCGCCCACCCCGGCACCCGCCACCGTACGCGCCGTACGCGCCACGGGGTCCGCCGCGAAACCCGCCACCAAGCCCACCACGAGGCCCACCACGAGGCCCGCGACGCCCGCCACCAAGCCCACCGCGGTGCCCGCCAGAGTGCCCGCCCCCACCCCCACCCCGGCGCCCGTCCCCACCCCCGCCACGAAGATCGCCATGATGCTCGCCAAGCGGCCCGCTCCCGCGCCGGGACCCGACTGCCCGAAGAGCGTCTCCTGCGAGTGGCTCCCGGCCGCCTACAAGCGGCTCCCCGGCGGCGGGTACGGCAACCACGACCGCTCCGCCGGCCCCCGGAGGATCGACTACATCGTGATCCACGACGGGGAGACGAGCTACGACGCGATGACCCGCCTGGTCAAGAACCCCGCCTACCTGAGCTGGCACTTCACCATCCGCTCCGCCGACGGCCACATCGCCCAGCACCTGCGGGCCAGGGACATCGGCTGGCACGCGGGAAACTGGTACGTCAACTCCCGATCCATCGGCCTGGAGCACGAGGGCTACCTGGCCAGGGGCGGCGCCTGGTTCACCGAGGCGATGTACCGGGCGTCGGCCAGGCTGGTCCGCCACCTCGCCGCCAAGTACGACGTCCCCCTCGACCGGGCGCACATCCTGGGGCACGACAACGTGCCGGGCACCACCCCGGAGACCGTGGGCGGCATGCACGACGACCCCGGCCCCTACTGGGACTGGGCCCACTACTTCGAGCTGCTCGGCAGGCCGCTGCGCGCCTCGGGCGGCGACGACGCGCGCTCGGTGCTGATCAGGCCCGACTACGACACCAACAGCCCGGGATTCACCGGCTGCGCCGGGGGGTGCCGCGGCCTGGGCGCCGCCTCGGTCTGGCTGCGCACGCGCCCCTCCGCCACCGCGCCACTGGTCAGGGACATCGGCAAGCACCCCACCGGCGGCTCCACGTACAGCGTCTACGACCACGCCGCCCGCGCCTCCACCGGCCAGCGGTACGCGCTCGCCGAGCGCAGGGGCGACTGGACCGCGATCTGGTATCTCGGCCAGAAGGCCTGGTTCCACGATCCGGCCGGAGCTCCCACCTCCGTGCGCGCGTCCGGCCCCCTGGTGACGCCCAGACCGGGCCGCTCCCCGGTCAGGGTGTACGGCAGGGCCTACCCGAAGGCGCCCGCCTACCCGGGGGGCGTTCCCGTACAGACCCTGACCCCGCTGCAGTACTCGATACCCACCGGGCAGGCGTACAGCTCCGGCGCGACGAGGCGGGCCTCCTACCTCAGGGCGGCCGCCTTCGACCCGTCCGAGCACCATGTCGTCACAGGAAAGATCCGCTACCGGCAGATCCAGTTCGGGCACCGGATCATGTTCGTCCGGGCCTCCGACGTCCAGCCGGTCACCAGGTGAGGATCTCCGGCGGCCCGCCTGGTTGCGCACATCAGCCCTGCGGAGGCGCTAGAGTTTTCACGTGCCCCGGAACGTTTCCGGGAGTCACGCGGAAGTGGCTCAGTGGTAGAGCATCACCTTGCCAAGGTGAGGGTCGCGGGTTCGAATCCCGTCTTCCGCTCCGGCGGGTCCTCAGGGGCCCGGCCGGTGGAGTGGCCGAGAGGCGAGGCAACGGCCTGCAAAGCCGTCTACACGGGTTCAAATCCCGTCTCCACCTCAACGCACGACCATCGGACCCCCAGGGATCCGGTAAAGTAGTGCGAGCGCGGAGGGGAAACCCGAAGCGGATACGCGGAAGTGGCTCAGTGGTAGAGCATCACCTTGCCAAGGTGAGGGTCGCGGGTTCGAATCCCGTCTTCCGCTCTGGTTCACCCGAGGACGATTAGCTCAGCGGGAGAGCGCTTCCCTGACACGGAAGAGGTCACAGGTTCAATCCCTGTATCGTCCACCATATCTTCACGGTTCAGATGGGGCTTCGAAGCTCCTGCGAGGTTTTTCACGGGTCGCCGGGAGGCGAGCCTCAGCCTTTCATCCCGCTTTCGCGGCCTGGTCGCGCGCGGCGTCGGCGATCGTCCCGAGGTCGTCCATGGCGCTGGGACCGTTGACGACGACGAGGTGGTCGTCCGTGAAATTGGCGATCTCCGTCGTGTCGCCGCGCCGCACCACGTTGGTCGGGCCGGGCCGCCCCTCGACCTTTCCCACGGAGCCGCATTCGGCGTAGAAGCGCTTGAAGGCCTGGACGGTCTCGATCCCGGAGACGACGAGCTCCGAGACCGACACCCCGTCCGCCGAGGTGAACACCCGGAACCGCACCCGGGCCTCCCCCGGGGCGATGACCCGCTTCCCGCACGGCACCAGCGCCCTGTCGAGGTCGGCCCAGCGCACCTCGCCGGTCCTCTCGGCCGTCCACGGGCCACCGGGCAGTTGCGAGGCGTCGAGCAGCACCTGCGCCGTCGGCTTGACGATGACGGGCTCCCCTTCCGCGGCGCAGGCGGACAACCCGGCCACGGCGACGGCGGCGATCAGCGTCCATCGGGTCATCTGATCCTCCTTCGAGGGGACACGGACGATACCGACGCCGCGACGACCGCCAGCAGGGTCACGAACCCGGCGACGGCCAGGTGCATGAGGCGGACGGCCACGTCTTCCGGAAGGGAGACCGTGCCCGCCGCCATCATGGCACTCGCGGCGGCCCACAGACCACCGATGACGATCTTCAGCGGGGACACGGGACTCACCCCGTCCAGGCAGCCGCACGGCACCCGGCCCCGCGCCCGCAACAGGGCCACGAGATACCCGGCCAAGGCGGTGTGCCACACCGCCGCGGCCCCCCAGACGTGGCGGCCGGGGTCACCCACGACCCAGGCGGCGATCACCGCGACGCCGACCACCGGCTCGGCCAGGCCGGCGGCGCGGATCATCCAGGCGGGCAGCAGGCCGTGCCCGCGCGTGACGTCGTCCTCTCGTACGAAGCCCGCCATCACGAGGAGCAGCGCACCGGCCAGCGCGACGTCGGCGAGCAGGATCATCCTTCACCGGCCCAGGAGGAGAACCAGCAGCACGAGCAGGAAGCCGGCCGCGCACCATCGGCCCACCCGGGCCGACCGCCCCAGCAGGTGACGATCCCACCTCTGGGGGTCGCCGCTCAGCGAGCGGGTGAGCGGCATCAGCACCCGGCCCATGCCGAACCCGAGCCCGGCCAGCACCCCGGGGAGGATGCCCCCGACGAGCACGACGGTGAGGACCAGGGCGTGCGGGAGCGCGGTCGGGGTGAAGGTGCGCACCCCGGTGCCCATCTCGAAGCCGAACTGGAACGGGCCCTCGAACCGGGCGCGCGGGATGATCTCCTGTGGCACGAGCCTGCGGTTCTGGATCAGCTGGAGCGGTCGTCCGGCGAGTTCGAACACCAGCAGAACCGCCACCACCGGGACCAGTACCCAGGTCCGCCCGGCTTCGGGCACCACCGACACGAGGCCTCCGAAGGCCCCCACGACCGTCCCCGACACCAGCCCGCCCAGCACGAGCCCGGACGAGAACGCCGTCATCTGTCCCCGCCAGACCGACGAGGTGAGCAGATCCGCCGAGTTGAGGCTTCAAACCGAGCCGGACAGCGAGAACCCGGCGACGATCCCCATCAACGTCCAGGCGATGAGGTCCAGCCGGCCCGGCCATACCGCGCCGGCCACGGCCATCGCGGCGGCCACGGCGAACAGGAGCCCCGCGGTGCGGGTGGCGGCCATGGTCACGGGTTCGCCTTGGAGCAGATGTAGAACGTGCTGCCCGCGCCGTACACCACGAAGCGGCCGTCGGCGCAGCGGTAGGGGGTGCCGCTGTGCGTCCAGCGCCAGGCGTTCTTCTTCGTGACCCCGCTCGCTCCGCAGTTGACGATCGGCGTGTAGTACGAGTAGGCGTTGCCGTCGGTGCGGAACCAGCCGTCGCTGCCGCAGTAGCTGCTGGAGTACGCCGCGCCCACGCACACCCGCTGGGTGGTGCCGTCCCGGTACCCGTCGAAACTGGCGTAGCCGGAGTTGGAGCAGCCGGACCACTCCGAACCGACGGTCGCGGAGGCGCTCCTGATACGCGCGGGCGGCAGGGCGCCCACCACGTTCAGCGCCAGCGCGCCGCCGAGGACACCGACCGACTTGACCATCGTGCGCCGGGACACCCTCTGACGTACCGAGGGGCGCGCCTCGGTCTCCTCCTCCGCCGTCGGCACGTCGGCCCAGTAGTCGCCGGTCATGTCACTCACCTCACGTTCGACGATTCGGGCTGATCCACCCCGAGGAGCCGGTCCAGGTCCGGGTCGGACCCGACCGCGCGGCGCCACTCCTCGGCGCCGTCCGGGGCGTACTTGACGAGAGAGGGGGTCGCGCCGACCGCGACCGACCCCAGCAGTTCGGCGTCGGCGACGGCGCTGACGTGCGGGACCCGCCCGATCCACGCCGCGCAGGCCTCGGTCGCGCTCAGCAGGATCAGGTGGCCGTCGATCGCACCTGGCGGGATCGCGGCCAGGTGGCCGGCGCGGTCCCGGCAACTCAGGCAGTGCTCGGACACCACGAGCACGAAGGTCGGCCGCCCGTCGGCGGAGGCGAACCGGGCGAGGCGCCGGACCGCGGCCGGGCCGGGGGCGGGGGTGGCGAGCACCGCCTGCTGCAGCTCGCGCACGGTCCTCAGCAGGGCGGAGATGGCGAACAGCGCGACCACCATGCCGAGGAAGGCGAACACGGCCAGCGAGTTGACGACGTTCTGCACGGCCGTCAGACCAGCCCGCACGTGAGGGAGTCGGCGACGGCCGCGAACCGGGGGTCGTCGGCCTCCCGCGCCATGAGGATCGCGGTCGTCGTCGCGTTGACCAGGATCGCCGAGCGGAGCACCCGCCCGTCGGCGGCCCTCTCGTCGCGTTTCCACAACGCGCCGCCGCGCACCCGCTTGCCCGAGCCACCCGGAGTGGGCAGCGACCCGGCCGGGTTCACCTGGATCGAGCAGACGCCCTCCAGGCTGTTGACGGCCAGCAGGTCGCCGAGGCGTACGCGCGCGCCGAGCCTCGGCGCCAGGACGACCCCCTCCGGGGCGTCGTGGATGTCGAAGAGGGAGAGGTATCCGATGAACACCTCGAAGGGCACGTTCGCCCCCGGGACGAACGTGTAGACCTCGTGGTGCGGCCCGATCCACAGCATCGTCGTGCCGCCGCCCTCCAGGTCCTCGTGGGAGACCAGCCGGGCCCCGTTCCAGGAGACCTCGCGGACGGTGAACCGCTCGTACTCACCGAGGTGGCGGGCGATCAGCTCGCGCGAGCCGGCCGCGCCGGTATGGAAACGCAGGGCGCCGTTGTCGCTCTGCGCCCAGATCATGTAGCTCCAGCCCATGGTGAACGGCTGGGGGCTGCCGTCGACGGTGAGGGTCCGACCATCGGGTGTTCGCGCTAACATCGCCACCGCCCCAGAGTGAGCGACCCGTCTCCACGGGCGCCATACGGGCGCCACACGACCGCCACATCACAAGCTGCCGTCCTCCATGAGGATGCGGTCGTGCAGGATCGTCAACGTGTGCGAGGGCCCGACACCGATGCGCTCGACCAGGGCCGCCCGGCAGTCGTGGTAGGCGAGCAGCGCGTCGGCCCTCCGTCCGCTCTTGTGCAGGGCCAGCATGAGCTGCGCGCGCAGGTCCTCCCGCAGCGGGGCCCAGGTGACCGCGATCCGGAGCTGGTCGATGGCCTCCTCGTACGCCCCCAGCCGGACGCACGCGCCCGCGAAGTCGCTCACCGCGGCCATCCGGCGTTCGTTGAGCTGGGTGGCCGCGTTCCGCAGCGCCTGGGAGCTGTCGGCGAGGTCCTGGAGCGCGGCGCCGCGCCACAGGTCGAGCGCGTCCCTGAGCAGGCGGGCCGCCGAGGTGTCGTCGCGCGCGCTCAGGGCGGCGGCCGCGGCCGACCGCGCCGACTCGAAGTCGGAAAGGTCGAGCCGGTCGGCGACGTCGGTCACCCGGTACCCGCCGGGCACGGTCTGGATCGAGACCCCCGAGCAGGCCAGGCCCTTACGCAGGTCCGCGACGTACGTCTGCAGGTTCCTTCGCGCCGACGGCGGGGCGTCCTCCCCCCAGAGGGCGGCGACGCAGCGGTCGGTCGAGACCGCATGCGGCGAGTCGAGCAGCAGGAGGGCGAGGAGCTGGCGATGTTTGATCCGGGTCACGGCGAGATGGCTGCCGTCCGGTCGATGGATCTCGAAGTGCCCGAGCAGGAGAAATCTCATGAAGCTCCAGCCGACTCTGGGAGTGGCGGAGACGGACGGGAATCGAACCCGCCGCGCCGAGATCCTCGGCGCCACCGGTTTTGAAGACCGGGAGGGCCACCAGGCACCTGCACGTCCCCGATGGTAACGCTATCAAATAAATGTTCTGGAGCCAGAGTTGTCCTGGCGTCTGGTGATGCCCAGCAGGTCGAGGTGTTCGAGCAGCGGGATGACGACCCGGCGGCTGGTGTTCAGCGCGATTCGCGCCTCGGCCGCGGTGAAGGGCCGGGGCAGCCGGGCGAGCGCGGTGACCGCCTCCTCCACCGCCCCCGGTGGCAGGACGACGCCGGGCGCCAGGCGGACCAGTTCACCGGCCGCCTCCGCCATCGCCAGGGCGCGCGGGTCGAGGCCCAGCTCCGCGAGCCGGCCCGCGTCCGGCGCCGCGAACGGGTTGGCCGCCCAGTCCCGCCTCAGTTCGGCGACCGCGGGTGTGGCGGCCGGGGGGACCAGCCGTCCGCGCATCCGGCGTATGGAGGTGCCTTCGGCCAAGGCGTCGACCAGTGACCGGTCCGGCAGGCCGAGCAACCGCCGGGCCGTGTCCGCCGCCATCCCCGGCCGCGCGGCGACGACCTCCGCGAGCCGTTCCCGGAGCCTCTCCCAGTACGCCGGATCGGCCACCCACTCCCCCGCGACCGGTTCCACCGCCACCGGTGTCCCCATGGCGGCCAGCTCGTCCCGCCGGGCCAGGCCGCGCCGCCGCAACTCCGCCATCCCGTCCGGCCGGCCGGACATCCCGGCGAGCTCGGCCGCCCGCGCCCTGGCCGCCCCCCTTCGCCGCAGCTCAGGCGGGCGGACGTCGAGCACCACCGCGCCCCATACCCGGCGGCTGCCGGGATCACGCAGCAGCGCCCGGTCGCCGACGCGCAACGGAAACGGGCGGGCAGGCGTCACCCGTACCGTGTCGTCGCCGAGCGAACGCAGGCGCGCGGGTTCCGCCGCGGTGCCGATGTGCCAGGTCACGCGCTCCGGTGGACGGCCCTCGCCGCGGATTCGCAGGTCGGCCACCGGCACCTCGAGCCAGCGGTCCGGTGTCAGCAGCGCGTCCCCGCGCCGGGGGTGCGCGCCTCCGCGCAGGTTCACCGCGACCCTGGCGGGGGCGCCGACCTCGGCCCGAGCCTCCTTGAGACTGTGCAGGCCCCGGACGCGCACGTGGTCCGTCCCGATCCGGAGCCGGTCCCCGACCCGGATCGCGCCCGCGCCGAGCGTCCCGGTGACCACGGTTCCCCGCCCTTCGACGGTGAAGGCGCGGTCGATCCAGAGGCGCACGTCCGCCGCCGGCGCCGCTTCGGGTGACGGGAGAGAGAACAGCAGGGCCCGAAGCTCGGGAAGGCCGCGCCCCGTGACCGCGCTCACGGCGGTCGTCGGCACGTCCGCGAGGCCGGTACCGCGAAGCCGGTCACGGCAGTCGGCCAGCACCGGCGCGGGGTCGGCAAGGTCGGAACGGGTGACGGCGAGCACGCCCCGGGTGATGCCGAGCGCGTCGATGATCTCCAGGTGCTCCTGGGACTGCACGGCCCAGCCCGCGTCGGCGGCCACCACGAACAACACCGCCGGGACCGGGCCGACCCCGGCCAGCATGTTGCCGACGAAGCGCTCGTGGCCGGGCACGTCGACGAAGGCGAGGCCGCCGGTCCACACGTACCCGAGATCGATGGTCAGCCCGCGCCGCCGCTCCTCCGCCCACCGGTCGGGCTCCATGCCGGTGAGCGCCCTCAGGAGAGTGGACTTCCCGTGGTCGACGTGCCCGGCGGTGGCGATCACGAGCACGCGGCCACCACCGCGAGGAAGAGGTCCCCGTCGCGTTCCGGCGCGACCGCCCGCAGGTCGAGCAGGCAGCGCCCGCCCTCCACCCGGCCGGCCACCGCAGGGTTCCCCGTCCGCAGGGTTCCGGCCAGGGCGGCGGCCACGGCCACCGCCGCGCTGGGCAGCACGACGCCGGGTGCTCCCCCGCCCCCGACGGCCGCCTCGGTGTCCACGGCCTCGGCCTTCACGCCCGCCTCGGCCAGCCGTGCCGCGAGGACCTCGGCACGGCGGCGCAGTACGGCCGGGTCTGCGCGCAGGGCGTCACGGGCCGGGTTGGCCGCGTGGGTGAGCGTGGCCTCCACGGCCGCCAGGGTCAGCTTGTCCACCCGCAACGCGCGGGCCAGCGGATGGCGGCGCAGCCGCTCCACCACATCGGCCCGCCCGAGCAGCAGCCCGCACTGCGGGCCGCCGAGCAGCTTGTCCCCGCTGGCCGTGACCAGGTCCGCGCCCGCGCGCAACCAGGTCGCCGCGTCGGGCTCGTCCGGCAGCAGCGGCTCCGGCTCCAGCAACCCGGAGCCGATGTCGGCGACCAACGGCACCCCCAGCCCGGCCAGGTCGCCGACGGACGGTGTCGCCGCGAAGCCCTCGATCCGGTAGTTCGAGGGGTGCACCTTGAGCACGAAGCCGGTCGCGGGCCCGATCGCGCCGGCGTAGTCGGCCACGGACGTGCGGTTGGTGGTGCCGACCTCGCGCAGCCGGGCGCCGGTGGACGCCAGCAGCTCGGGCAGCCGGAAACCGTCGCCGATCTCGACCAGCTCCCCCCGGCTGATCACGATCTCCCGCCCCTGGGCCAGCGCGGTCGCGGCCAGCACCAGCGCCGCGGCGTTGTTGTTGACCACGTGTGCCGCCTCCGCGTCCGGGACGGCCCGCGCGAGCGCGGCCAGCGCCGCCCGGCCGCGCCGCGCCCGGCGGCCGGTCTCGAGGTCGAACTCGACATCGGTGCTCCCGCCCGCGGTACGGATGGCCTCCAGGGCGGCCGCCGAGAGCGGGGCCCGGCCGAGGTTGGTGTGCAGGAGCACCCCGGTGGCGTTGATCACCTCACGGGGCCCGTCGCCCGGCAACGACCGCAACACCTCCTCAGGGACGTCCGAGGGACTGATCTCTCCGCCCCTCGCCCGTCGCTGAGCGGCCTGGACGGCCCCCTTCACTCGATCACGGCCCATGCGCGCGACGAACGGCGCGAGGCGGGGATCGTCCAGGACCGCATCGGTCCGGGGAATGTAGCGACGCGAGTCGATCACAATGAATCGGGATATCGCACTACGCCGATCCGCGCAATGATTCCGATCGTCGAATCGATTCCTCGAATCGATTCGACGAGGAGTGAGCCGGCCTCGCGGCCCGCGTCGCCGGGGCCGGTGAAGCCGCAGGGCGAGCGGGTGTTCGCCGAACCCTCGCCGGTCGTCCTCACGGCTCCTCGCGGTGAACCGATTCGATCTAATATGTGGAAGCGTCGTGGTCGGTCCATCTGAGGAGTGCCGGTGAACATCGGAGAGATCGCCAAGCGGTCCGGCGTGTCACGCAGCACGGTGTCGTACGCGCTGAGCGGCAAGCGGCCGGTGGCGGAAGGGACCCGGCAGCGCATCCAGGCGGTCATCGACGAGCTCGGCTACCGCCCCAACGCCGCGGCCAGGGCACTCAAGGAGGGCAGGACGCGCACCATCGGCCTGGTCATCCCCCCGGCCAGCCGGCGCCTCACCGACGTCCAGCTGGGCTTCGTGGCCAGCGTGGTCGACGCCGCCGCGCGCGCCGACCTCGACATCCTGCTCTCACCGTCCGGCGGCGAGCACGACCGCTCGTTCGAGCGCGTCGTCACCGGTGCCCGCGTCGACGGGGTCATCCTCATGGAGATCCGGCTGGAGGACGACCGGGTCACCCGCCTGCGGCAGACCGGACTGCCGTTCGTCGGCATCGGCCACACCAGCCGGCCCGACGAGATGACCTGGGTGGACATCGACTACGAGACCCTGATAGCCCGATGTGTCCGCCATCTCGCCGACCTGGGTCATCGTCACATCGCCCTGGTCAACCGCTCGGCCGAGCTCGTCGCCGCCGGCTACGGCCCCGGCCACCGGGCACAGCTCGGCTTCACCGACGCCGTCGCCGAGCGCGGCCTGGAGGGCGTGCAGGTCTGCTGCGCCGACGACGCCCAGGCGGGACAGACCTGCGTCGAGAAGCTGCTGGCCGCGCACCCCGAGCTGACCGCCATCGCCACCGTCAACGAGGCCGCCATCCCCGGGATGTACCGCGCGCTGACCAGCGCGCGCCTGACCGTACCCGGCGACTTCTCGATCACCGGGGTCGCGGCCCGGCACTGGGCGGAGAACCTGCACCCGCCGCTCACCGCCGCCGACATCCTGGCCGACGAGCTCGGCGCGCACGCCGTCGACCTGCTCATCCAGCGCATCGCCGATCCCGGCCTCCCGCATCGCCACCTGCTCGTCGCGCCGCCGATCTCGCTGCGGGAGACGACCGGACCGGCGCGCCCCCGAACCGGCCGCGTCTGAGCCGCGGGCACGGCGCGCGACGTGCCGTCGCGGGCCGCGTGGAGGACCGATCGGTTCGGCGTCACGGCCGGTGACGCGGCGGGCGAAGGTGGTCGCACGGTGGTTCCTTCGGGGGTGGGGGGTGGATCAGGTCACGCCCTCCTCAGGGGGTGACGCCTTCCCGAGGTGGAGACCGTCGTCGAACGGGGAGGTGTACGACGGCGGCCGGCTGCGCGGATCCGGCCACGAACGCGAAGCGCCTCCACATCCCGCTCATGTGATCCAGCCGTGGAGGCACCGGAAGGAGCACTCCCTCCCGGAACCTCGCTACCAATTACGTTCCGACTACCTGTGCTCGTCAAGGCCTTAAGCCTGCTTATTTCACAACGAGCACATCGAGATTCGGGCCGTGGTTAGCTGTTTCCCGCTTTCATCTGCGATGATGTCCGCCGTAGGCGGCCTGCACCGACCATTCCCGAATGAAACATTCACATGTGTCGTACTGATCGGGCCCGCCCGATCCGCCGTGAAGGCGACCTCGGCAACCACCGCGGCGAGATCCGGCAGCGCCTCTTCTCCTGCCCCGACCCCGGCCGGTCATCGGCCACAACGGAACCCGAACCGGTTCGCTCCCAACGCGTTCGGACGGGTCGTGAGCAGGTGAGCGGGACGGGCGAACGTTTCTTCGGGCCCCGGCTCCCGGCGAAACGCGGGCATCACCGGCGAGAGCCCACCGGAAGAGAATCCGGCAGGCAGCCGGGCGGAACTGAGTCTTGACAAGCGGTCCGACCGTCGTATGTGCTTCGCTGTACACCACCGCCTCCTCCTCTCCCGGTGGATTCAGAACCCTATCGAATCGATTCGCATTCGTAGTGGCGACCGGCTTCCCGACGAGCCCTGTGGTCTTCCGAGCGCGTCTGTCTCCGCCAGGCCCTACTCCCAAGGAGCACGACAATGCAGGTTCCCCCCATTCCCTTACCGGGCCGCATGGCGCGTGGACGGCGCTCTCGAACGGCCGTCATCGCGTCTGTCGTAGCGGTGCTGACGGCCCTCCTGGCCACCGGCCTGACCTGGTGGGCGCCGGCCTCGGCGGCGACCACGCCGCTGATAGGCACGGCGTCGGGCCGGTGCCTGGACGTCTCCGGCGCCTCGCAGGCCAACGGCGCCGCGGTGAACATCTGGGACTGCAACGGGCGGCCCAACCAGCAGTGGACCTCGACCGCATCGGGTGAGCTGCGGGTGTACGGCAACAAGTGCCTGGACGTGAACGGAGGCGGGACCGCCGACGGCGCCGCGGTGATCATCTGGGACTGCAACGGCCAGAACAACCAGAAGTGGCGCCTGAACGCCGACAACAGCATCACCGCGGTCGGCAGCGGCAAGTGCCTGGACGTCTCCGGCTACGGCACCGCCAACGGCACCAAGGTGCACATCTGGACCTGTCACGGCGGCACCAACCAGAAATGGAGCACCGGAGCCCAGCCCAGCCCGACGCCGACCGTGACCCCGACGCCGCCTCCGCCCGGCGCGCGCCCGTGTGACATCTACGCCTCGGGCGGCACGCCGTGCGTGGCCGCGCACAGCACGACACGGGCGCTCTACGGCGCCTACGCCGGCAACCTTTACCAGGTCAGGCGCTCCTCCGACAGCACGACCCGGAACATCGGCGTCCTGACCGCGGGCGGCGTCGCCAACGCCGCGGCGCAGGACTCGTTCTGCACCGGCACCACATGCGTCATCACGGTCCTGTACGACCAGTCCGGGCGGGGCAACGACCTGTGGTACCAGGGATCCAGCGTGGTCCCCGGCTCCCCCCAGAGCAGGCCCGCGACCGCGACCACCGAGTCGCTCACCGTCGGCGGCAACAAGGCCTACTCCCTCTACATCAACCCCGGCAACAGCTACTGGCGGGACGGCCACCTGACCGGCGTCCCCACGGGCAGCGCGCCCGAGGGCATGTACATGGTGACCAGCGGCACCCACGTCAACAGCGGCTGCTGCTTCGACTACGGCAACAGCGAGACCACCAGGAAGGCCGACGCCGCCGGTGCCATGGACGCCATCAACTTCAGTACCCAGTGCTGGTTCGGCGGCTGCTCCGGGACCGGCCCCTGGGTCCAGGCCGACCTGGAATGGGGTCTGTTCCCCGGCGGCAGCCAAGCGTGGAACCCCAACCAGCGGGCCTTCCCCCACAAGTTCGTCACCGCCACGCTGAAGAACAACGGCACGACCCGGTTCGCGATCAAGGGCAGCAACGCCCAGTCCGGAAGCCTGTACACCCTGTACGACGGCCAGCTCCCCAACGGCTACAGCCCGATGAAGAAGCAGGGGGCGATCATCTTGGGCAGCGGCGGCGACTGCTGCAAGCCCGACGGCGGCGCCAACCTCAGCGCGGGCACCTTCTACGAAGGTGCCATGGTCGCCGGCTACCCCACCGACGCCACCGAGAACGCCGTCCAGGCCAACGTGATCACCGCCGGCTACCGCTGACCCGTCCCAGGAAGAGACCCTCACCCGGCCCGCACGCCGGCCCCCTCCCCAGCGGTGGCGGGGTGGCCGGCGTGCGGCGCCCAGCCTCACCCGCGCCCCACCCACGATGCCGGAGTGCGAGGCGAACGGCAGTGGTCGGCCGCCGGCCCGGACGGATGCCCCTCGACACGCCATCGGGGTGTCGCCGGTGCGACGGGGATCCCCGTCACACCGGCGTACGGCCGCACGATCACCTTCGCGGTGCGGTACTTTCTCCTTCACCGTCCGAGGAGAGCTCTTTCGACCATGGGTGCCAACCACTCACACGGCCCGGCCGCCCCCAGTTCCCGTGGCACGGTGTGGGCGACACTGGCCGTCATCGTTCCCCTGGCGCTGGCCACGCTGACCGCCCTGATCTGGCTGTGGCCCCCTGAACTCACCTCCGCCGGCGGGCCGCCGGCCGGCCTGCAGCGGGTGACCGGGACGATCACCGCCGTCACCCTCACCCCGTGCCCGCAGGAGCCGCCCGCGGACGGGCAACCCCCCGGCCGGCAGCCACCGGCCGACCCCGCCACCTGTGGCGACGCCAAGGTCGAGCTGACCAGCGGGCCACAGACCGGCCATTTCATCACCAGTGGCCTGCCCAGCGGGCCCGGCTCGCAGAAGTTCGCCGCGGGTGACGACGTGATCCTGGTCCACACCCCCGGCGGCGAGCTGGAGGTGCCGCCCTACCAGATCTCCGACCACGACCGGTCCTCCCCGCTGTGGCTGGCCGGTGTCGCGTTCGCGGCGGCGGTGATCGCCTTCGGCCGCTGGCGCGGGGTGATGGCGCTGGTCGGGCTGGCCATCACGTTCGTGCTGCTTCTCCTGTTCGTCATCCCGGCGATCCTGACCGGGCAGCAGCCGCTGCTGGTCGCCATCGTCGGCGCCGCGGCGATCATGCTCGCGGTGCTCTACCTCACCCACGGCTTCACCGTCCCCACCTCGATGGCCGTGATCGGCACCCTGATCAGCCTCAGCCTGACCGGCGTGCTCTCGTACGCGGCCATCGGCATCGCCCAGCTCAACGGGATCACCGACGAGAGCTCGTTCTACCTGGACGTCAGCTACCGGATCAACACCGAGGGCCTGCTGCTGGCCAGCATCATCATCGGCTCGCTCGGCGTGCTGGACGACGTCACCGTCACCCAGGCCGTCACCGTCACCGAACTCGCGCACGCCAATCCCGGCTACACCTTCGCCCAGCTGTACCGGGCCGCCGCCCGGGTCGGCCGCGCCCACATCGCCTCGGTGATCAACACGATCATCCTCGCCTACGCGGGCGCGTCCCTGCCGCTGCTCCTGCTGGTCAGCGTCGGCGACCAGCCCATCGGCGAGGTGGTGACCAATCCGGTCATCGCCACCGAGATCGTCCGCAGCGTCGTGGGGACGCTGGGGCTCATCGCGGCCGTCCCGATCACCACCGCCCTGGCCGCGCTGGCCAGCGCCCGGCGGGCCACCCCCGACCACCAGCCACTCGCCACGGCGCGCCACCGGCGGCGGACGGACCCCTTGACCGACTCCGTCACCCGTTCGTAGCGGCCGGCCTCCGGAGCCCACCCCCTCCCACCTGGGACGATCTCCGGGCAATCATCGGGATCATCTTTTTGGCACGCGATACTCGATGATGGAGAGGCACCATGTAAGGACGCATGACCCGAAACATGGTTAATCGCTATGCTCGTGAAACACGGCAAAGGGGGCGAGCCTGTGCAGCGCGTGGTGGTCGATCCTGAGGTGCCCAGGGATGTCGCCGAGCTCTTCCGCCGGAACGGTCCGCTGCTCTACCGCCTCCGCACCGGACGCCCGCCCAGGGACCAGGACGACCCCAGGATCCCCGGAGTGCTCATAGGGGTCTTCAGCGGGACGGTGGCTCTCGCGGCGGGCGGCCTCTTCGCCCTCGGCGCCCCGCTCTCGGCGGCCGTCCTGCTGCTCACCCCGCTGATCGGCCTGTACCTCTTCATCCTCGGGGTGGTCTACCTCGTGAGGAAGCCCTCGCCCGCCGACTCCGTCGAACGGGTCCTGTACGCGCACGCGCGGCACTGGCAGGGGCGCTTCCTGATCCTGGAGGACTTCGACCACAACGCCAGGCACCTGCTCGGCCGGGTCCAGCGGGCGATCGACTTCGTCGTGCACTCACGGGTCAACGCGATGGGCATGCTCGACAGCGTGCGCAACTCGGTGATGCTCCCCGCCGAGGAGTGGGAGATCGCCCGGCTGCTGACCAAGCTCTCCGCGCTGCGGGCCAAGCACCACAGCCTCGCCAGGGGAGGCAGGAGCCCCGAGGTGGTCGCGGCCATGGCGCCGCTGGAGCGGGCGCTGGCCGCCAGCGAGGCCGCCGTCCTCGCCAGGGTGGAGGCCCTGGAACGCTACGCGGGTCACGTGGCCGACGCCGAGCGGGCACTGCGCGCCCAGGGACAGATCGAGGTCCTGCGAGCGCACCTGCCCGAGTACGAGCAGCTCGTCGCCGAGACGGGCGCCGCCAGATTCTCCGGACCGGAGATCGGGCATCTCAGCGACGACGCCGACATGCTTCGGCGAGCGCTCCGCGAGAGCGTACGCTCGGCGCACGAGGCGTTCCGCCATCTCGACGGCTGACGTGAATGTGATCGAACGGAGGGCCGAGCCTGTGCGGCGAGTGGTGGTCGATCCTGAAGTCCCTCCCAAGACCGCCGACCTGTTCCGCCGGCACGCGTCGATGTTGTCACGCATCCGCGCCGGTTGGAGCCCCGAGCCTCCGCCGCCCAACTCGCGCCTGCCCGGACGGTTCCTGAACGTCGGCGGAGGGGTGGCCGCGCTCTTCCTGGTGTGCCTGATGTTCCTCGCCGATGTCGGGCAGCTGCTGTTCTTCATGCTCGCGCTGCTCGTCTTCGTGGTCTTCGTCGGCCTGCTGGCCGCCCGCGAGCCGGCGGAGCCGGAGACGATCGAGCACGAGCTCTACCGCGAGGCCCGCTGGTACGAGGGCCGCTACCTGCTTCCCGCCGAGGACTTCGACCACAACGCCGGGCAGCTGCTCGACCGGACCCAGCAGGCGATCGACTACATCCTGCGCTCGCGGGTCAACGCGATGGGCATGCTCGACAGCGTGCGCAACTCGGTGATGCTCCCCACCCAGGAGTGGGAGATCGCCCGGCTGCTGACCAAGCTCTCCGCGCTGCGCAACGAGCACCACGAGTTCGTGTACGGCGGCAGCACGCCCGAGGTGGCCGCGGCCATGGCGCCGCTGGAGCGGGCGCTGGCCGCCAGCGAGGCCGCCGTCCTCGCCAGGGTGGAGGCCCTGGAACGCTACGCGGGTCACGTGGCCGACGCCGAGCGGGCACTGCGTGCCCACGAACAGATCGAGGCGCTTCGCGCGCGGCTTCCCCGCTACGAGGAACTGCTGGCGGAGTCCGGGGCGGACGCCTTCGCCGTACCGGAGATAGGGAGGCTGGCCGAGGACGCCGGTCACCTCGAGCAGGCGCTGCGCGACAGCGTCCGCTCGGCGCACGAGGCGTTCCGCCACCTCGACGGCCCTGCCGCCACTCCCCCCGGCGGTCCCGCGCCCTTCGCGAGCGGGTTCCCCACCCCCTCCGACCGGCCTCAGGGCCGGGGGGACGGATCTCCCGCCCCCTCCCCCCGCGGGCCCGCCGATCCTTCCGGCGCGCCTCCGTCCCCCGGAGATCCGTCTTCTCCCGGAGACGTGGCGGAACCCCCGGGCCGCTGAGACACCGCGGTGGGGCCTTTCGTGGCCCGGCGCCGGTCCGGGCGGGCCTCGCCCTTGTCATGGATCGCGAAGAAGGCGAGGATAGCTCGCGTTCTTTGGAGGTAGCATGCGGATCCGCCTGGATGTGGCCCTCGGCGTGGTCGTGCTCGTCGACGTGCTCCGGGTCTTCCTGCCGTCGCTGATCACACTCTTCGGCCGGGCGGGAAGCACCCCCGCGGAGATGATGGGCCTGTACGCCGTCTCCTGGTTCGTGCTGGCCTTCCTCGCCGTCCCGCTGGCCAGGTCCGTCCGGCCGCCGCTGATCGCCCTCGGTGCCGCGGGCCTGCTGCTCCTGTCCAGGCTCGCGCTCCAGCTGACCGGCGGCGGGGACCCGCAGCTGTACGTGGCCAGCCTGGGCCTGCTGGCCGGGCTGGTCTGGCTGGTGGCGATCGCGATGAGCGGCATCGACGCCCGGCCGGTGATGGGCGGGTTGATCGTCGGCCTGGCCGCCTCCACGGTGATCCACGCGGCGCTGGACGGCATCGACCTGATGTGGCGGCCTGGAGCGGTCCCGTGGATGCTGCTGCTGGTGGAGCTCCTGCTCTTCTGCGCGTTCACGGTCCGGGCCGAACCCCCCGACGAGGAGTACTCCGGGGCTCCCCGCGCCTGGCTGGCGGTCGGACCCGCCCTGCTGCTCTGGGGTCTCTACACCGGCAACACCGCGCACGCCCAGGCGGCGACCGACTCCGCCCAGCAGGCCGCCACCGTGATCGTGGCGGCGTTCGCGGTGGTGTCGGCGGCGCCCGCCGCGCTGCCGGTGCTGCGCCGCCCGCTCCTGCCCGCGGTCGCCCTGGTGGCCTCGGCGGTGGCGTTCACGCTGGGCAGGGCCACCGTGGACGGTGTCCACGGTGTGGCGCCCGGCTGGACGATCGTCGCGCAGATCGTCGGCCAGGTCGCGCTGGGAGCCTGCCTGGCGCACGCCGCGGCGACCTTCGGCCGGGACCGGCCGGCCCGGCGAGGGCTGGCGGCGGCCGGGGGGATGCTGCTGTTCGTCGTGTTCGTCTTCGGCTACTACGCCGCCTACGACCTCTACCTGCCCAACGGGTGGGTGCCGGTCTGCGCGGCGCTCGTCGTCGCGCTCCTGGGCGTGGCGGGCAGCGCGGGCCTGCCGCGCCGTTCCTACGACCGGCGGTTCGCGGCGTCCGCCGTGGCCGCGGTCGCGCTGGTGGCGGCCGTTCCCCTGTGGCAGGGCACCCCGCCCCGCTGGGAGGCGCCGGGCGACGGGCTTCGGATCGCGGCGTACAACATCAGGATGGGCTACGGCGAGTCCGGCAGGCTCTCCCTGGAGCGGCAGGCCGACGCGATCAGGGAGCTGCGGCCGCACGTGGTGGTGCTGAGCGAGGCCGACAGGGGCTGGCTGCTCAACGGCGGCCACGACGGGGTACGGCTGATCGCCGAGCGGCTGGACATGCACTACATCTGGGCCCCGGCGACCGACGAGGTCTGGGGCGACGCCCTGCTCACCACGCTGCCGATCACCACGGTGAGGAACCACGTGCTGGTCCAGGGCGGCCCGACCGGCGCCCAGGCGCTGGAGGTCGGGCTGCGGTGGCAGGGCCGGGACATCACCGTGATCGGCACCCACCTGCAGCCTCCGCCGGGGTGGCGCGAGCTCGACCAGGTCGAGCAGCTCGGGGGGATCGTCAGGAACGCCGCGAAAGGCGGCACCCCGGTGGTCGTGGCCGGTGATCTCAACCTCCAGCCCGGTGACCCCGCCTGGCGGGCGCTGACCGGTGCGGGCCTGACCGACCCCTTCGCCCCGGTGAGGCCGTTCAACACCATCCCGTCCCTGAGCGGTCCGGCCGAGCAGATCGACCACGTGCTCGTCACCCCGGGTTTCACCGGAAAGGACCAGGCCAACCCGGATGTCCCGTACTCCGACCACCGTCCGGTCGCGATCACCCTGGTCGCCGGGCCTTGATCGAGCTCCGCTGGGTAATGTCAGTCGCATGACGGGACAACCTGTACTGGTCTTCGACGGCGACTGCGGTTTCTGCACGACGAGCGTCCGGTTCGCCGAGCGCCGCGTCGGGGTGCGCGCCCGGGTCGTCCCCTGGCAGTTCGCGGACCTCCGGGCGCTGGGCGTGACCCGCGAGCGGGCCGAGCGCGAGGTGCTCTGGGTCGAGAACGGCCGGGTGTACGGCGGGGCGCAGGCGGTGGCCAGGCTGCTGATCTCCGCGGGTCTCCCGTGGAGCCCTCTGGGGCTCGTGCTGCGGATCCCGCCGTTCCGGTGGGTGGCCCGGGGGATCTACCGGCTCGTCGCCGCCAACCGTCACCGCCTGCCGGGCGGCACCCCCGCCTGCGCCCTGTCCTCGCGGCCCTCGCGGCCCTCGCACTCCGGGCCCGCCGGCTCCCCGGTGATCTCGGCCCCCGCGCCTTCGGAGCACCGATGAAGGGCGTCCTGCTCACCGGGTTCGAGCCGCTCGACGGCGCCGGCAACCCGTCGTGGGAGGCGATCAGGCTCGTGCCCGGGGTGCGTACCGCGCTGCTTCCCTGTGCGTTCGGCGGGGCGCTGGAGCACCTGCGCGCGGCGGTGGCGGAGCACGATCCGGCGGTGGTCGTGTGCGTCGGGCAGGCCGGAGGGCGGCCGGACGTGACGGTGGAGCGGGTGGCCGTCAACCTCGACGACGCCCGCATCCCCGACTGCGCGGGACACCGGCCGATCGACGAGCCGGTGGTGCGCGGCGGCCCCGCCGCCTACTTCTCCACCCTGCCGGTGAAGGCGTGCGTGGCGGCCGCGCGGGCCGTCGGGGTCCCGGCGAGCGTCTCGCAGAGCGCCGGGACGTTCCTGTGCAACCACCTCTTCTACGGCCTCATGCACATGATCGCCACCGAGAGGCCGGCGATCCGCGGGGGGTTCGTGCACGTGCCGTTCAGCCCCGAACAGGTCCTGGACGACGCCAGGCCCTCCATGCCCGTCGCGGTGGTCGCCCAGGCGCTCACCGCGATCGCGACCACCGCCGTCTCGGTCTCCCTGGGCGGCGACCTCCGCCTGGTCGGCGGCTCCCTGCACTGAAGGCCCTTCGTGGTGGCCGGCCCCGGGGTCCGCGCCGGGGGTGACCTCCGCCCGGTCGCCGGCTCCTTCCGCTGGGAGCCGCCGACGGGGTGCCCGGTACCGGCCTGCCCGGTTCGGCCGTGCGGCCCCTCAGAGCGGCACGCCGTACACCGTGCGACGGCCCGCGAACTCGCTCACGCTCCACAGCGTCCTCCTGTCGCGGACGCAGGTCAGGTCCTCCGGGCCCACCGGGTAGGGCCGCCTGCGCACCGTGTCGCCGACCACGATCAGGGTGCCGTTCCCGGTGGAGCCCGCGGTCTGGCTGAGATACCAGGTGCCCTCGTGGGAGAGCGCGCCCTGGATCTTGCCCGCCGGCAGCGCGTGGGCGTCCACGGCCTTCACGACGCCGCCGGCGGGGGCATTCAGGATTCCCGCCTCGGTCAGCGGCCAGCGGGCCACCCGTCCGACCGTGCCCGCGGTGTCGACGTACTCGCCGGAGATCAGGGTGTCGGGGGCGGTGCTGCGGTCGACGGCGGCGAAGGAGAAGCGGACGGTGCCGCTGGTGGTGGTCCAGGCGTCGGTCTGCGGCATCACGTACCGGTAGCCGAACGCCTCGTACACGTCGCCCTTCCTGCCGATGGTCTCCGTGCCGTCCCCGTCGATTTCGAAGATCTGCCGGGTGTCGAAGACCCGCAGGCCCCGGGTGGTGTCGGCGACGTACAGCAGGTCGCCGTACCAGGCGACGCCGCCGGCGTGGATGTTGATCGGCGCGATGTTCCCGTCGGCGCCGGCCCGGACGAGCAGGACGTGCCGGTAGCGGAGCGTCGCGGTGTTCAGGAAGCTCAGGCGCACGCCCCGCTCGGCCCCCGACTCCGGCGTGTGGTACCAGCTCACCACGAACGCGCTCCCGCCGATCCCGGCGTCGGAGGCGCAGGTCAGGCCCTGCGGGTACCACTCCCTGGTGGCGTTGTCCCCGGCGTCGAAGCTGTACCAGTCGACCGGTTTCGGCCTCATCGTGGCGAACGCCCCGGCGCCGGCCGGTCCCTTCCTGACCATGACGCGGTTGGCCCTGGCCAGGACGGTGTCGAGGGGTACCCGCTTGAGCTCCTTCTCCAGGATCTTGATCCCGGCCGCGAGGCCGCCACCGTCCCGTTTCAGCCCGAACGGCTCCGCCGACACGGCCTTCATCTGACTCATGAGGGGTCTCTCCCTGTCCGGTCCCGCCAGGATCGGCGGATCAAGATACGGAGTTCATGAGTATGCCGGTACTTAAATCCCTTTTGTAGTTAGAAAGGCCAGGTGTGGACGGGCTCCCCGGCCAGCGACAGCTCCCGGTACCGGCTCACCACGCGCGCCGCCGCGGCCTGGTCGCCGCCCTCGCGGGCCAGCGCCTCCCGCTGCCAGATGGCGCCGGTACGGCGGCGGACGACGCGTTCGCGCACGATGTCCAGCGCCCACCGGGTCTCGTCCGGGTCCACGCCCATCCTGTCGAGCCCGGCCTCGGCGACCGGGAGCAGATCCAGGGCGAGCCGCTCGGCCGGTATCTCCTCGCTCAGGCCCGGCCAGCTCATCGGCGCGTTCAGACCGTGGATCGCGGCGCGGTAGAAGTTGCGGTAGGCCCCGGCGAAGGGGAACTCCTCCACCGGCCGGACGGCCAGGGCGGCGGTCAGCCCGAGCAGGAACGCGCTGTTGGCCGCCATGTCCGGCGCGCTCGGCCCCGCGGGCAGGGCGCGCATCTCCACCCGCAGGTGGCCTCCGTCACCGGGGTCGTAGACCGGCCGGTTCCACTGCCACACGGTGCCCTGGTGCAGCCGGAGCTCGGCCAGCGCGGGGACGCCGCCCGGCGCCTCCTCCACCGCCGAGGTCATCGGCAGCACCGGCTCGTAGTCGCGGACGCACGTCTCGAACATCTCCTCGATGCTCCGCACCCAGCCGGAACCGAACCCCACCCGGCGGTCCCTGCGGTCGAGCCGCTCCACGTCCCGGTCGTCGGCGGCCTCCTCGAACAGCGCGATCCTCGTCTCCTCCCACAGCCGCCTGCCCAGGAAACCGGGAGAGTTCCCGCTGACCGCGAGGACCGGGCCGATGGCCAGCTGGGCGGCGTTGTAGACGCGGGCGAAGTCGGTGGGGGTCGTGCGGAGATGGACCTGCCAGGAGGTGTTGGCGCTCTCCAGGATCACCCCCTCGACCTCCAGTTCCAGCAGCTCGACGCCCTCGACGCGCACCCGGAACGGCTCCGTGCGCAGCCGCCGCATGCCCCTGGCCAGCGCCCGGTAGCGGCCCTCGCCGCTCAGCGCCTCGTGGGTGAAGTCGAACTCGCTCAGCGACGGCAGGATCCCGATCGCCACGGCCTGCCCGCCCTGGGTGGCGGCCGCCGCGTCCACCACGGCCATGATCTCCCGCATCTCGCGCACCAGGGCGCTGAACGGCCGCCCGGCGATCGGCAGCGGGGTCAGGTTGGCCTCCAGGTTGAACCTGCCCAGCTCCAGCGTGAGCCGGCCGTCGTCCGCGGCGGCCTGCACCTCGTGGTTACGGGGAAGCGGCCGCCCCTCGGGGGTTATGAGGAACATCTCCAGCTCGGCTCCGATGGTCGCGGGACCGGCGCCGAAGCCAGGCCTCGCGAGCACCTCGCGGAGGGTGTCGAGCTGCTCCGCCAGTTTCGCCCTGAAACGGAGGAACTCCGCCTCGGAGTAGCGGTCCTTGTCGACTTTCTGCCCCATCACACCGTCCGATCCGTTGACCCTTGTGCCCTCCCTCTCTCCCAGGGTGCCCGTTCTAATCAGAACCTGCCGCCACCGGCGGCGCGCACGGGGTTGCCGGAGGTCGTACGGCCTCCGAGGCGGCCCGGGGCCGCCCGTCCGGACCGGCGCGTCGGCAGAATAGGCTCACCGGCCAGACGGGCCTGCCGGCGGAAGGCGCCGGGGGCCGGAGCGAGGGAGTGTGCGCGGATGCGAGCGGTGGTCTTCGACGCCTTCGGGGCCGAGGCGGAGGTCCGGGAGGTGCCCGCCCCCGAGCCTCCTCCCGGCGGAGCGGTGATCCGCGTGGAGGCCACCGGGCTGTGCCGGAGCGACTGGCACGGCTGGCAGGGCCACGACCCCGACATCCGGGTCCTCCCCCACGTGCCGGGGCACGAGCTCGCCGGGGTCGTCGAGGCGGTGGGTTCCGGCGTCGCCTCGTGGCGGCCCGGCGACCGCGTGACCGTCCCGTTCGTCTGCGCCTGCGGGTCCTGCGCGGCCTGCCTGTCCGGCGATCAGCAGGTCTGCGAGCGCCAGACCCAGCCGGGGTTCACCCACTGGGGTTCCTTCGCCGAGTACGTGGCCGTCCACCACGCGGACGTGAACCTGGTACGCCTCCCCGAGGAGATGGCCTTCGCCACCGCCGCCGGCCTGGGCTGCCGCTTCGCCACCTCGTACCGCGCCGTGACCGCCGTGGGCCGGGTGCGGCCGGACGAGTGGGTGGCCGTGCACGGCTGCGGCGGCGTGGGACTGTCCGCCGTCATGATCGCCGCCGCGGCCGGGGCCCGGGTGATCGCCGTGGACGTCTCGGCGGGCGCCCTGGAGCTGGCCAGGCGGTTCGGCGCCGTCGCCTGCGTCGGCGCCGAACCGCCCGAGGCCGACGTCGCCGCGCGTGTCAGGGAGCTGACCTCGGGCGGCGCCCACGTCTCCATCGACGCCCTCGGCGGTCCCGGGACGTGCGTGGCGTCGATCGAGAGCCTGCGCCGCCGGGGACGCCACGTCCAGATCGGCCTGCTGCCCGGGCTCACCCCGCTCCCGATGGGCCGGGTGATCGGCTACGAGCTCGAGCTCCTCGGCAGCCACGGCATGGCCGCCCACGCCTACCCGGCGATGCTGGAGGCCGTCGCCGACGGCACCCTGAGCCCGGACGCCCTGGTCACCCGCTCCATCGGCCTGGACGAGGCGGGAGCCGCGCTCGCCTCGATCGGCTCCGTCCCCGGGGTCACGATGATCCTGCCGTCCCGGCGCTGACGGGTCCGCCGGGCCCTCGGTTCTGCGGGGGGTCAGGTCAGGCGGCGGACCTGGAGGCCGGCGCCCCACCTGCCGACGGCCTCGTCGTCGGCGAAGGCCAGGGCCCTGAGCATGTTCCCCCCGTCGCTGATCTCGACGTTGCGGCGCAGGCGCCGGCTCAGCGGCTCCGGCAGCTTGGTGGTGCTCGCCTCGATGGTGTCGCCGTAGAACGGGGCGAAGGCCACCCCGGCGAATCCTGTGCGGCGCAGCAGGGCCGGTACGGTCTCGGCCGAGTAGAACATCAGGTGGTTCTTCGTGAAGCCGTTCCAGCCGCTGCCGTACGCCTTGAGCTGCAGGGAGGCGGCGTTCACGGTGAGGACGAGCAGCACCCCGCCGGGGGCGAGCAGGGCGCGGAAGCGCCTGAAGTCGTCGAGCGGGCGAGGCAGGTGGGCCAGGACCGACCAGAGGGTGATGACGTCGAAGCCCCCCGCGGCGACCTCCGGGACGTCCTCGGGGGCCCCGAGGTGGGCCCTCGCGCCGGTGAGGCGCTCGTTGGCTGCGGCCACGGAGTCGGGTGAGAGGTCGATCCCGACCGCGTCGAAGCCGCGCTGCTCGGCGAGCTGCAGGAAGAGGCCGGTGCCGCAGCCGAAGTCGAGCAGCCTGCGCCCCTGCCCCGAGGAGAAGACGGGGCCGAAGGCGTCCATGGTCAGCCGGTAGCGCCGTTGCCGGTTGGCCGCGTACTTCCCGGTCAGGAAGCCGCTGTAGCCGGTGGCGTACAGGTCGCCCAGCCGGTCGGGCCGGATGTTGGGGTTGCGGTAGAGGAAGCCGCACGCCGGGCAGCGCACCACCCGGTAACTCCACCCCCGCCCGTCGCCGGCCGGCTGGAACATCGGCTGCTGGCGTGTCTCCCCGCACAGGTGGCAGGTGACGAACTCCTCGATCTCCCCCAGGGATATCCGTTCCCGGTAGTCCTGGAACCTCATGACGGGGGCCCGGCGAATTCTCAGGCGCCACTGGATCTCGCGGGCGAGCCTTTCCCCGGGGCGGACATAAACCCTCTGCCCCCAGGGGACCTGGTCGTAGCGGGAGCCGTACACGACCCGCGAGAACGTTCGTTTGACGGACACCACGGCCATCCCTTCACCAGGACCTTCCCGAAACGGAGGGTTCTTATCAAAAGTGACACGCCCCCATCAATGACTCAACCGTTGTTCCGTATCAGCACCTTCAGATATTCGAAGGGTCCGGACAAATAATTCCCTTCTCGAAAAGGACATAAAGCAATACGTATGCCATTCCTACCAGAGACGACATAGCGCTTTAAATGTCCTTATCAATGATTAAATGGGTGATAACGTGGTTGACCATGCGCCCAGAAGACCTCGCCCTGCTCAACGTCCCCGGCAGTGTCACGCTCCACGGCGACCTCCTCCTCGTCGACGTGGCCCGGCCCGACCCGGAGGCCGACGCCTACCGGGGAAGCCTGTGGCGGGTGCCGCCGGACGGTCCGCCCGTCCGGTTCACCTTCGGTGAGCGCGACAGCGCGCCGCGCATCTCCCCCGACGGCGCCTGGGTGGCCTTCCTGCGCGCCGGCGGCGACGGCGACGGCGCCCCGCAGCTGCACGTGATGCCCACCGGCGGCGGCGAGGCGAGACCGGTCACCGATCTGCCGCTGGGCGCGGGCGTCCCGGCCTGGGCGCCGGACTCGCGCCGGATCGCGTTCGTCGCCCGGGTCGCCGAGCCCGGCCGGTACGGCACCGAGGAGGGGGTGAGCGCCGCGGCCGAGGCGCCCCGCCGGATCACCGGACTGCGTCACCGGACCGAGGGGGTCGGCTTCACCTTCGACCGGCCGCAGAGCCTGTTCGTGGTCAACGCCCTCGCCGACGTCCCGCGGCCGGTACGGCTGACCGAGGGGCCCTACGACGTGGAGTCCCCCGCCTGGACGCGGGACGGCGAGCACGTGCTGGTCTCGGCCCCCCGCGACCTCGACGGCGAGAGCCTGCACACGGACGTGTACGCGGTCCCCTCCGGCGGGGGTGCCCCGATCCTCGCGGTGCGCAGCGACGGCTCCGCCGAGCATCCCGTCGCCCTGCCGGGAGGGGAGGTGCTCTATCTCGGTACGGAGTTCTCCGGCATCGACGCGGTCGCCCGCAACGCGGGCCTCTACCGCGCGCCGCTGCGGATCGGCGGTTCCGGCGAGGGCGGCGAGGCGGCGGCCGGGACCCGGCTGACCGAGGAGGAGTCGGTGGACTGCGAGCCGCTGCCCCCCGTACCCCGGCAGGACGGCGTCCTGGTCGCGGTGCGGGTGCGCGGCGCGGTCGAGCTGCGCCTGGTCCCCGCCGGCGCCGTCGGCACGCCGCTGGAGAAGCTCGTCCTCGTCCTGGGTGAGCGGGCGCGCGTCAAGGCGTTCACCACCTGCGGAGAGCGGATCGTCGCGGTGCTGTCCACGCCCGCGAGCCCCGGCGAGGTGGTCACCCCCGACGGGGCGCTGACCGACTTCTCGGGCCCTCTTCCCGGGATCAGGCCGCTGCGCGAGATCACCGCCGTCTCCGCCGACGGCTACCCGGTTCACGGCTGGCTGGCCCTGCCCGAGGGCGACGGGCCGCACCCGGTCCTGCTGAACGTGCACGGCGGCCCGTTCCACCATCACGGGTGGGCGTTCCTGGACGAGACCCAGATATACGCGGGCGCCGGGTACGCGGTGGTCCTGCCCAACCCGCGCGGCTCCTGCGGGTACGGCCAGGCGCACGGCCGGTCGGTGGTCGGCGCGCTGGGCGGCGTGGACGCCGACGACGTGCTCGCCCTGCTGGACGCGGCGCTGGCCGATCCCGCGTGCGACGCCGAGCGGGTGGGCGTGATGGGCGGCTCCTACGGCGGCTTCATGACGAGCTGGCTGGCCGCCCGCCACGGGGAGCGGTTCAGGGCCGCCTGGAGCGAGCGCGCGGTCAACGCCTGGGACTCCTTCACCGGCTCCTCCGACATCGGCTGGTACTTCGCCGAGGCCTACTGCGGCCCCGACCCGGAGGCCCAGCGGGCGATGAGCCCGCTCTACCAGGCCGGCCGGATCACCCTGCCGTTCGCGGTGGTCCACTCCGAGGACGACCTCCGCTGCCCGGTCGAGCAGGCGCAGCGGATGTTCGTCGCGCTGCGCCGCAACGGCGTCCCCGCCGAGCTCCTGCTCTTCCCCGCCGGGGGACACGAGCTCACGCGCGGCGGCCGTCCGAGGCACCGCCTGCAGCGCTTCGAAGCCGTCCTGGAGTGGTGGTCGCGCCACCTGTCCTGACGTCGGCGCACGAGAGCCGGTGAGCCCGGGGCCCCGGGACCCGTGGGGCCGGGTCCCGGCGCCGACCGGGACGAACAGGATCAGGCCAGGCAGGTCAGGGGCTTGCCACCGTTGTATTCGATCATCTCCAGCATCGCGGTGAACAGGTCGATCGGCTCACCCGGGGCCAGCCCGTCCAGCTCGGCGTAGGCCCGGTGCAGGTTGCCGACGATGCGCTCGGGGTCGAGCAGTCCCGCGTACTCCCCGAGGTCGGTCTCGCGCGCGGTCTCCAGCGGGGACAGCCCGGCCTGCCTGCCGCGTTCGGCGGTGGCGAGCACGAACCGCAGATAGCCCTGCACGTGGTCGATGATCTCCGGGCCGCACACCCCGCCGTGTCCCGGGACGATCGTCTCCGCGCCCAGCGCCCTGAGCTCGTCGAGCGCCGCGATGGACCCGGTCACCGAACCCATCATCACGAACGGCGTGCCGCCGTTGAACACCAGGTCACCGGAGAACAGCAGCGACCGCTCGGGGATCCACACGATCGAGTCGTTGGTCGTGTGGGCCGGGACGCCGATGTGCCGTACCTCGCAGCGCAGCTCGTCGGAGTGGACGGTCACCCCGTCGGTGTAGGTGAGGAACGGCGGACGGGCCTCCAGGTTGCCCCAGTCGACCTCGGTCCAGGCCAGCTTCAGGTAGTCGGGGATCCCCTCGGCGAGGATCATCTCCCTGGTCCGCTCGTGCCCGACGATCGTCGCCTCGGGGAAGGCGGAGTTGCCGAAGGTGTGGTCACCGTGGTGGTGGGTGTTGACCAGCGTCGTGACCGGCCGGTCGGTGACCGACCTGATGGCCTCGCGGTAGGCGAGCGTGCGGCGTTCGGTGGAGCAGGAGTCCACACTGATCACTCCGCGGCTGCCGACGAGGAAGCCCGTGTTGTTGATCCACCAGCTTCCGTCGGGCTGCAGGTAGGTGTAGATCCCGTCGGAGACCTCCTGGACGCGCGCCGGAGGCAGGGGATGGTCGTGTCGCGATGAACTCATACCTGGGATTGTCGGGCCTGTACCCACCACTAGTCATACCGAATGGGGTCTTTTGGGGTCTAAAGCCCGATTCCATCGGTAAAAATGCACGCTCGCCGCCCGGCCATCACGATCTTCGTACGGGCGGGGCGAGACAGGGCCCGGACGGTCACACGTCGCCGGGACCGAAGGGCGGGAAGTACGGCTCGTCGAGGCGGATGACCCGGAAACCGACGTTCTCCGCGGCCCGGCTCAGCCGGATCCGACGTCCCCGCCCCCCGCCGCCGGGCCGGAGAAGGGCAGGGGACAGCACGGGCTGGTCGCGCAGGCCACCAGGTCGTCACACCCGGCCTCCATCGCCCGGACCAGCGACTCGCGGATCGACAGGAGATCGGCGATCTTCCGTTCCACCTCGGCCAGCTTGTCCCCCGCCCGCGCCCGCAGGCCGGTGTGCGCCGCGCCGTGACGGCGCCCGGCCACCTCGACGAGTTCCGACACCTCGTCCAGAGTGAACCCCAGGCGCTGCGCCACCTTGATCACCCGAAGCGCGGTCACCGTCTCCGGCGGATAGAGCCGGTGGCCGCCGTTGCTGCGCGGGGGCTCCTCCAGCAACCCGCGCCGGTGGTAGTAACGCAGCGTCTGCGCGCCGACCCCCGCCGCCTCCGCCACCTCCCCGGTGCGGAGCCACCCCCCGTTCACGAGGACACCCCCGACGCCGCCGCGAGCGCCCGGGCCGACAGGCCGTCGAGCACCCCGCTGTGAACCGCGGGAACCTCCACGTCCAGCACCAGGTAGTCCCGGTCGCGGGTGAACGTGAAGGTGAAGAAGGAACAGCACGCCGTCTCCCGCGCCGCGAGGTCCCGGACGCTCTCCTCCAGCCGGTCCACCCGGTCCGTACGGTCGTGCGCCCGGGGGCCACCGCGCAGAGTGAGCCGCAGGCGAGTCGGGCTCACCCGCTCCAGCCCGTCCAGCGCCGAGGCGAACAACGCGTCGAACTCCGCCACCCGCAGGGGCCGCTCCCCGGTGGGAAGCACGCATTCAGCCGGTATCCACTCCATGAACCCTCCCGGGGCGAGGCGCCCGGCTCCGACGCGAGCGGCCCCACACCCCGACGGTAAGCCTGTACCGGGGTACCGGATGCAACCTGCGGATCACCGGCCCTCTCCGCGGCAGGGGGTCCAAAGGCGCAGTCACCCAGGTCCAGGAGGACGCGATGATGTACACCCATGCAGTACGTGACACCCACAAGCGTGTCGATCACGAGAATCCGCCATGCCCGACTCGCCGACGGTCTTCCCCGAAAGGATCTCGAAAGGTCCACAGGCATCACATGTCTGATCTTGATTGGCGGCGGCCGACGAGAGCATGATGCACACGCGTTTAACAAAAGGGCATCTCGGCGCCAAGCGGGAATCGTTCGGTTTCCCAAAAATCAACAAAGGCAAACCAGGAAAACTCAGCTTGCTTCATATCGATTACCCATGGAATAGACAATAGGTGTAAATGATATTTATTCATGACAATTCATACGATACCGTCGTTGTGTCGGCTTGAGTTGCCAAGTGATCAGCAGCGGCGACTCCCGACCTGAGAGGAGTGCCTATGCACGGTAAGCGACGCGTGGCCCTGCTTGGCCCCGCGCTTGTCGCCGGCCTGGTTCTCGGGGTGTCGGAAACCTCCCCGGCGTCGGCCGCTTCGAGTTCCGGGAAAACAGCGGCGGTCGTGATATCACCCGAAGTCACCGCCATCGACAGCGCCACCAAATGCAAGAGGTACAGAGGCCGAATCTGCTGCAAGAGGTACGGTCGCTGGACTTGCAAGAGGACGAGCAGAGAATGGCCGCGCGTAAAGACTCCTAGGTCAGAAGGCCGGGGTTCCTGGGAGCACTCAAGGGGATACGAAAGCTCGGACAGGGGTCACGGCCGTTCGCGGTAAGGGCCTCCAAGGGAAAGAGCACACGTAGAAAGCCGTTCGGGAGCGGCTCTGTTCGCTCTTTCCGTTGGCGAGCGGAGCCGCCGTCCCGACCCTCTCGGGTCAGACCTCCACGACACGAGGGGAGGACCAGCCACCCGTATGATCCCGACAGGACGCGTGGGGCGGTCATCGAGGAGGTCCTCCGGGCCCATGGCGCCATCGGTGTCGTCGGCGAGGTACGCCTGCCGGCAGGAGACACGCAGATCGAACGACACGCTGCGAGAATCGGTCATGAGCGGCAAGCCTACGATCATGAACTGACATTTCCTGGCACCGGACTCGCCGATGTCCCGCGATTGCCGCCGGTGTAAGAATCAAAACATGGCGGAACTCAACGGGACACCGGTGACCTCGGAAGCCTTGCAGTCGCTGGCCCTCCTCAACTACGGCCACTTCACGTCCATGCGTGTTCAGGATCAGCGAACAAAGGGACTTTCCCACCATCTGGATCGTCTCGCGAACGACTGCCGGCTCCTGTTCGACGTGAGCCTGGACAGGGAACGGGTTCGCGAATTCGTCCGGCACGCCGTCAGGGGGGAACGAGGGGCGTTCGTGGTCCGGGTGACCGTTTTCGACCCAGCTCTCGATCTTGGGCACCCCGTGTCCTCCGCGGAACCGAGCGTGCTGGTCACCACCCGGCCGGCCATGCCGCTGCCTCCCTCCCCGATTCGGGTGAGAACGGTCGGCCATCGGCGTGACCTGCCGGGGGTGAAGCACGTCGGACTACTGGGATCGCTGTGGCACCGGCGGCAGGTTCAGATGCGGGGATACGACGACGCGCTTTTCGTCGACGACGCCTCCTTCGTATCCGAAGGGGCGACGTGGAACATCGGATTCTTCGACGGGGAGCGAGTCGTCTGGCCGGACGCGGAAATGCTGCCGGGGATAACGATGAGACTGCTGGACCAGGTTCACGATGACACGACGACCGCACCGGTGAACATCCGCGACGTCCCCGTCATGCGGGCCGCGTTCGCCACGAACACGACGATAGGCGTGCGAGCGATCAGCGCCGTCGACGGAATGAACCTGGCCGACGACCATCCTGTTTTCGAGACACTCCGGAAAGAGTACGAGGAGATCCCGCCGGAACGGCTGTAGGGAGGCGAGAACGATCCCGGCCGTTCAGGTCGGCGGACTTTCACCTACAGCCGTACCGATCCCCGCCGGGACCGGCGGAGACCGGGACGAACCGGTTGAAGACAGCGGCCGTAGGGTGGAGTCCAGGGCATTGAAGATCCGGAGGTTTGACATGGAGTACGTGCGCCTGGGGTCCACCGGGATGAAGGTGTCGAGGGTCTGCCTTGGCATGATGAGCTACGGCGATCCCGCCAAATGGGGCGAGTGGGTGCTGGACGAGGCCGCCGCCGAGCCGATCGTGCGCCGGGCCGCCGACGCGGGGGTGACGTTCTTCGACACCGCCGACGTCTACTCCTTCGGCACCAGCGAGGAGGTCACCGGCCGCCTGCTCGCCAGGATCTTCCCCAGCAGGGACGACTACGTGCTGGCCACCAAGGTGTTCATGCCGATGGGCAAGGGCGTCAACGACGGCGGCCTGTCGCGCAAGCACATCCACTCCGCGATCGACGCCTCGCTGCGCCGCCTGGGCACCGACCACGTGGACCTCTACCAGATCCACCGCTGGGACCCCGACACGCCGATCGAGGAGACCATGGAGGCCCTGCACGACGTGGTCCGCGCGGGCAAGGCCCGCTACATCGGCGCCTCCAGCATGTACGCCTGGCAGTTCGCCAAGGCCCAGCACACCGCGGAGAAGCACGGCTGGACAAAGTTCGTGTCGATGCAGAATCATTACAATCTTCTTTACCGAGAAGAAGAGCGGGAGATGAACCCGCTCTGCCTCGACCAGGGCGTCGGGCTGATCCCGTGGAGCCCGCTGGCCCGGGGCCTGCTGGCCCGCGCCGGATCCGAGGAGAAGACCACCCGGGCGGGCAGCGACCCCCGCATCGAGTCCCTCTACGACGACGCAGACAACGACCGCCTGATCCTCGGCCGGGTCGCCCAGGTGGCCAGGGAGCGCGAGGTCGCTCCCGCGCGGGTGGCGCTGGCGTGGCTGCTCCACCAGCCGGGCCTGTCGGCCCCGATCGTGGGCGCGACCAAGGACGTGCACGTGGACGACGCGGTCGCCGCGGTGGGCCTCTCCCTCACCGAGAAGGAGCTCGCCTTCCTCGCCGAGCCGTACCGCCCCCGGGTCGTCAAGCACTGACGTCTCCGGCCGGGCGGGGAAGGGCCCGTACCCCGGCGCTGAGGAATCCCGGCGCCCCACGATCCCGTCGCCTGACGGTTTCGGGACCCAACGGTCCCGGAACCGGGAAAGGCGGCCGGGTGTCAGGAGTCGGCGGGCAGTTCGAACTGGACGCAGGTCATGCCGCGCATGTCCAGCCATGCCCGTCCCTGCGCCCGTACGAGCCGGAAGACGACCTCCTCGCACCCGGGGCAGCGGGCCACCAGGCCCGGGGCGTGGGTGTAGAGGAGCGCCTCGGCCAGCGCGAGGGTCCGCGCGCAGCCGGAGCACCGGCCGGTGGCGGCGGTCAGGTCGACGGCGAACACGTCGCGCAGGGCTCCGCCCGCCGCGTTCCCGTCGAGGTGGTCCTGGCTCATCGTTGTCCTCCACTGGGGCCGAAGCGTTCCGTGCGGATCAGACGGGGGTCGTGCCCGGCGGAGACGAGCAGGGCCGCGGCGGTCTCGACGAAGCCGGTGGGCCCGCACACGAAGACGGCCGGTTCCCGCTCGGCGGGCCAGACGGCCTCGGAGAGCAGGGCGGCGTCGACCCGCGCGGGCGGGCGCTCCCAGCCGTCGGGCACCTCGCGCGTGTAGGCGTAGGTGACGTCCAGGCCGGAGCCGTCGGCGCTCTGGCGGTCCAGCTCGGCGCGGTAGAGGGCGGAGCGCGGCCCGCGCGCCGAGTACAGGAGCCGGAACGGCGTGCCGACCCCGGCCGAGGCGCGGGCGCGGATCATCGCCATGAGGGGGACGACCCCCGAGCCGCCCGCGACCAGCTGCACCGGCTCGGGCGTCTCGGGCCGCCAGACGAACCAGCCGCCGATCGGGCCGCGTACCTCCAGCGGGTCTCCCGGCGAGAGGACCCGCGCGAGGTACGGGGAGACCTCGCCGTCGGGCAGCAGCTCGACGGTGAGCTCCACGCGGTCCCCGTCGGCCGCCGAGGCGATGGAGTACGAGCGCTGCGTGGAGTAGCCGTCGGGGGCGGTGAGCCGTACGTCGACGTGCTGGCCGGCGAGGTGGCCGGGCCAGCCGGGGACGTCCAGGGTGATCGTGCGGGCTCCGGGGGTCTCGTCGCGCACGGCGGTGACCGTGGCGACCCTCCAGATCAGTCGCCCCAGTACCGTTGCTCGCGCCATGGGTCCCCATAGTTGTGGTAGCCGACGCCCTCCCAGAATCCCGGCTGGTCCTCGTCGAGGAGCCGGAGGCCGCGCACCCACTTGGCGCTCTTCCAGAGGTAGAGGTGCGGCACGAGCAGCCGGGCGGGCCCGCCGTGCTCGGGGGTGATGGGCTCGCCCTCGTAGCGGACGGCGATCCAGGCCCGGCCGTCGAGGAGGTCCTCCAGCGGGAGGTTGGTGGTGTAACCGCCGTAGGAGGTCGCCAGGGCGTACTCGGCGGACGTCTCCACGCCGTCGAGGAGGGTGTCCAGCGACACGCCCTCCCAGGTGGTGCCGAGCTTGGACCACTTGGTGACGCAGTGCAGGTCGACGGTGAACCGCTCCACGGGCAGGGCGTTGAGCTCCGCCCAGTTCCAGCGGACGACCTCGCCGGTCTCGGTGGTGACGCCGAGACTCCAGTCGTCGGTGGACACCAGGGGCGTGGGCCCGGCCGAGAGGACGGGGAAGTCCTCGGTGAGGTACTGCCCCGGCGGCAGGTCCGGGTTGCCGGTGCGGCGGCGGCCGAAGAATCCGGGCGAGACGATGCCGATGACGCCCACCTCCACTGTCCGGCAGATCACTACAGCCGCGACACGCCCCTCGAATCGATCACGAGCCGACGAGTCACGAGAACTAGATGAATCTCATCACATCCGGTCGCGTCTCACGTCACCAGGGCGGGGTCCGGCGGGTTTCCGCGCGCCGGTCCGGACCCCCGCGGGGCCGTGAAGGCCCGTGAGTTCGTCGAAGGCTCGCGCGGGACCCCTGACGGCCCGTGGCTCCCCCCTGTACGCCCGTTCGCGCGCGGCGGACGTGGCCCCTGCGCACGTACGCGGACACGGCGGGCACGGCGACCGGCTCCCCGGGGGTTCAGGTGCCCGAGGCGGCGATCACCTCGGAGACCAGGCGCGGGGAGGTGATCAGGCGGCTGTACTCGGGCTGGCGCAGCTCGCCACCCATGAACGGGTGGGGGTTGCGGTGCACGGCGGGGCTGGGCGCGTCGACCAGGGCCGCGAAGTGGATCTCGGAGGCTCCGGTCGCCTCGACCACGCGGTGCACGTTGCGGGGCGTGATGCCGCCGCCGGGCATGACGATCAGGTCGTCGCCCGCCCGCTCGACCAGGGAGGCGATCAGCGGTGCGCCCTCCAGCGCGGTGACGTCCTGGCCGGAGGTGAGAACCCGGTCGACGCCCAGGGAGGCGAGGGTGTCCAGGGCGGCGAACGGGTCGGCGGTCATGTCGAAGGCCCGGTGGAAGGTGACCGACAGGTCCCCGGCCGCGCCGATGAGGCGCTTGGCCACCTCGACGTCCACCTCGCCCGACGGCGTCAGCACCCCGATCACCACGCCCTGCGCGCCCGCGTCCCTGATCGTGGCCACGTCGCGCTCCATGGCCGCGACCTCGTACTCGTCGTAGATGAAGTCGCCGCCCCGGGGGCGGACGATCACGTGGACCCGGATCGCCGAGACCGCCGCGAGGGTCGCCTCGACGGTGCCGAGGGTCGGGGTCAGGCCTCCCTCGAAGAGGGCCGAGCACAGCTCGACGCGGTGCGCCCCGGCCTGCTCGGCCGCGAGCGCGCCCGCGGTGCTGTCAATGCAGATCTCATAGCTAAGACTCATTTTTCCTCCAAAGCATGGATTTCACCGACTGGTCGGCCTCCGCCCAGCACCGGAACGCTCGCGAAGTCCGCCGCTCCCGCGACGTCCCCGCCGGCCGCCCTGAGCGCGGCCAGCGCGATCGCGCTCGTGGCCCGCGGGCTCCCGTCGATGACCTTGACGGCCGCCGCGTGCCCGGTGGCGAGCGCGACGACGAGGACCCCCTCGGCCCCGCCCTTGGCCACCGCCCCCGGCAGCGCCCGCATCAGCGAGGTGTTCACGTGCCCGGTCCCGCCGACGTACTCGGGGTGCTCGCGCATCGCGTCGGCGACCGCGCGCGGCGGGGTTCCCGGCTCGGCGACGACCAGGGCCCGTACGGCCCGCGCCAGCCCGGTCAGCGACAGCCCGAACAGCGGGGCGCCGCACCCGTCGACGGCGACGTGGGCCGCCCTCTCCCCCGACAGTTCCTCGGTCACGGCACGCACCCGCCGCTGCAGGGGGTGGTCGGCGTCCAGGTAGGAGGCGGTCTCCCAGCCCGAGGCGGCGGACGCGGCGAGCATCGCGGCGTGCTTGCCCGAGCAGTTCATCCGCTCGCGCGAGGCTTTCAGGCCCGCCCGGATCAGCGTGTGCCGGGTGGCCTCGTCCTCCGGCCAGTCCTCGGGGCAGCCGAGGGCCTCGAAGCCGAGCCCGGCCCCGGCGAGGATGTCGGCGACCAGCCGCACGTGGAAGTCCTCGCCGGTGTGGCTGCCGGCGGCGATCGCCAGGCCGGGGCCGCGCAGGTCCGCCCCGGACAGCAGGCAGGCCAGCGCCTGGAACGGCTTGGCCGAGGAGCGCGGCAGCACCGGCGCGTCGACCGCTCCCCTGGCGACGGCCACGGCGCCGTCGGGCGCCAGGGCGACGGCGCTGCCGAAGTGCACGCTCTCCACGAATCCGGAGCGCACCACCTCCGCGAGCGGGACGAGTTCAGGCACGGGCGGGTCTCCTTCTGAGCCGTCGGGCCCCCGGGGTGTCGCGGGCGTCGAGGGTACGGGCGAGTTTGGACAGCGACGCGTTGACCACCAGGTAGATCAGCGCGACGACGATGTAGGTCTGGATGAGCAGGCCGTTGAAGGTCGCCAGGACCTTGCCGCTGTAGAGCAGTTCGGCGTAGCTGACCACGAAGCCCAGCGAGGTGTCCTTCAGCAGGCCGACCGACTGGCTCACGATCGAGGGCAGCACCCGCCGGGCCGCCTGCGGCAGCACGATCAGGCGCATGGTCTGGCCCTGGGTGAGCCCGACCGCGAGACCGGCCTCGCCCTGGCCGCGCTCCACGGACAGGATTCCGGCGCGGAAGATCTCCGCGAACGCCGCGGCGTTCGAGATCGCCAGCGGCACCACGAGCTTCCAGAACAGCGGCAGGTCGAGCCCGTAGCGGGGCAGCGCGAACAGCACGACGTAGACCAGCAGCAGCGCCGGGATGGTCCGCACGACCTCCACGTACGCGGCGGCGGGCACGCGGACCCACCTGCGCCGCGACAGCCGCCCGAGGGCGAGGGCGACCCCGGCCGCCATCGCGAGCGCGGCCGAGACGACGGCGGCGAGCGCGGTGGCCCACAGCCCGTTCAGCAGGTAGCGCCACATCGGCCAGGTCGCGTACGGCGACCAGCGGTCGGCGTCGAGCTGGCCGTTGGCGGCGAACTGGCGGAGCGCCAGCGCCAGCAGGGCGAGCACCGCGACCGCCCCCACCGCGGTCGCGATCCTTATCCTGCGGCGGGCGCGCGGCCCCGGCTGGTCGAAGAGGAGATTGCTCATCGGAGCACCGCCGTTCCGCCCGGAGCCGGGACACCTCTGTCGCCGGGAGGCAGATCGCTCACCGGACCACCACCAGCCGTCGTTCGAGCCGCCCGGTGACGAACCCGGCGCAGGCGGCGATCAGCGCGTAGGCCAGGCCCGCCCCGACGAAGATCGGGATGGGCTGCGCCTCCGCGAGGTTCACCCGGTTGGCCGCGGCGGTCAGGTCGACGACGCCGACCGCGGCGGCGAGCGAGGTGTTCATCGTCAGCGCGATGAAGATGTTGCCGACCGGCTGGATCACCGTGCGCAGCGCCTGCGGCAGGACCACGTGGCGCAGCGACTGGCCGAAGGTCAGCCCGAGCGCGCGGGCCGCCTCGCCCTGCCCGGCGGAGACCGCGTTGACGCCGGAGCGCAGGGCCTCGGCGATGTAGGCGGCCTCGTAGAGCGCGATGACGATCATGGCCGTCACCAGCAGGTCGGCCTTGAGTCCGATCTCGGGCAGGCCGAAGACGGCGAGCACCAGCAGCACCAGCAGCGGCAGGTTCTGGAAGGTCTCCACGTAGGCCGTGCCGATCCCGCGCAGGACGCCGACCGGGCTGACCCGCATGGCGGTGATCACCAGCCCCACGACCGCGGCGCCGGCGAAGGACGCCGCGGTCAGCTGGAGGGTCACGACCAGTCCCTGCCAGAACTCGGGCAGGTGGTCCAGGAGGGCGGACATCAGGACCCCGGCACCGATCCGATCTGCGGCGGGGCGGGAGCCTCACCCTGCACGACCGTGCCGAGGGAGTTCTTCCAGGTCTTCTGCCAGAGGCCGTCGGCCTGGATCTTCTTCAGCCAGTCGTTGACGAACTTCTTGAACTGGTCGTCACCGTGCTTGAGGCCGATGCCGTACGGGTCCTCGGTGAACGGGCTGCCGACGACCTGGACCGAGGGGTCCTTCTGCGCGTTGGCCACCAGGAGCGTCTCGTCCTGGACGTAGGCGTCGCCGCGTTCCTGCTTGAGGGCCTGCATGCACTCGGGGTCGCTGCCGAACGTCACGATCTTGGCCTGCGGGGCGAGCTTCTTGATCGCCGAGACGGCCGGGGTGTTGGCGCCGGCGATGACGGTCTTGCCGTTCAGGTCCTCGGGCTTGGCGATGCCCGTGGTGCCCTTCCTGACGGCGAGGCTCAGCCCGGAGGAGTAGTACGGCCCGGCGAAGGCGACCTGCTCGGCCCGCTCCGGGGTGATCGTGTAGGTCTGGAAGACGACGTCCACGGTGCCGTTGGAGAGCAGCGCCTCGCGGGTCTCCGAGGCCGAGTTGACGATCTTCACCTTGGGCTCGCCGATGATGTACTTGGCGAGCGCCTTGCCCATGTCCGCGTCGAACCCCTCGACCTCGCCGGTCGTCGGGTTCTGCTGCGACAGCAGCGGCGCGTCGAGCGACCCGCCGACGATCAGCTCGCCGCGCTGCTTGATCTTCTCCATCGTGGAGCCGGGCAGGATGTCCGCGGCGGCGGCGACCGGCGCCGAGGCGATCAGGTCGTTCCCCTTGGCCTCACCCGGTACGGCCGGGCTTCCCGAATCGGTACCGGCACAGGCCGAGAGGCCGAGCATGGACACAGCGGCGACAGCGGCCAGCCGCTTCATGGACACCATCGGGCCCACCATCCTTTTCGATCGATCTGATCAATGAGTGAGAACTTTGGCCAGGAAGTCCCTGGCCCTGTCTGTCTTGGGAGCCTCGAAGAAGGCGCCGGGCTCGCCCGTCTCGACGATCTGGCCCGCGTCCATGAAGACCACGCGGTCGGCGGCCCTGCGGGCGAAGCCCATCTCGTGGGTGACGACGACCATGGTCATGCCGTCGGCGGCGAGCCGGACCATCACGTCCAGCACCTCGCCGACCATCTCCGGGTCGAGCGCCGAGGTGGGCTCGTCGAAGAGCATCACCTTGGGCCGCATGGCCAGCGCGCGGGCGATGGCGGCCCGCTGCTGCTGCCCGCCGGACAGCTGAGCGGGCAGTTTTCCCGCCTGCTCGGCGATGCCGACGCGCTCCAGCAGCTTCCGCGCCGCCGCCTCGGCCTCGGCGCGGCTGTCGCCGCGGACCTTCATCGGCGCGAGCACGATGTTCTCCAGCACGGTCTTGTGCTGGAAAAGGTTGAACGACTGGAACACCATGCCGACGTCGGCCCGGAGCCGGGCCAGCTCGCGGCCCTCGACCGGGGCGGGCACGCCGTCGACGAGGATGTCCCCCGACCCGGCGGTCTCCAGCCGGTTGAGGCAGCGGCACAGCGTGGACTTGCCCGACCCCGAGGGGCCGACCACCACGACGACCTCGCCCCGCGCCACATCAAGGTCGATGTCGCGCAACACGTGGTGGTCGCCGAACCACTTGTTCAACCCTTTGACCTGAATCATTGCCATCTTCCTTCGAAATCGAAGATAAAGCGGAAGGTAACGGATGATTCTCACGCAAGTCAACACGTTGCCGTAGTAAGTACAGACGTGGTATTCCTCTAGTTCATGTCAGGCAAAGAGCGGCTGCTGGTGCGGGGAGCACAGGGTGACCTTCTGCGTCTCGTCGCCACCGGTCACGCCGAGTCGCGCGCCCAGCTGGCCCGCGTCTCCGGCCTGGCGGCGTCGAGCGTCTCCCTCCGCGTCGAGGAGCTGATCGACACCGGGCTCCTCGTCGAGGAGGGCTCGGGGACCTCCAGCGGCGGGCGGCGGCCCCGGCGGCTGCGGGTCAGCCCGACCGCCGGACTGCTCGCGGTGGCCGACCTCGGGGCGCACCACGCCCGCCTCGGCCTGCTCGACCTCAGCGGCGTCCCCCTCGTCGTCGAGGAGCGCGCCTGCGACATAGCGCTCGGCCCCGAGGCGACCCTCGACTGGATGGCCGCCGCGTTCGACGAGCTGCTGCTCTCCCACGGCCCGGCAGGCGTCCCGCTGCGCGGCGTCGGCACCGGCGTACCCGGCCCCGTCGACCCGGGCAGCGGCCGGGTGGTGTCCCCCTCGCGCATGCCCGGCTGGAACAACTTCCCCGTCGCCGAGCACCTCGGCGCGCACTACGACCTGCCCGTGCTCGTCGAGAACGACGCCAACCTCCTGGCCGTCGGCGAGGCCCGCTCGTGGCCGGGGTTCGACAACCTCATGGTGCTCAAGGCCGGCAGCGGCATAGGGTGCGGCGTGATCGTCGACGGCCGCCTGCACCGGGGCAGGGGCGCGGCCGGCGACATCAGCCACGTCCGGGTCAGGACCGACTCCTCCACCATGTGCTCGTGCGGCCACCCCGACTGCCTGGAGGCCTACGCGAGCGGCGCCGCGCTCATGGACGCCCTGTCCGGGCTCGGCATCGCGACGCGGCGCCCCGCCGACGTCGTCGCCCTGGTCGAGGACGGCGTGCCCGAGGCCACCGCCCTGGTCAGGAACGCGGGCCGCCTCATCGGCGAGGTGCTCACCGTCCTGGTCAACTTCCTCAACCCCGACGCCATCGTCGTCGGCGGCAGTCTCTCCACCGCCGAGCCGCTGATCTCCTCCATCCGCGCCGCCGTCTACGAGCGCTGCCTGCCCCTGGCCACCCGTGACCTGGAGATCGCCGTCACCCGGGGCGGCCCCGACGCCGCTCTCCTCGGCGCGGGCTCCCTCCTGCTGGACGCCGTCCTCAGCTGAGGGGCCACGGGCGGTACGCCCTGCTCAGGCGAGGGACCGCAGGCGGTACGCCCTCTTGCGAGGGAACACCGGCGGTACGGAGGAGGCGCGGCGGACCCCTTTACCCAACGGGGTTAAATGTGTCCTTTTAGCAGGTTTTACCACTAATAACGCCATATAGACCTATATGTGCGTAGATGAAAGGGAGGAAGGTACCAGCTCTGCCCGTGGATTGATCGACGGAGGATCCGATGGTTCGAATGATGATCATCCTGCTCGCCATCGTCATGGCCGCGATGGCCGGCACGGCCGGTGCCGCCGTCTCCCCCACCCCCCGGCCTGTCAGCCCGCAGGACTGGGAGTTCCTCATCAAGGCGCACCAGGGCAGCCTGGCCGAGATCGAGGCGGGCCTGGCCGTCAGGCGGAAGGCCGGCGAACAGGACGAGAAGGTCGGCCGGGCCGTTCGCGAACTGGGAGAGCAGCTCATCGTCGACCACATGAGACTCGACAGGCTCATCCAGCAGGTGGCCGGGGAGGTGGGCGTCAAGCTCCCCGACGAGCCCAGTGCGGCGCAGCGCAAGCAGCTCGAAGAGGTGATGGCGCTGGACGGAGCGGAGTTCGACAGGGCCTGGATCGACATGGAGATCGCCAGCCACCGCCACGGGGTCATCCTCGTGAGGCAGCAGGTGGAGAACAGCTCCGACCCCAGGATGAGGAAACTCGCCTTCGCCGTCGAGCAGGTCGTGCGGACCCACCTGAACATGTTCCTCCATGTCCAGGTGTCCCCCGCCCCCAGCCCCTCGGAGAGCTGAGGCGAGCCGAGACCCGTCCGCGGCCCGCCCTGGTCCGAGGACGGGCGGGACCTGAGGAGCCTGTTCGAGGCGGGGCCTGTGCTAGACAGGGAGTCAATCAAAGGGAGCCCCATGGATCAGCTCAGCCTCGGAATCGTGTCACGATCACGCAAGGAGAACGAGCACCGGCTGGCGATCCACCCGCTGCACCTGGAGCGGATCGCCCCCGATCTCCGGGGGCGCGTCTACCTCGAACGCGGCTACGGCGAGCACTTCGGCGTCTCCGACGGGCAGCTGGCACCGTACGTCGCCGGCCTGCTCCCCCGGGAGCGGCTCCTCGCGGAGTGCGACGTCGTCCTGCTCCCCAAGCCGCTGGCCGAGGACCTCGAGGGGATGCGCGAGGGGCAGATCGTCTGGGGCTGGCCGCACTGCGTCCAGGACGAGAGGATGACCCAGCTCGCGATCGACCGGCGGCTGACGCTGATCGCCTTCGAGGCGATGAACCACTGGACCAGCGAGGGCGCGTTCAACCTGCACGTCTTCCACAAGAACAACGAGCTGGCGGGCTACTCCTCGGTCCTGCACGCCCTGGAGCTCATCGGGACGACGGGCGTCTACGGCCGGAGGCTGCGGGCGGTCGTCATCGGCTTCGGGGCGACGGGGCGCGGCGCGGTGACGGCGCTCAACGCGCACGGCGTGAACGACATCGATCTCCTCACCTTCCGGGACGTCACCGCGGTCGCCTCGCCGATCCACTCGGCGCGCATCGTGCGCTTCGAGCACGAGGCCGGCGACCCCAACCGCAGTTACGCGCTCACCGGGAGCGGGCGGGTACCGCTGGCGGCCTTCATCGCCGACCACGACATCGTCGTCAACTGCGTGCTGCAGGACACCGCCGCCCCGCTGATGTTCGCCGACGAGGGGGACCTGGCCGCCTTCGCGCCCGGCACCCTCGTCGTCGACGTGTCCTGTGACGAGGGGATGGGGTTCAGCTGGGCGCGGCCCACGACGTTCACGGACCCCATGTTCGAGGTGGGCGACAACGTCCACTACTACGGCGTCGACCACAGCCCGTCGTATCTGTGGGACTCGGCCACCTGGGAGATCAGCGAGGCCCTGCTGCCCCACCTGCGGACGGTGCTCGACGGCCGGGCGGCGTGGGACGCGGACGACACCATCCGGCGGGCCGTCGAGATCCGCGACGGCGTCGTCCAGAACCCCGCCGTCCTGTCCTTCCAGCACCGCTCGCCGGTTTACCCGTACCCGCGCGGGCAGAGCCCGGCCCCGGCACTCGCGGCCGGCGCTCAGCCGTGACCGGCTGAGCCCCCGGGCGGGGCGGTGGAGCCGCGTACCACCAGCTCGGTGGCGAGCTCGACGTGATGGGAGTCGACCCGTTCGCCCGCCGCCAGGCGCAGGGCCGTGCGTACCGCGACGCCGCCCATCTCCCGCAGCGGCTGGCGTACGGTCGTCAGCGGGGGCGAGGCCATCCGGGCGACCTGGGTGTCGTCGAAGCCGACGATGCTGAGGTCCTCGGGCACGCGCAGCCCCCGCGCCCTGGCCGCCTCCAGCACGCCGAGCGCGATGTCGTCGCAGCCGGTGAAGATGGCCGTGGGGGGCTCGGGCAGGTCGAACAGGGCCGCGCCGCCCGCGACCCCCTCCTGGTAGTGGAAGGGCCCCTCCCGCACGTGACTCGGGGGGACCGGGGCGCCCGCGGCCTCCATGGCCGCGCGGTAGCCGTGCAGCCGGGCCTGGTTGCAGGCGGCGGTGGCCGGTCCGCCGAGGTAGGCGATGCGCCGGTGTCCGAGCGCGAGCAGGTGCTGTGTCGCGGCCAGGCCCCCGGCGAAGTTCGTCGAGCCGACGCTGGTGACCCCCCTGGTCTGCGGCAGGTTCAGCGGGTCGATCACGACCAGGGGCAGGCCCGCGCGGGACAGGGCGGAGAGCTGCCCGGCGGTCAGATCGCTGGTGATGGCGATCACGGCCCGCCGTCCGGCCGTGGCCAGGCCGCGGGCCCAGGCTCCGGCGCGGTCGGCGGTCGTCCGGATGCTCACCACGATCGCCGCGTCGGCCTCGGCCCCGGCCCGCACCGCGCCCTGGACGATCTCGGTCGAGTACGGGTTGAGGTCGGCGTCGAGTTCCACCTCGATCGTGGCCGGCACGGCCGTGCCGCCCCGGTCGCCCCGGTCGCCCCGGCGGCGCTGCGGCGGCGCGACGTAGTCGTGCTGCTCCAGCAACGACTCCACGAGGGAGCGGGTCCCCGGGGAGACGTCACCCCGGCCGTTGAGCACCTTCGACACGGTCGCGATCGACACGCCCGCCGAGGCCGCGACCGTGGCCAGCGTGGCCCGTCTAGGACTGGCCGGCATCTGTTCCTCCCTGCTGTGTGGCGGAAGAGCCCGGTGCCGGTTCCACGTCCGCGCGGGTGACCAGCCGCCGGCCCACGCCGACGTGACGCAGCGGGCCGGTCAATCGTATGTGGCCCCGACAGGGCAGGTCGGACGCCGACGCGCCGACGAACACCTCGAGATCCCCGGGTTCGACGACGCGCCGCAGGTCACGCCCGGTGAACGCGGTCCGGTCGGCGGGCACGGTGAAGGTCGCCACGGCGCTCGCGCCGGGCTCCAGCCTGACCCGGGCGAACCCGGTGAGCTGCCGCACCGGCCGGGTCACCTGGGCGAGCACGTCGCGCAGGTAGAGCTGGACGACCTCCTCACCCGCCCGGCCGCCGGTGTTGCGCACGCGCACCGACACGGTGAACTCGCCGTCGGTGGGCACCTCGGCGTCGCTGATCCTCAAGGAGTCGATCGCGAAGGTGGTGTACGAGGTGCCGTGCCCGAACGGGAACAGCGGGGTCGGGTCGAGGTTGCTGATGCCGTGGCTGTCGGCACCGAGCGGCGGCTGCAGGTAGGTGCCCGGCTGCCCGCCGGGGCCGCGCGGGATCTGCACCGGCAGCTTCCCGCTGGGCTGCACCCGGCCGGACAGGACCCCGGCGATGGCCGCCCCGCCCTCCTGGCCCGGCATGAACGACTGGACGAGCGCGGCGGCCGTCCCGGCCACGCCGCCCAGCGCGTACGGGCGGCCCGAGACGACGACCACCACGACCGGTGTGCCGGTGGCGGCCAGCTCGGCCAGCAGGTCCTCCTGCGCGCCGGGCAGCCGCAGGTCCTCGGCGTCGCAGCCCTCGCCCGAGGTGCCCAGCCCGAACATCCCCGCCAGGTCGCCGACGACGGCCACGCACACGTCGGCCTCGCGGGCCGCCCGGAGCGCGGCGGCGAAGCCGGAGCGGTCCTCGCCCCGCACGTCGCAGCCCCGCTCGTGGACCAGCTCGGCGCCGGGCAGCTCGGCCCGCAGCGCGTCGAGCAGGCTGGGCGCGGACACGCCGAGCCCGAGCCCCGGGTGACGGGGCAGCACGTGGTTGGGGAAGGCGTAGCAGCCCATGAACGTGCGCGGGTCGTCGGCGCAGGGGCCGACCACGGCCACCCTGCGCGGCTCGGGACGTCCCTCGCCGAGCAGCGGCAGCGCGGTGCCCGCATCGAGCAGCACGATCGACCGCTCGGCCAGTTCCCCGGCCAGTGCCCGGTTGGCCGGCGAGTCCAGGTCCACGGCCCGCGCCCCGGCCACCGAGCTCTCCGGCGTCCAGTCCGGGTCCAGCAGCCCGAGCTCCACCTTCTGCGTGAGCAGGCGCCGGGCGGCCCGGTCGACCAGGGACTCCGGCAGCTCGCCCCGCCGCACCCGCTCGGCGAGGTGCCGGCCGAAGCCGAGCGTGTCGGGCAGCTCGACGTCGATGCCCGCGGTCAGCGCCTGCACCCCGGCCTCGTCGGTGTCCGCGGCGACCTGGTGCATCGTCGCCAGGAACGGGATCGCCCAGTAGTCCGACACCACCGTCCCGGTGAACCCCCACTCGTCGCGCAGCAGGTCGGTCAGCAGCCACGGGTCGGCCGCGGCGGGGACGCCGTCCAGGTCGGAGTAGGAGTTCATCACCGAACGCGCGCCGCCCTCGACGATGGCGGTCTCGAACGGCGGCAGGATCATGTCCATCAGCTCGCGCCGGCCCATCGGCACCGGCCCGTGGTTGCGGGCCGCCCGGGAGGCGGAGTAACCGGCGAAGTGCTTGAGCGTGGCGATGACCCCGGCGCCCTCCAGGCCGCGCACGTAGGCGGCGCCGAGCATCGCGACGAGGTACGGATCCTCGCCCATGGTCTCCTCGACCCGGCCCCAGCGGTAGTCGCGCACCACGTCCAGCACCGGCGACAGGCCCTGGTGGACGCCCACGGCGCGCATATCCCGCCCGATGGCGGCGGCCATCCGCTCCACCAGGTCCGGGTCGAACGTCGCGCCCCAGGCGATGGCCGCCGGGTAGACGGTCGCGCCGTAGGTGGTGAAACCGGTCAGGCACTCCTCGTGGACCAGCGCCGGGATGCCGAGCCGGGAGTGCCTCACCACCTCGGACTGCAGCCGCACCACCTCCGCGGCGCCCTCCGCCGCGGTCACCGGAGCGCTGCCGAACACCCGCGTCAGGTGGCCGAGCCCGTGGCGGATCGTCTCCTCGAAGGGCACCCGCCCCGAGGCCGCGAAGACGTCCTGCAGCGGGGCGACGTTCGCCGTGCCCTCGGACCTCTCCTCGGGCTCCCCGTCCCGGTCTGCCTGCATGGCGTTGCCGGGCCACCGGCTGCCGAGCTGGCCGATCTTCTCCTCCAGGGTCATCTCCGCGAGGAGGGCGTCGACCCGCTCGGCCACGGGAAGTGCCGGGTCCTGCCACGACCGGAGGGTCCGGCCGGTCGCGGGGGTCCCATCTAGCGCCGTCATCTGCTCTCCTCAAGAAAAACCCGCTCCGGCAACTTCTCGAAACATTTCGGTAAGTTGCGGTAGCTCTGCTCACATCCTGGCGCACCCGAGGTGACCAGGAAAGTCCCAGATGAGAGTACCCCAGGTCCTTCACATACCAAGCTCATGCCGACATGGAACCACCCCTTGACAGGTAGGTAGCTGAAATCTAAATTGACGTGCCACGCGGCCTGTTTCGGAAATGTTTCGACATGCTGGGCTCGGGGGGGGACGGACGCCTGGTAGCAGAGGTGCCGATCCACGACCAGACGGCCACCGCCACTCATGTTTCACCTGAAGCCCCGCCCCGCCTCGGCATTCGACATACGGAGATCAGCGTGGAGTCAACGACACCATCCCGCCGCACCTTCCTCACCCTCTCCATGGGCATCCCCCTCAGCGCCGCGCTGGCGGCCTGCGGCACGTCCGGCCCCGCCCCGGCGGGCGGGGGCGCGACCAGCGGGAGCGGCGGGAACGCCGCGAACAAGGCCACCTACTGGTTCCTGTCGACCCAGCCGCAGGAGGGCGTGCGCACCAGGGCCGTGGAGCGCTTCAACAAGGCCAACCCCAACGGGCAGATCGAGTTCACGGCCATGCAGAACGACGCCTACAAGACGAAGATCAAGACGGCGATCGGGGCGGGCCAGGCGCCCACCATCATCTGGGGCTGGGGCGGCGGGACGCTGCGCACGTACGTGCAGGCCGGCCAGGTGGAGGACCTCACCCCGTGGTTCGAGCAGAACTCGGCGGTGAAGGACCGGCTGTTCGCCTCCTCCTTCGGGGCGGCCACGATCGACGGCAAGATCTACGCGATGCCGGCCGAGACCATGCAGCCCATCGTCCTGTTCTACAACAAGAAGATCTTCGACCAGGTCGGAGTGAAGCCGCCGGAGTCGTGGGGCGACATCATGGCCCTGGTCCCCAAGTTCAACGCCGCGGGCATCGCCCCGTTCTCGCTCGGCGGCCAGTCCCGCTGGACGAACATGATGTGGCTGGAGTTCCTCTTCGACCGCATCGGCGGCCCCGAGGTGTTCCAGGCCGTGTTCGACGCCAAGAAGGACGCCTGGTCCCACCCCGCCGCCCTCGACGCCCTGACCAAGATCCAGGAACTCGTCAAGGCGGACGGGTTCATCAAGGGCTTCTCCTCGATCACGGCCGACTCCAACGCCGACCAGGCACTGCTCTACACCGGCAAGGCCGCGATGATGCTGCACGGCGGCTGGACGTACGGCAGCATGTCGACCGACGGCGGCGACTTCGTCTCCGGCGGCAACCTCGGCTACATGAACTTCCCGCCGGTCGAGGGCGGCAAGGGCGACCCCGGCAACACCGTCGGCAACCCCGGCCAGTACCTGTCGATCTCCTCCAAGGCGACCCCCGAGCAGAAGGAGATCGCGAAGAAGTTCTTCGCGACCGCCGTGCTCAACGACGAGGACGTCAAGGAGTGGGCGGGCACCGGCGCGGTGCCGATCGTCAACGGCGCCGACAGCGCGTTCACCGGCGCCAAGGACGCGGACTTCCTGAATTTCGTCTACGGCATCGCCAGCAACGCCAAGTCCTTCGCCCAGTCCTGGGACCAGGCGCTCAGCCCCACCGCGGCCGAGGTGCTGCTGGACAACATCGCCAAGCTGTTCCAACTGTCGATCACGCCGCAGCAGTTCGTGTCCAACATGAACGCGGTCATCGGCAGTTGAGCGCGCTCGCCACCCCCGCTCGGAGAGGGACGCCGCCGGCCGCCGCGCGCAGGGCCCGCGGCGGCGTCCTGCCGTGGCTGGCCGTGCCGGCCCTGGTGATCTTCGTCGCCTTCGGGGTGATTCCGCTGGTCGGGGTCCTGTTCCTCAGCTTCACGTCCTGGGACGGACTCGGCGAGATCCAGATGTCCGGGTTCACGAGCTGGCGGGCCGTGCTCGCCGACCCCGGCCTCCCGCACGCGCTGTGGATAACGCTGCTGGTGATGGCCGTCTCCTGGGCGGTCCAGACCCCGATCAGCATCCTGATCGGGGTGTTCCTGGCCGGGCCGCAGCGCTACCGCTCGCTGCTGGCGGTGCTGTACTTCATCCCGCTGCTGCTCAGCTCGGCCGCCATCGCGATCGCCTACAAGGCGCTGCTCGACCCGAACTTCGGGCTCGGCGCCGGGCTGGGCATCGACCTGCTCGTGCAGGACTGGCTCGGCGATCCCGTCCTCGCCTTCAGCACCGTGATCTTCGTGGTGTCGTGGCAGTTCGTCCCCTTCCACTCGCTGATCTACCAGGGCGGCGTGCGGCAGATCCCGCGCTCCATGTACGAGGCCGCCGAGATAGACGGCGCGGGCCGCGTCCGCAAGTTCTTCAGCATCACGCTGCCGCAGCTCAAGTACACGATCATCACGTCCTCCACCCTCATGGTCGTCGGGTCCCTGACCTTCTTCGACCTGATCTTCGTGCTGACCGCGGGCGGTCCCGGCGACGCCACCCGGGTGCTCGCCCTGGACATGTACAAGCGCGGGTTCCAGGCCAACCTCATGGGACCGGCCAGTGCCATCGCCGTCATCCTCGTCCTCGTGGGCCTCGCCCTGGCGTTGCTCCTGCGCAGGCTCGGCGGCCGCGACGCCAACGCCAGCCAGATGGAAGGGGCCTGACCATGGGCGTGACCCAGACGACAAGGCCCAAGCGGGCCACCGCGGCCGGACCGGAGACCCACCGGCACCGGCGCCGGCCGCGGGCGGGCGGCGAAGCGCGGACCCGGGCGCTCGGCGAGCGCCCCAACTGGCTGGGCGGGGTCACGGGCTGGCTGTGGCTGGCGATCGTGATCGTGCCGATCTACTGGATCGTCATCACCAGCTTCAAGGCGCAGAGCAGCTACTACGCCACCAACCCGCTCGCGCCGCCCGCCGAGCCGACCCTCGACAACTACCGGCTGGTCGTCGAGTCCGACTTCCCGCTGTACTTCCTCAACAGCCTCATCGTCACCGTCGGCGCGGTCGTCCCGGCGGTCGCGGTCGCGTTCATGGCGGCGTACGCGATCGTCCGGGGCAGCACCGCCTTCCGCTTCCTGCGCGGGGTGAACGCGCTCTTCCTCATGGGCCTGGCCATCCCGTTGCAGGCGACCATCATCCCGATCTACCTGATCATCATCCGGCTGCGGCTCTACGACTCGCTGACGGGACTGATCCTCCCGTCGATCGCCTTCGCGATCCCGCTGTCGGTGCTGGTCCTGACCAACTTCATCCGTGACGTGCCCAAGGAGCTGTTCGAGTCGATGCGGCTGGACGGCGCGAGCGAACTGGCGACACTCTGGCGCCTGGCGTTGCCGCTCACCATGCCTGCCGTGGTGACGGTGACGATCTACAACGCGCTGACGATCTGGAACGGGTTCCTGCTACCGCTGATCCTCACCCAGAGTCCCGACAAGCGCACGCTGCCGCTCGCGCTGTGGACCTTCCAGGGGCAGTACAGCGTGAACGTGCCGGCGGTGCTCGCCTCCGTGGTGCTGACCACGCTCCCCATCCTGATCCTGTACGTGGTCGGCCGCCGCCAGCTGCTCAGCGGCCTGACGGCCGGTTTCAGCAAGTGACCGGTCACTCCCCGGCCAGGCCGGTGTGGGCGACGCCGCGAATGATCTGGCGCTGGAAGAACACGAAGACGACGAGCAGCGGCAGGCCGGCCAGCACCACGGAGGCCATGATCTGCGCGTAGCGCACGCCGAAGGTGCCCTGCACCACGTTGGCCAGTCCCACCGGCAGGGTCATCGTGTTCGGGTCGGTGGAGACCAGGAACGGCCAGAGGAAGTTGTTCCAGGTCGTGATGAACGTGAAGATCGCCACCGCGGCGAGCACCGGCCGCGAGAGCGGGAGCACGATGGTGAAGAACACCCGCCAGCGGCCGGCCCCGTCGACGAACGCGGCCTGTTCCAGCTCCGGCGGCACGGCCTGGAAGAACTTGTAGAGGATGTACACGATGACGGGCGCGGCGACCTGAGGCAGGATGATGCCCCACCAGGTGTCGACCAGTCCCAGCGCGACCATCTCGGCGAACAGCGGGGCGATCAGCACCTGCGGGGGAACGATGATCCCCGCGAGGATCACGGCGAGCAGCACGCGCCGCCCCCGGAACCGGGTGCGCGCGAAGCCGTAGGCCGCCATCGCCGAGACCAGCACGGTCATCACCGTCACGATGACCGCGGTGACGGTGGAGTTGATCGCCCACTTGACGAGGCCGCCGGTGCCCAGGACCAGCCGGTAGGCGTCAAGGGTGATCTCGCTGCCGACCCACTGCAGCGGGATCTTGTTGGTGTCGGCCTCGGGCTTGAGCGAGGTGGCGACCGCCCAGGCGAGGGGCGCGAGCCAGACCACGGCGAGCGCCCCGGTGACGGCGAGCAGGACCAGCTGGCCGGGGCCGAATCTCTTGGTCATCGGAGAGACTCCTCACGCTTGCGGAACAGCCGCAACTGCACCAGGGACACGGCGACGATCAGGACGAAAAGGATGTAGGAAACGGCCGAGGCGTAGCCGACGCGGTACCCCATGAAGCCGATGTCGTAGGCGTACTCGATGATCGGGCGGGTGGAGTTCTCCGGGCCTCCGCCGGTCATCAGGTAGATCTGGTCGAAGACCTTCAGCGAGGCCAGCAGCTGCAGCACCACGATGAGGCCGGTGGTGCGGCGGAGCAGCGGCAGCGTGATCGAGCGCAGCTTGTGCCAGGCCGAGGCGCCGTCGATCGAGGCGGCCTCGTAGAGCTGCTCGGGGATGCTCTGCAGGGCGGCCAGGTAGAGCAGGAAGTTGAAGCCGACCGTCCACCAGACGGTGGTCATCACGACCGACCACATCGCCAGGTCCGGATCGCCCAGCCAGAGGATGTCGGTCCCGAACGTCCCGTTCAGCAGGCCGAAGCCGGGCTGGTAGATCATATGCCGCCAGAGCAGCGCGACCACGGCGGAGGGCAGCAGGAACGGCGCGAAGAACGACAGCCGCCACAGCCAGCGCACGAAGCGCAGGTTGTGCACCAGCAGGGCGAACACCAGTCCCAGGACGACCAGGGGCACGGTGCTCAGCGCGGTGAACAGCACGGTGTTCCAGAGAGAGCGCCACATCCTGGGGTCGGCGAACGCCTCGGCGTAGTTGGCGAAGCCGACGAACCCGGCGTTGGTCCCGGCGATGTTGACGCTGGACAGGCTCATCCTCAGGCCCAGCAGCAGCGGCCAGACGAGGAAGGCCACGTAGACCACGAGGAAGGGCGCGACGAACAGCAGCCCGTGCTGGGTCCAGCGGCGTCCCGTCCCGATCTTCGCGACCGGTGCGGCGGTGGCGGCGGGGGCTTCGACGCCGGTCGTCATCGGGGCTCCTCGGGGAAGGGGTTGGGGGTCTCCATGAGCCTGCGCAGGGCGGCCTTGGCCAGGGCCAGGCCCTGCTCGGGCGTCCGGGTTCCGCCGATCACCGGGGAGAACGCCTCACCGAACTCGATCCACAGCCTCGAGGCCGATCCGGTGAACCACACCTGCGGATCGAGCGCCACCTCGGTGATGACCGAGCGGTACTCCGACTGCGGGCTCAGCGCCAGGTACTCCGGCTCCTCCAGCGCGGGGAGGTACGCGGGCACGTGACCGGCCACCGCCCAGTCGGCGCTGTTCTTGACCAGGTAGGCGATGAACCGGTAGGTCTCCCGCTCGATCCGCGGATCGCGGTCGCGCTGGTGGGGCAGGACGAAGACGTGGCAGTCGCCCTGGGCCGAGGCTCCGCCGAAGACCGAGGGGAAGCGCGTCATGTTGAAGGGTGTCTTCGCCTGCTTGAAGGTCGTGATCTCCCAGTCGCCGTTCCACAGGAAGGCCGCGTCACCGCTCTGGAAGGCGGCGACCGACGACGCGTAGTCGGTGGTGGGGTCGCACAGTCCCTCCGCGCCCAGCGTGCGCATGAAGGACAGCGCCTCCAGCGCCTTGGCGTCGTCGATCGTGATCTGGGTGCCGTCGTCCGACAGGAGGGTGCCGCCGCTCTGGGGGTACAGCGACCACCACAACCGCCACGGCCCCACCGTCCCGAGGCCGAGCGCGTCGAAGGCCAGCGGGGGCTTGCCGCCGAGCGCCTCCTTGGCCTTGCGCAGCGACTCCAGCAACTGGTCGGCGCCCTTGGTCGCCAGCAGCTTGCCGTCGCCGCCGAGCAGCCCGGCACGGCCGCAGACGTCGGTGTTGTAGTACTGGACCATGGGGTGGGCGTCGAACGGCACCGCGTACAGCACTCCGTCGACGTGGGCGCGCTCCCAGATCGGGGGGCTGAAGTCCTCGGCCCGCAGGCCGTTCTCGGCGAGCAGGTCGAGGTTGATCGGGTCCAGGATCAGGCCGGGGCCGATGCCGGGCAGCCGGGCGAGGTGGAAGGTCGCGAGATCGGGGGAACGGCCTCCGGCTCCCGCCATAGCGACCTTGGTGTAGAAGGCCTCACCCCACTCGAGGACGTTCTCCTCGACGAACAGATCGGGGTTCTCCTTGGCGAACGCCCCGACCATCTCGTTCATGATGACCCCGTCGCTCGCGCCGAGGAAGTGCCAGTACCTGATGCGGGTCCGGGAGGAGCCCAGATCCACGGGGAGGGAGCATCCGGAGCCGAGGAACCCGAGGGCGAGGGCTCCGCCCAGCAGGTTCCTGCGGGTGATCCGGGACGGGGTCGGCGGAGTCCGGGGTGGGGTCGCTGGAATGTCGTCCACTGCTGTCTCCAGGGGGCGAGGCCGCGCCTCCCCTGACGAGCGCGGCCGGATGGATCTACGGGCGGATGAGACGGATCACGTTCCACGAGACGGCGGGCAGTGTGATCTGCAGGGTCCCGCCGTCGAGGCGGACCTCGGTGTTCGTGCGGGGCGCCACCGTGTCCGGGGCGTCGGCGGTGTTGCGGGCGTAGGGGTCGGGACCGGACAGCACCGTGGCCCCGGCGAGCGCCACCGGGCCGAGGGCACGCAGGTCGGCGGTGAGGGTGAGCGGCAGGTCGGTCGAGCGGTTGACGGCGAACAGCGTGGTGGCGCCGGTCTCCTCGTCGTGGGTGGCGACGGCGTCGAGGGCGGCGACCTGCCCGAACCTCGCGGTCTCGTGGGTGGGAGAGGCGGGCTCGACCCGCAGCACCTGGCCGGCCGCGTACCGGGAGGCCTGGGCGAACGGGTGGAAGGTGGTCTGCCTCCAGGCCCTGCCGCCCGGTTCGGTCATGATGGGGGCGATGACGTTGACCAGCTGGGCCAGGCAGGCGGACGTCACCCTGTCGCTGTGCCGCAGCAGCGAGATCAGCAGCCCGCCGAAGGCCACCGCGTCGGCCAGGTGGTAGTGGTCCTCGAGCAGCGGCGGGGCGACCGGCCAGTCGCGCGGCGGCTCGGCGTTCTGGAAGCGGGACAGGTACCAGACGTTCCACTCGTCGAACGAGATGTTGATCTTCTTCTTGCTCCTGAGCCGGGCGCCCACGCTGTCGGCCGTCGCCACCACCGCGTCGACGAAGTGGTCCATGTCCGCCGCCGAGGCGAGGAAGCTCGACAGGTCGCCGTCGTGCTCCTCGTAGTAGGCGTGGCAGGAGATGAAGTCCACCACGTCGTAGGTCTCCTCCAGCACGGTGGCCTCCCACGCGCCGAAGGTCGGCATGGCGGAACCGGAGCTCCCGCAGGCCACGAGTTCCAGGCTCGGGTCGATCATGCGCATGGCACGGGCGGTGCCGGCGGCGAGCCGCCCGTACTCGCGGGCGGTCATGTGGCCGATCTGCCACGGGCCGTCCATCTCGTTGCCCAGGCACCACATCCGGACGTCGTGCGGCCTCTTGGCACCGTGGGCGACCCGCAGGTCCGACAGGTGGGTCCCGGACTCGATGTTGCAGTACTCCAGCAGGTCCAGCGCCTCGGCGATGCCCCGGGTGCCGAGGTTGACGGCCATCATCGGCTCCACCCCGGCCTTGCGCGTCCAGGCGACGAACTCGTCCAGGCCGAACTCGTTGGTCTCGGTACTGTGCCAGGCCAGGTCGAGCCGCCGGGGCCGCCCGGCCCGGGGGCCGACGCCGTCCTCCCAGCGGTATCCGGACACGAAGTTCCCGCCGGGGTAGCGGGCCGTGGTGACGCCCAGCTCGCGGGTGAGCTCCAGCACGTCGCGCCGGAGGCCCTCCTCGTCGGCGGTGGGGTGACCGGGTTCGTAGAGGCCGGTGTAGACGCACCGGCCGAGGTGCTCGACGAACGTCCCGAAGGTGCGCCGGTGGACGGGGGCCACCCTGAACGCGGGGTCAAGGGTGAGGTGCGCGGACAGCACGAAGGTCTCCTCATGAGCGGCCCGCGCCGGCCTCCGGCGCGAGATCGCCAGGCTCGTGGATCAACGGGAAGTTGGGCGACTCCAGTTGTGAGCGTTAACACCAAAAAGGGCCAACCGTTACCTGGAGTGAGTGTTAACGCTCCCATCGTGGCGGGTCAAATCACGATCCGGTAACTACGAAAGATTCCCAGCTCATCGCATGTGCTGTCCGACCTGCCGATTTCACCTCCGCGCGCCGTGAACGATCCGCTCCGTCCCGGACACGCCAAGTGACCGGAACCCGCCCCACGCCTCTCGTGCCCGAATAGAGGCAAGCGTTTACCGGGAAATCAGGGAAACCCTTGGGCTGCTGTTGACAGCGCTATCGAACGGGGTTCCGCTCAGGAACTGTTCCGAGTCCGGATCTCTGGGCGGAGCGGGGCCGGCGCTTCCTGCCGCAGCCCGGTCGTTTCCGCCCGTGGCGCGAAATCCTCCCGCGCTTCTCCATCCGCATCGGTAGGCTCGCAATGTCTGCGAGGCGAGGGCGTGGAGAGAGCGATGCGGCCGGCGGCGGGTGACCCGTTGAGAATGTGCCCGGCCTGCGACTGCTGGGAATACGGCGGAGCTCCCGACTGCGCGCGTTGCGCCGCCCTCGTGGACGACATCGTCGAGGACACCTGGCGAGAGTTCTTGCGCGTGGAGATCGGCCCCGTTTCTCCCGGCGAGGAGAAGACCATCGGGGAAATGGTCGCCGATGAGCCTGACCGGCACGACTGGCGGGTCGTCGACGCGGCGCTCGACAGAATGGTGTGCCCGCGGTGCCACGGTGTTCTGAGCCGCGGGCCGGTCGGTTGCGGCCCCTGCGACCTCGCCCACGGCTTTCGCTACGTGGCGATCGAGACCGACCGGCCCGGAGTCCCCCGGTTGAACGAGCACGCGGTCCGCGTGAACGTCTCGGTCCTGCGCCGCCCCCACGCCGTCTCCGGCCCGGAACTACTGGCCCGCCGGCTGTTCCTGCCGATGCTGCTCGTGGGTGTCCTGCCGAGGACACAGGGCGCCCAGAACTTCAGCGCGCAGGTCAAACAGGGTGCTGGTTACCGGGAGATGATGCCGAAGGTGCTTGCCATCATGAAGGCGGCCAACCATCCCTGCTAGGACTTGTACGGAATTCGATCTTTAGATGGGTTGAAGGTCTCGGATCCGCACGATGGCCTCCGGGATTCACCGTGATTGCAGCACCATGGACATGTAGGCCAGCAGGTCGGCACGGCGGCGGAACGGATCGCGATACAGCGGTGGGCCGCCGACCCTCAGGCGCAGCCCCTCCCGGATGATCCGGTGCCGGCGTTCGTCGAACACCTTCAGCGCGTACTCGCCCGCGGCCGTCTTGGAGGTGACCTCGCCCGCCGCGAGAGTGTGGTGGAGCCGGGTGACACCGAGCACCCCCCACGTGGTCTGGTAGCCGGTGAGAGCGGCCACTCCCCACAGCGACGCCGATCGGGAGCTGCGCTCGACCCAGCGCGTCCAGTAGCCGTCCAGGTTCTCCCGCGTCCGCTGGGCCAGGGTGTCCCAGTCGGTGTGGATCCCCAGCTCCGCGACCGCGGGCCCCCGCACCGCCACCCCGCCCTGGGCCAGCACGTGCCAGGTCACCAGATGCCGCTCGGACCTGCTCTCCTCCTCAAGACGCCACTCGTGCACGGCCGGCCCCGCCGGGGTCAGCTCAGGGTCGCGGCGCAGGTCGTCCCACGTGACGTAGAGACCGTCGAAGTACGGCTTCGCGTACCGGCTCTTCAACTCGGCATGCACCCTGCGCAGGATCCGCGCGTCAGGGGGAGCGCCGACCACGGCGACGAAGTCGATGTCGCTCTTGCCGGGCCGGTAGTCACCGAGGGCGATCGAGCCCTGCAGGTAGAGACCTTCGACCAGGCCCGGCGCGTACCGGTCGGCCAGCTCCAGGTAGGTCGCGCACATACGGGAGGGCATCTCGCCGAGGCTGTTCACCACTTTCGCACCTTAACCGCCGGGCAACGGATCGGACCTCGAAACGGACGCCACGACGATTCAGGAGTGGGAGCCGGGGCGCCGCCCGCCGATGTCCCGGCGTGAGCCGGAGACGATCCTCTACGCTCTGCGCATGATCCACCGAGAGGAAGAGGGGACTTCCGTGGCGGAGGAACTGTCGAGGCTGACGGGCCTGCTGTACGAGATCGGCCTGCTCAAGCGCTACAAGCGCACGGGCTGGCTGGTCGCCGGGGTACGGGACCCCGAGAGCGTCGCCGACCACTCCTTCCGGACGGCGATCATCGCGAGCGTGATCACCGCGCTGGAGGGCGGCGACCCGGAGCGGGCGGCGTTCATGAGCCTGTTCCACGACACCCAGGAGACCCGGATCACCGACATCCACCACCTCGCCAGGCGCTACCTCACCGCGGCCTCCAACGAGGAGGTCACCGCCGACCAGGTACGCGGCGTCCCCGGGCCGGTGGCGCGGATGGTGAGCGGCGCGGTCGGCGAGTACGAGGAGAAGGCCAGCCTCGAGGCCGTCTGCGCCCGTGACGCCGACAAGCTGGAGTGCCTGATCCAGGCCATCGAGTACCGCGAGCAGGGACACCAGAACATGCAACCGTGGATCGACAGCTCACTCGCGGCGCTGAGGACACCCTCCGCCAAACGCCTCGCGGACGAGGCGCTCGGCACGGGCTCGCTGGAGTGGGTGAAACGCGTCCTCGACAACGAGGACCCGGACACCTGACATCGAACCGATCCCGGGTGACGAGACATCCCGTGGCCGACACCTGCGAGCCCGGTCAACGTCACTACGCGACGTCGGGCCGTGTCATCAGCGGCGACCGCAGATGCGACGCCAGGCTGGGGCCGGTCAGGGGCACGGTGTTCCACGTCGCCACCGCTGTCCCCGCCTCGGCGTCGACCACCAGCCGAACCCGGTGCGGGGTGGTGATGACGTAGAGCTCGGCGACGAACGTGTCGCCCCGCCAGGCGCCGGTCGCGACGACAGGGCGGCCGAGCGGCGAGCCTTCCCGCCATTCGCCGTGGCCGACCTCGACGTCGAGGAACGACCCGAATCGCAGCAGCCATCCACCGTCCACGGGATCGACGATCACCGTGGTTCCGTCGGGCAGAGCCGAATCCTCGGCGGAGGCGTCGAGTCTCGCCTTGACGGAACGCTCCGGGGCGGCCGAACCCGGCACCGGCGCGAACGACAGCCGCCGCAGCCGATCGGCGAGGACCTCGTCGTCCCGGGTGCTTCCCGCGTGGTCCGTGCCGGGCAGCAGGCACTCCCATATCGCGTCGAGCATTGCCTGTGCCTGCGTGTGGGCGCCGGTCACGGCGACCACGAGATCGTGCGACGGGACGACCACGCATTGCTGGCCGAAGGAGCCGTCACCGTGGTAACCGTGACGCGACATCCAGAACTGGTAGCCGTAACCGCAAAGGTAGTCGGCGTCCCCCGACCCGTCCTCGAATCGCAGTGTCTCGATGTGCCGTCTGGTCGCGAGCTCCACCCATTCGCGCGGGACGAGCCGCCGGTCGCCCCAAAGGCCTCCGCGCAGCAGCAGTTCGCCGAAGGCTGCGACGGCCTCGGTCGTGAGGTGCAGTCCGTGGAATCCGAAGGCGGCACCGCTCGCCACCCGGTCCCATTCGGCGTGGTCGACGCCCATCGGCGTGAAGAGGCGCTCGTCGAGCAGTTCCGGGAGGCCACGGCCCGTGACCCGTTCCACCATCCGGGCCAGGACGAAGGTGGTCGGATTGTCGTAGGCGTGCCGTGTTCCCTCGGCCTCGGGAAACGGTACGCGCAGGAAGCCCTTCACCAGGTCGCCCGGTTCCAGGCGCCAGGCCTCGGCGAGGCTGTCCGTGCGGTGTCCGGCCGTCATGGACAGCAGGTGGTGAACGGTGAGGCGGCGTCCCCGCTCCGAGATGCCGGCCGGAACGTGGTCGGGCAACACGTCCACCACCCGATCGTCCAGCGAGAGCAGCCCGTCGGCGATCGCGAGCCCCACGGCGATCGAGGTGAACGACTTGGTCAGCGAGTAGAGAAGGTGCGGGCGCTCGGCCGAGTACGGCGCCCACCAGCCTTCGGCGACGACGTGACCGTGGCGTACGACCATGATGGAGTGACACTCGACGGATCGCGCTTCGAGCCGGTCCAGCAGCGCGGTGACCGCACGGGACGACATCCCCGAGGCGGCCGGTGTCGAGCGCGGCAGCAGGGCGCGCTGAGAAGGCATCCGGGCACCCTAACAAAACCGTCCGACCGAGTTACGAGACATGCCTCGGAGCCGCCGACTACGCGAGGCCCGCGCCGGGCGAACGCCGGTTCCCAGGGCTCTCGTTGCGATCCGACCCCGTTCGGCCCCGTTCCTGAGGGGCCGGCTGCGCCCGTCGGTCCAGGTGGAACCGATCTAAACGGGCAGGATCAGAACTGCCGACGCGGTTTGTTCTTCCCGCGCGGCATCCAGTCGGTCATGACAGGAAGCGACCCAGAAGGTTCCGCTGGAGTGCGCCGCCTTAGGCTTGACGCATGCCGGGCTTTGAGATTGTCACGCATGTCATGGCGCCACCGGAACGAGTCTTCGACATCTCGCTGGACGTGGATGTCCACGCGGCATCAATGGTGGGATCTTCCGAGAAAGCAGTCGGAGGTGTGACCACCGGCGGCTTGAGACTAGGCGATACCGTTACATGGGGGGCGCGACACTTCGGCATCCGTTGGCGAATGACGTCTACGATCAGCGCCTACGATCGCCCTGCTCATTTCGTCGATGAGCAGGTGTCAGGACCTTTCGAGCACTGGTATCACGCTCACCATTTTCAGCCTTGCGGCCACGGCGGCACGGTGATGAGCGATGTCGTCGAATTCGCCGCGCCTCTCGGTCCTCTCGGAAGGATCGCCGAAATGCTGGCTCTCCGTCACTACATGCCGAAGTTGATCCGGGTTCGCAATCAGTACATCAAGCAGGTCGCCGAAGCCACGCTCACGGCTGATTGAGAATATCCCCGTTACCGGGGTGCAGAGGATATGCCGCGTGCAACGGGACCGCCGGCCCACGCTCCGGTGGTTACGACCCAGGACTCACCGTTGCCTCCGCGCGGGAACTCGTCGAAGCTCTCGCCGCCGCTCCAGCCACTGTGAGGTCCAGGGATCGGTGGCGTGCCGTCTACGTCGTCATGAAGCGGGTGTCTTACCCCGGAGGTGAGTCCGAGGTCTCGGGCAGTGGCGTCTTCCTTACACGCGACGACGCCGAAGACTTCCGAACCCTCGTCCAACAAAAAGTCACCGACTGCTGGATCGAGCAACTGCCGATCGCTGTCTGAGCGTCCGCGCGGGAGCAATGCTCAGAACCTGTGGATCGGCTCGGGAGCCTACCCTCCCGGGTGATCGGTTCGAAGGTCACCGAGTAGGCCGACGTCGGCACGTCGGCTGGGAGGGCACGCCCATGCTTGCCGTAGTCAATGCCGCTGGCACGGCGTCGAACGGTTCTTTGATCGATGAGATCGTCCGGGAGGGAGCAAGGCGGATGCCGGCCGCCGCCCTGGAGGCCGAGGTCAACTCCCATCTGGCCGGGTTGGCCGACGCTCGTGACGCCGATGGCCGTCGTCTGGTGGTGCGCAACGGGTTCCACGGCGAGCGGACGATAGCCACCTCGGCCGGATCGGTGCAGGTCAAGGCGCCTCACCTGGTCGCCCTGGCGCGTGCCGGAGCCCCCTTCGAACGTGACGAGGTCACCGCGGCATGACCGGCCATACCGAACGCCCGCTGCTCTTCCTCGACGTCGACGGGCCGCTTCTCCCGTTCGGCGAGGATCCGCAACGCGCACCGCGGGTTGCTGCACCGGACTCCCGCTTGGCGTGGCTCACCTCCGGGGTGGGGCGTCGGCTGGCGGCACTGCCCTGCGAACTCGTCTGGGCCACGACCTGGGAAGAGGAGGCGAACGCCGAGATAGCACCCCGGATCGGGCTGCCGCGACTGCCCGTCGTGAGCTGGCCGGAGCCAACCCGCCAGCATGAACGTGAGGACCAATGGTTCGGACTCTGCTGGAAGACCCGAACCTTGGTGAACTGGGCGGGCGGACGCCCGTTCGCCTGGGTCGACGACGAGATCACCGATGCCGACAGGGAGTGGGTCTCCGCGCACCATAGCGGCCGGGCTCTCCTCCACCACGTGGAGTCGTACCAGGGACTCGCCGACGAAGACTTCGCAGCCCTCGATCAATGGCTTCGAGCCCTGTGAATCACCCGCAATCCACAGGGTTTGCCAATCGCTCTCCACGCGGTCGCTCACCCGCTCGTCGCGATGACCGGGCTGTCCCGTCGCGCAACTCCGTTCGGTGAGAAGCGCTTGCAGGTTCCTCCAGTTCCACCGCGTACTGAAGGACGTTGTGGAAGACAGCCCGCTTACGCCGGATCGGGTTCGCAGCCGCCGCATCAACCCTGAGCCCGACAAGTCCCGACATCGCCTCCCAGCAGCGGCCCGTTCAAGACCTCCTGGGTCAACATGACACCGGTCAGTCGCGCCACGAGCATCAGGGCCCCGTCCACTCTCGGATGTCTGACGGTCCTCTCCTCATTGTCCTCGTCCGTCCCGTCTCCCGGCGCGTACGCAGGGTCGAAGCCCGCCTCCCTCATCAGGCTCACCAGCCGATCAGGATCGCTCCCGTACCGCCATGCGGGAATCATCGGGTTGAACGAGGTCACCACCTGCCCGTCAACCGCGTACGCGAAGCGATCGGCCGCGTAGTCATGCCGCAGAACCGACACGGCCTCCGACCCGGCCGACAGCGTTTTCACGGCGTCGAGCGCATCCCAGCCGGACTCCTCGATGAGCACGGCCCAATCGCCCAGACGGCCCGCCAGGAGCGTGTCGGGGAACAACCCCTCGTCGACCAGCTCCTCGTAGGTGAGTGGCCTGATGCTGCTTTCCTCGGCACCCACACGCCGAAGCGCCTCAGCCTCATCGAGCCCACGCACGAAGGTGAGGCACCACAGGTCGCCCAACCCGTGGTCATCGGCGAGCCAGGCGACATCGGCGTAACTGATCTCCACGTGTGTGCTCCCTGCGGATGCTCCGGATGTGCCGCCGCGGTAACGCTCAGATCCGACAGCCACGCCACCCTTCAGGGCCCTACGACCTCGCGCGGCGTTCGCCTTGGTCGGGGCACCCGGGATCCGGGACGGACCGGCGGGCGAGGCGTACGCGTCCGCGCGGGTGAGGAGCCGGTTCGGGTCGCGGTCCGGCGCCGTCCCGTGCCGTTCCGGACGGACCGGGCGCGTCCGTTGGTCCGGGCCGAACCGATCGGGACGGGCAGGATCAGAGCTGCTGACACGGTTTGGCTAGCATCCATGCTTGCCGGACGGACACGATGGAGGACGGCGTGGTGATCGTGCAGCGGATCGTGATCCGGTGGACCAAGCAAGCGCGTGGCGCCGAGGAGGCCGCGCGCCGACGTGAGATTCCCTCGGCGTTCGAGCTGCCGCCGACGCCCGACGCGCCGCTGGTCGTCCACGATCTTCTCGCCGACGAGCGGACCGGATACGCGCCCACCGTCGCGGCCGACGGTCGTTCGTTCCCGGCGCAGCTCAACGGGCTGCGGTTCCAGCTGTCCGGAGCAGCGGTCGAAGTGAAGCGAACCCCGGTGTGGGCCGCGTACCCGACCAACCGTCACCCCGGCCGGGTGTTCCTGCTCCACCCGGGAGAGCGTGCGCGTTACCGGGCCAACTTCCGCTTCAGCGGCTACGGCACTCAGTGGTACTACGAGCAATGGACCGTCAACATCGCTCACGAGCCATGGCGGCGTGACCTTTTCCTGGCGGAGAAGGTAGACCATGACAAGGACGAGCGGGTTTCCTTGTACGGCGGGTACCGCTGACCCACGAGCGACATACCTCAGGACGCGTGAGCCGGCCAGATACCCGCGATACGCGCCGCCCCTGCCGGATCGACCGATCATCTCGGCCCCCATCCGTCTTTCGATCCGTAGGTTCAGGGGTCGGATCCCTGGCACCCCACTCCTGATGAATTGGGCGGACTTTCCGGATCCATGATCAGGAAACCTGCCCGAACTGCATTCACAGGCGCAAGGGGTGGGCCGCACACGCTTCAACCGGAATGTGGATCTCCGGGTGCGCGGGGTTGCCGTGAATTACCATGGAGGCGGCCGGTGGCCGTGAGGACCGGGAGGGCCCAGGATGGCGCTACAGGGAGTAGCCGTTCACGGCAGCGCACTGACGCTCTGTTCCGGGGAGTCCGCGGCGGAGGTCGCCGTCTTCAGGGATGAGCGGGGAGCCGTGCTGCGAGGGCGGCCCGGGGAGAACGCCTCAGTGCTGTTCGCGGTTCCGACGCTCACCGTGAAGCTGGGGCCGGACACCGGGGACAACTTCCGGTCACTGTTGCGGATGGTCTACGTGCTCTGGCGGGGAGAGGGGGCTCGGCCCACACGGGTGACCGTCAGTGACGGGCCGAACGTCGTGTACGTCGCGGACGTCGAGAATCTGGGCGAGAACGAGCACGACGGCGCGCTGCCGCCCGAATACGAGGAGAGCGATCCCGCGGACTTCGACATCGAGGCCGTGGTGCAGTCGAGCATGCGGCTGGGCGTCTCCCGGTGGCCCACCGCGCGCGCCGACGGGTCCAGCCCTTCGGTCCTGTGGGGCATCGCCATCCGGGTCGACGTGGTCTTCGAAGGCGCGGGCTCACCGGAGATCCTCTTCACCACGGCGGGGGCCGACTTCACCGTCCCCGATGAGTGATCGTCGCAGCCGGGGACCCGAGATCGGGTCGGTGACGGCCTCCGGCCGAGGCCTGGCCGTCGGCGCCAACTACGGGACCGTCCAGCAACTCTTCTTCCACGGCCAGTTTACGCGACTGCGCGACTCGACGGTCGCGCTCGACCCGCTCCCCAGCGACCTCCGGTTGCGCAATCCAACCGCCCCTGCCGACCCGCTCGGCATGTTCACCGGCCGGGGCTGGCTACTCGACCGGATCGACGCCTTCATCACACGGTGCGTCACCCGCGGGCACGGCGCCTACCTGCTCGTCGAGGCTGAAGCCGGGATGGGGAAGTCGGCCCTGGCCACCTATCTCGCGTTCGCCCGGGGATGGCCCACCCACGCGACGAGACTCGGCGTCGTCAGTCCCGAGGAGACTCGGACGAACCTGGCCGCCCAACTGATCGCCCGCTGGGGTCTGGCGGATCTGGCCCCCGAGGGGCTCCTCCCGACCGGCCACGACACGACCAGGTTCCTCTACAACTGCCTGATCGAGGCGGCCCGCCGCAGGGACACCGGCGAGCCGGGAATCCCGGTCGTCCTGGTCGTGGACGGGCTCGACGAGGCGCCGCCGCCGGAATCGGGCCAGATGCCCTTCGGCCTGCCCATGAGCCTGCCGCCGGGCACGGTCGTCATAGCGACGAGCAGGCCCGGAGTCCCGATCCCACGACGCCCGGGCCTCGAGGTGACCCGGATCAACGTGGAGAGCCAGTCCAACCGGGCCGACCTCATAGAGCATCTCGACCGGGTCACCCTGGGCGACCCGCTGGTCTCCGACGCGCTGGCCAAGGCGCGGGTCGACCGGGAGCGGTTCCGCCGGACCCTGGTGGAGCGCTCCGCCGGTGTGTGGATCTACGCGGTCTCCGTGCTGGACCAGATCCGGGACGGCGACCGTTCGCCTGCCGACGTGGCCGGGCTTCCGGATGGCCTCGCCGGCTACTACGCCGACAACATCGCCCACTGGCAGGCGCGACTCGCCGAACAGTGGGCGAGCATCGGCCTGCCGCTGCTCGCCACGGTCGCCGCGGTCCGCGACGCCCAGTCCGCCGCGACCCTCGCCGACTGGGCCGGGGTGCCACGGTCCGCTGCTCTCGCCCTGTTGAACGGCTCGTTCAAACCGTTTCTCGCGGTGCGTCCCGGCGGTGACCCGGACGTCTACACGATCCGCCACCAAAGTCTGCGCGACCTGTGTGAGGGACGGCTGCCGGCCGACACGCTCGACGACGGACTCCGCTTCCTCGGCCACGAACTGTCCGTGGCGACCCGCGAGGCCCACGAACGGATCATGCTGGCGCTGACTCCGCCCGGCTCCCCCGCCGATCGCGCCTGGCCCCGCGAGAACCGCTATCTAAGCGCCAACCTGGCCGAGCACGCCGCCGCGTGCGGACGCCTCGACGAGCTGGTCGGGGACCCCGAGTTCCTCCTGCTGTCGGGCGTCCCGGCGCTGCTGCGGCTGCGGCGGTCGCTGACGACGAGAGCCGGGCTGAAGGCGGTCTCCGCGCTGGAACTGGCCTCGAACTCCTGGGGTGAGCAGCACGACGACCAGCTGCACTGGATCGGCGTATCGGGCCGCAAACTTCGGGCTTCCGCGCTCGCCGACGCCGTCCACGCCAAGCTTCCGCGATCCTGGTATCCCGCCGACGCGGCGTGGTCGGGAACCAGCCATCGCGCGCTGTCCGGCCACACCAACCGGGTGACGGCGATGGCCCTGGTGCCGCGCGCGGACGGCACGTTCCTGCTCGCCTCGGCCGGTGAGGACCGCGTCGTCCGGCTGTGGGACCCCGAGACGGTCGCACCCGTCGCGACACTGACCGGCCACACCGGAGGCGTCACCGCACTGGTGGTGGTGCAGCGCATGGACGGCACGTCCCTGCTCGCCTCGGCCGGTGAGGACCGCGTCGTCCGGCTGTGGGACCCCGAGACGGTCGCACCCGTCGCGACACTGACCGGCCACACCGGAGGCGTCACCGCACTGGTGGTGGTGCAGCGCATGGACGGCACGTCCCTGCTCGCCTCGGCCGGTGAGGACCGCGTCGTCCGGCTGTGGGACCCCGAGACCGCCGCACCCGTCGCGACACTGACCGGCCACACCGGAGGCGTCACCACACTCGCGACCGTGCCTCGGCCGGACGGCACCGGCCTGATCGTCTCGGCCGGACTCGACCGTTCGGTGCGGCTCTGGGATCCCGAGACCGCTGAGCCGGTCGCCGTCCTGGGGGGGCACACGGGAAGGGTGACCGTGCTGGCCGCGCTTCGGAGGCCGGACGGCACCGCCTTCCTGGCCTCGGCGGGAGCCGACCGGACCATCCGCCTCTGGGACCTGGAGACGGTCACGCAGACCGCTGTCCTGACCGGTCACACCGACGGCGTCACCGCGCTGACGAGCGTCCCGCGGCTCGACGACGTCCCGCTGCTCGCCTCGGCGGGAGCCGATCGCACTGTCCGGCTCTGGAACCCCGGCACGGGCGAGCAGGTCGCGACGCTCACCGGCCACACCGGACGGATCCAGATGCTGACGACAATTCACCGGCTGGGCGGTGCCTGCCTGGTCGCCTCCGCCGGCACCGACCGGACGATCCGGCTGTGGAGTCCCGGCAACCCGAACTCCGTCGCCACCCTCACGGGGCACTCCGACAGCGTCGCCGTTCTCACCGAGGTGGAACGGCCCGACGGGACCCATCTCCTGGCGTCGGCGGGCGCCGACAAGGCGGTGCGCCTCTGGGATCCGGAGTCGATCGACCTGGCCACCCTGCTCAGCGGCCATACCGGCGGGATCGACGCCCTGACCGTCCTGACCGGGGTGGACGGCGCCCGGTTGCTGGCCTCCGGTGGCAACGACCGCACGGTCCGGGTGTGGAGCACCGGGCCCGTCGACGCGTTCGCCATCTGCTCCGGACACACCGGCAAGATCCGCGCGCTGGCGGCCGTCCCGGGGCCGGCGGGATCAGAACTGCTGGCCTCGACCGGCGACGATCGCACGGTCCGGCTCTGGAACCCTGGCACGGGCGAGCAGGTCGCGACGCTCACCGGCCACACCGGACGGGGAATGGCGCTGGCAGCCGTGCCCCGCGCGGGCGCCGGCGCCCTGCTCGCCTCGGCGAGCGGAGACCGCACGGTCCGGCTCTGGAACCCCGGCACGGGCGAGCAGGTCGCGGTCCTCACCGGGCACACGGGCGTCGTCACCACTCTCGCCGCGATCTCCGGGCCGGACGGTGGCGCCCTGCTGGCCTCGGGGGCGGAGGACCAGACGGTCCGGTTGTGGGACGCCGGGACCGCCGCACCCATCGCCGTCCTCAACGGCCACACCGGAAGGGTCACCGCGCTGACGGTGCTCACGCTGCCGAGCGGCGGGCGCGTGCTCGTCTCGGCGGCCAGCGACCGCTCGGTGCGCCTGTGGGACCCGGCGGCGGCCGCCGCGATCGCCGTGCTGACCGGTCACACCGACGGGCTCAACGCGCTGACCGTTGTGGAGCGAGCGGGTAGAGCCCCGCTGCTCGCCTCCGCGAGCGACGACCGCACGATCCGGCTGTGGGACCCCGAGAGCGCCCGTCCGGTCGCGGTCCTCACCGGCCACGCCGCCAGGGTGACCAGGCTGCTGACACTCCCCCGGCCGGACGAACCGCCGCTCGTGGTCTCGGCCTCCAGCGACCGGACCCTGCGCCTGTGGAACCCCGAGACCGCCGCACCGGTCGCCACGCTCACCGGCCACACTGGCGGGCCGAACGCGATGGCGACCCTCCCTGACGGCCACGGCGCCCCGCTTCTCGTTTCCGCCGGGGACGACGGAGTGATCATCGTCTGGCGGGGTTCTCGATGAACGGATCGTTGCCGACCCCGGAAAACCGCGCTGTACTGTTCTTCTGAAGGTCCGGCAAGGAGGCGGGATGTCGAGAAAGTGGAAGGCCGCCTCGGGCGGCATCGTGGCGTTCATCGCGGCCGGTGTCGCGGGCGTGGCGGGCAATCAGCTCTCGGACTCTCCGCTGTGGGGCTGGCTCGGATTCGTGGGAGCCCTGCTCGTCGGAGCGGCTGCCACGGCCTGGATCGCGCTGAAGACCTCCGACGCCGGCCCCTCCCCGCAAGGCGCACCCTCGCAGGGCGACATGCGTGTGGGCACGGTGACGGCCTCGGACAGCGGAACGGCGATCGGCATCAACTTCGGCGAGGTCCGGACTTCGCGGCCGGATCCGGAGACGCCGCCGAACCCATGACCGCGCAGACCGTCGGCTCCGAGGTCCAGCACGCGACGGAGACGCTCACCATGGTCGGATGCGAGACCCCGCGGGCCGACGCCGAAGAGATCGTGGCCGCTGTCCTCGGGTGCGACACGGCCGGCCTGCATCTCGACGGTTACGTCTCCGGCGACGACGGCAGGCGTATCGCCGAGTACGTCGCGCGCAGGAGCGCCCGCGAGCCGCTGGCCTACATCACGGGCCGATGCCGGTACCGGGGGCTCGTGCTCTCTGTCGACTGCCGAGTCTGCGTCCCCCACCCGCAGAGCGGCCAGCTCGTGAACGTCGCGCTCCGGCTGCCGGCGGGCGCCCGCGTCCACGACGTGGGCACGGGAGCGGGGAACATCGCGCTCGCGATCAAAAACGAACGGCCCGACCTGACCGTGACCGGCTCTGACGTCTCCGCCGAGGCTGTCGGCGTCGCCCATGAGAACGCGGCGCGGCTGGCGCTGGACGTCGCCTTCATGGTCGCGGACGGGGTCCCCCCCGGCGACTACGACCTGATCGTCGCGGACCTCCCGTACGGAGACGACAGCGGGACTCTCGTCCCGCAGTCGCCCGAGAACCGGCACCAGCCGCAGGTCGCCCATTTCGGCGGCGCTCGCGGCCACGAGACCATCGCCGCCGTCGTCCGGAGAGTCCGTACGGGCACGGCTGTCGCCGTCCAGCACGCGGTCGGGCAGACCGACGAGGTGCGGGCGCTCCTCGCCGAGCCCGACACGTTCGGCGACGCCCGCTTCTCCGCCCGCTTCACCGTCGGCCGGGTCCGCTGAGGTGGCGGAGACGGCGGACATCCCCGGGCACCCCGGCGTCGTCATCGTCTCGCCGCATCTCGACGACGCCGTCCTCAGCGCCTGGAGCGTGCTCTCGGGGGCGACGCCCGTCCTGGTCGTCACCGTCTTCGCCGGCATCCCGGAGTCCGGGTTCGTCACCGATCTCGACCGCCGGCTGGGCGCCACCGATTCGGCGGAGAAGGTGCGGATCCGCCGCCGGAACGACGCGGCGATCCTCACCTCCGCAGGCGCCCGTCACGCGCATCTCGACCTGCTGGACGTCCAGTTCACGGCCTACGAGCGAGCGGACGTCCGGGCGCGCATCGCCGAACGCCCCTCCGACTTCGTCGAGCTCGTGGCAGGCGAGCCGGGAGCCTCCCCGGAATCGATCCTGGCGGGCCTCCGTCCCCACGTGGGGCCGGAGGCCGTCGTCTACGGGCCTGCCGGAATCGGCGGGCACCCCGACCACCGGGCTGTGAGCCGGGTGATGCTCGCGCTCGCTGGAGAGGTCCGGGAGCTCCGGCTCTACGCCGACAGCCCCTACTTCGTCAGGCACGGCCTTCCCAGCTGGATCGGCGGGGCGGACAACCCCGAGGCCGACCGGCTCGTCGCCCGGACGCTCGCAGAACTGGGCGTCGCCGGGGCCCGGCGGACGGTCACCGAACTGACACCACCCGAACTCGCGGCGAAGATGCGCGCGCTCCGCCGCTACACCACCGAGTTCCCCACGCTCGAAGCGCATTTCACCAGAGAGCCTGCCACCCCGGCCATGGCCGGATACGAAGTGTCCTGGAACGTCTCCCGCGAGTGAAAGCCGAGCCGGCAATGGTCCCTTCCTGGAGCCTGGTCGTCCCCGCACGCGATTCGGAACGAGACATCAAACATGTGGTGAGATGCGGCCGGAAGGCCGGCGCCCGGCAGATCGTCGTGGTGGAGAACGGCAGCGGCGACGCGACGGCCAGCCGGGCACGCGAGGCAGGCGCGACGGTCATCACCAGCACGCCGGGCAAGGGCCGCGCGGTGAAGGCGGGCCTGCGGTACGTGGAGCGGTTCGGCCACGACGCCGTCGTCACCTCCGACGCCGACCTCTGGGCGCTCGACTCCGATCTGCTCAAGCGGACGGCCGAGGCGGCTGCGGTGACGCCCGTTCGCGGCGAATGGGACCGGCCCGGCCGTGCGGGCGCCCTGCTCCTCCCGCTGATGGAGGAGTCCGGCATCGACACGGGAGGCGTCTCCCCCGCCGCCCTCCTGTCGGGCCTGGCCGGATACCCGATGCCGTTCCCCCTCCCCCTCGACACCCTCCCCGACGACTACGGCTGGGACCTCGCCACCGCCCTCGACCTCCTGGCCGCAGGCCGGCCGATCCGGACCGTCCCGGCGGGCCCCCGCCTCCACCGCCCCGGCGACGAATCCCGCATTTCGACGATAATGATTGACTTGGCTCAGGTCTGCGTTGCCCGCTCCCGCCTCGGCGACCAGATCCTGGATTGAGACGAGGCTTCGGGTGAACCGCTTCCGAACTCATCACAGGGGCTTGAACCAGGAGTTCTCCGGAGCGGCTGCGCAGCTCGGTGATACGCGTTCGTCGGCCCGCCGGAGTGGGTGACACGTCCTCAGCGGAGGGTGGGGCACCCGCTGCTCACCGGCACCACGCCCGTCCGGTTCGCCCGGGTACCAACGGTCATCCCGAAAGTGGCAGGTATTCGAACCAGTCGAAGGCGGCCGTGCTGGTGCTCGGGTGGCCGTTGGAGGAGGCGTAGAGGCCGATCATGGCGCCGGTGAAGCCTCCGGCGACGGTCGAGCCGAGGACGCGACCGTCCACCGGGGCCGCGAGGTCGGTCCACTCGCCGGGGCGCAGCGCGTAGCGGGCCTGGTAGTCCTGGCCGTGGGCCTCCACGCCCAGCCACAGCGGGCCGGACGGGACGACGTCGGCGCGGGCCAGGAGGGTGTCCGTGCCGCCGGAGCGGCGGGTGAGTTCCAGGCCGTGCGCGGTGAGGACGAGCGTGATGTGGAAGTCGTCGTTCTGGAACAGGACGAGCCCGGCGCACTCCTCCCCCCGCGGGCGGAACTCCATCACCGTGTGGGCCGCGAAGGCGATGTGCTGCTGCCGCCGGGCGACCAGGCTGGGCGCGGCCCGCTCGCGCAGGGTCTGCGGTCGCAGCCGCAGGGTGAGACGGCTGCCGGCCAGGTTCCAGTACGGTTCGCGGGGCGTGCGCAGGTGGTTCCACACCGGTGCGAGGCGCGGGGCGTCGAAGTGGTCACAGGCGGGGGTGGCGGGCCAGCGGCGCGCGGGGGTCGAGGGGGCCTGCGCGTACGGTTCGACCTGGTCGAAGACCGGCCAGTCGTCCTCCCAGCGGACGCGGGTGAGGAAGGTCTCGCGGCCCAGGTTGTAGCCCTTGGAGGCGCGGACGGCGGCCGTCGTGGACTGGTCGCCGGCGGATCCACCACGGGAGTCGCCGTCCGGGAAGCCGACGGATCCGGTGTGGGGACGACCCTCAGTGGGAACGGCGGGAGCGGCGGGAGCGAGAGGAGCGGGGAGAGCGCCGTAGGGGCGGGTGGCGAGGAGGACCGACCACCACTCGCCCTCCGCGTTCCGGACCAGGTCGGGGTGGCCGACGCTGGTGATGGGGTGGCGCAGCCCGAGGTGGCGGTGGGTGAGAACGGGGTTGCGCGGGTTGCCCAGGTAGGGACCGGTGATCCGCTCGGCTCTCGCGACCATCACGGCGTGGTCCTCGGCGGTGCCGCCCTCCGAGGTGAGCAGGTAGTAGAAGGCGCCGATCCGGTAGATGTGCGGGCCCTCGCACCAGACGCCGCCGCGCTGCGCCGCCTCCCAGATCACGTGTTCCTCGCCGAGCAGCTTGAGCGTGGCCGGGTCGAACTCGCGCAGCCAGATCTCGCTGTCGCCGTCGTAGCGCCCGTCGTCCCTCGGCCGGGTGCCGGTCATCCAGGCGCGACCGTCGTCGTCGAAGAACAGCGAGGGGTCGAAGCCCCGGGTTTCGGGGAACCACACCGGCTCGCTCCACGGCCCGGCCGGGTCGGTCGCGGTGACCAGGAAGTTGCCCGGCTCGTCCATCAACGTGGTGATCATGTAGAAGACGCCCTCGTGGTGCCGGATGGTGGGGGCGTAGATGCCGCCGGACGGCCGTACGCCGTCCAGGTCGAGCTGGGACGGCCGGTCCAGGACGTGGCCGAGCTGCCGCCAGTGCACGAGGTCGCGGCTGTGGAAGATCGGTACTCCGGGGAACCACTCGAAGGACGAGGTGACGAGGTAGTGGTCCTCGCCCACCCGGCACACCGAGGGGTCGGGGTGGAAGCCGGGGATGACGGGGTTGGTGTACACGAGACTCCCTTGGTGTCCGAATCTTCCTTCGAGGGTCCCGGTGACTCGGGGCGGGGTCGGCGTGGCGGACGTGTCAGGGACCTGCCCCGGGCCTTCGAGCGTCACGGAGGTTCCCCGGAGACGGGTGATCCTCCGAACCCGGGTTCCCGGAAAGGGGTGCCGGACCCCCACCCCCCTGAAGGCCGGGCCCGGCACCCCCCGGAGCCAGGCCCTGTCCCCCCGAAGGAGGACGGACCCGGCAGCATGGCGGTCGTGTCTACCTGGCGAGCCGGAGCACCTCCCGCCTCGACGTGTCGACGTGGCTCCGCCCGGCCGGGTCGCTCCAGGTCGCGGCCGTGCGGGTGGTGCCCGTGGCGTCGTCGGCCTGGACGGTGCGCATCTTCCCTGGGCTCCTCGGTCAGGTAGGTAGGAGTGGAACCCGCCTCAGGCGCCGCGCAGGTTCTCGGCGAGCAGGTCGAGCAGCGGCTGTCGCCGGACGCAGCGGGCGAGGGCGAAGGAGTCGGCCAGGGCGGTCAGTTCCTCGTCGGAGCAGCCGCGCAGCAGCTCCGCGTACTCGGGAAGCAGCGCCTGCGCGATGAGGATGTGCCGGATCAGGTCGTCGGTCTGGTAACGGGCGCCCCACGGGTAGGGGTCCCAGGACGGGAACTCGGTCTCCATCAGCCGGTGCAGCGGGGCCAGCTCGCTCGCCGACTCCTCCATCGTCGAGCCCCACCGGTCGGCGCCCAGCCGCCCCTTCTTGGCGATGAAGTCGCCGAACCGGCTCATGTACGGCTCACCGGCGCTGACCAGGCCCTGCAGCCCGACGTCCTTGTAGGTCCACAGCGACCAGCCGGCCTCGTAGGAGTCGAAGATCTCCAGCTGGTCGCGGAGGATCTGGTAGCGCTGCCGGTCGATCTCCGGGTCCCCGGTGTAGACGGGCCCGAACTCGCCGACCCAGATGGGGGTGCCGGTCTCGCGCTGGAAGACGGTCCGCCGCTCGAAGGATCGCTCCAGCTGCTCCCGGTCCACCCACTCGCCGCGGGTGTGGCCGGGGTAGGGGCCGCCGTGCGCGAACCCGGCCAGGGCGTAGTCGTGGCAGACGAAGACCGTGTTCTCGTACACCTCACGGAAGATCGAGAAGTCGGTGGAGTAGGTGTTGCCGTCCAGGAACAGCACGTGCTTCGGGTCGACGGCGCGGACGGCCTTGACCAGGCGGTCGTAGAAGGGGCCGACGACCCGCCCGCTCCGGTCACCCGGCTCGTTGATCGGGTTGTATCCGGCCACCCAGGGGTTGTCCCGGTACCGGTCGGCCACGACCTCCCACAGATGGACGGCGCGGTCCTGGAAGTGCCGATGCTGCCAGAACGCGGCGACGTGGGTGGGGTTGTCGGAGTGCCAGTGCTGGTTCTGCGCGCCGGGCAGGGCGTGCAGGTCGATGACGCTGTGGATGCCGTGCTCGGCGAGCAGGCCGATCACCCGGTCCAGGTGGCGGAAGCCGTGCTCGACGATCTCGAAGGGGCGGTCGTCGGACTCCAGGTGGCGGTAGTTGATCGGGATGCGGACGCAGTTGGTGCCGAGCCCGGCGAGCAGCGCGGCGTCGTCCGCCCCGAAGAACGAGGTGAGCAACCGGTCGAAGAACAGCTCGGCCCGGTCCTCCCCCAGGACCTCCCGGACGGCCTCGCGCATCGCGGACTCGTTGGCCGGGTAGCCGGTGATGAAGTTCTCCATGTTCAGCCAGCCCCCGAGGCCCACTCCACGCAGCCGTACCGGGGTGCCGGCCGAATCGACGAGACGCGATCCGGCGACACTCAGGGTCATGGTGTCTCACTCTCTACTCAGGCGATGAGATTCGGGTCAGCCCTTGGTGGCACCGGCGGTGAGGCCGCTGATCAACTGACGCTCGGCGACGGCGTAGAAGGCCAGAGCGGGCACCATCGCGACGATGACGTAGGCCAGGACCCTGGCGATGTCCGTCATGTACTCCCCCTGGAACTGCTGGACGCCGAGCGGCAGGGTCCACAGGCTGGGGTCGTTGAAGACCACCAGCGGAAGGAAGAAGTTGTTCCAGCTCGCCACGAGCGCCAGCACCGAGACGGTGGCCAGGGCGGGCTTGGCGATCGGCAGCAGCACCCGCCAGAAGAAGCCGAAGGAGGTGCAGCCGTCGATGATGGCGGCCTCCTCGATCTCCCTGGGGATGGACCGGAAGAACGTCCGCAGGATGATCACGGTGAGCGGAAGGCCGAACGCGGCCTGCGGCAGGATCACCCCGAGCGGGTTGTCCAGCAGGCCGAACGTGCGCAGCAGGACGAACAGCGGCAGGATCGCCACCGCGAACGGGAACATCAGCCCGATGGCGAACAGCGTGAACAGGAACTCCCGGCCCCGGAAGGCGAACCGGGCGAACGCGAAGGCGGCCATCGCCGACAGCCCCACGACCAGCACGGTGGTCGCGACCGCGATGAACAGGCTGTTGAGGAGCTGGCGCCAGAACGCGCCGGAGACGATCACGTCGGTGTAGTTGTCGGTGACCCACGGGGAGGGCAGGCCCAGCGGGTTGGTCGACAGCTGGCCGGAGGTCTTGAAACCGCCGAGCAGCCCGTACAGGAAGGGGATGACGATGAAGACGGCCGCCACCCAGATGACCGCGTGGATCGGGAACGTGCGGAGCCGGGCGATCATCGGCGGTCCCCCATGGTGGTGCTGGCCCCCTCCAGGTCCCGGCGCAGGACGAACCGCTGGTAACCGAGAGCGAAGACGAGACTGATCACGAACATGACGACGCTGATCGCGCTGGAGTAGCCGATCTGGGATCGTTTGAAGCCGTACTCGAACATGCTGACGGCCATGGTCTCCGAGGCGTGCGACGGACCGCCGCCGGTGAGGATCCAGACCAGGTCGAAGAGCTGGATCGTGCCGATGACGGACAGGAACGCGCTGACCCGGATGGTGGGGCCGAGCAGCGGCAGGGTCACGTGGCGGAACACGTTCCAGCCACCGGCGCCGTCGATCCTCGCCGCCTCGCTCAGCTCCTTGGGGATGCCCTGCAGTCCGGCCAGATAGATGATCATGTGGAATCCGAAGTACTTCCAGGTGATCACCAGGAACAGCGAGAACATCACGGTGTCGGGCTCGGACAGCCAGGTCCAGGGCTCCATCCCCCAGGAGACCAGCAGCTGGTTGGCCATGCCCGTCTCGGGCGACAGGATCATCGAGAACAGCACGCCGATGATCGCCTCGGAGAGCATGTACGGCGCGAAGAACAGCAGGCGGTAGAAGGCCCGCCCGCGGATCCGCTGGTTCAGCATCACCGCCAGGCCCAGCGAGAGCGGCAGCTGCACCAACAGGCCCAGCACGATCAGGATGGCGCCGTTGCGCAGGTCGCCGGCGAAGATGTCGCTCTGGAACAGCCGGGTGAAGTTGTCCAGGCCGATGAAGTTGCTCGGCGGGCCGATGCCGTTCCACTTGAAGAGGCTGGTGTAGCCGGCCACCAGGATCGGCAGCAGCACCAGGAGCGCGAACAGGATCAGCGCGGGGAGCACGAACAGGATCGCGGTGACCCAGCCGCGACCTCGGCGAGAGCCGCCCCGCCCCCGCCCCGCGGCGGGCCGATCGGGGTGAGGGGCCGGACGTGCGTCCGGCCCTGTCGTCGTCGTCACCGTTTTCATACCGGGCGGCTACTCCGACTCCGACTTGGCCGTCTCGGTGATGGCCTGGACGACCTCCTCCGGCGTCTTGGTGCCCCCGATCAGCTCGGCCACGACGTCGTTGACCTCCTGGCCGACGGCCGGCGGGTACTCCTGGTCGAGGTAGAGCTGGAAGCCGCTCGCCGCCGCGAGGGTCTCGGAGACCGTCTTGATGTGGGGGTCGGTGACGGCCGCCTCCTCACCCGTCTTGAGCACGGGCAGGACTCCTCCGGCCTTCACGGCCTTGCTGTGGTTCTCCGGCTTGAGCGCGAACTTCAGGAAGTCCAGCGCCGCCGGCGGGGCGTTGACGCTCACGGCGAGGCCGCCCCCGCCGCCGAACGCGTCGCCCGCGGCGCCCTTGCCCCCCTCCACCGCCGGGAAGGGGAAGAAGCCGAGGTCGTCGCCGAGGCCCTTGCCGGAGTCCTTCTGCACCGACGGGGCCCACTGGCCCATCAGCTCCATGGCGGCCTTGCCGTTCGACACGTTCGCGGACTGGCCGTCGGGGGTGGAGTAGTCGGCGCCCAGGAAGCCCTTCTGGAACGGCTGGAGGTCGACGAGTTCCTTGAGTTTCTGCCCGGCGGCGACGAAGTCGGGACCGGTGAAGTCGTTGGTGGTGCCGGCCTGCTTGAGCGCGTCCAGCCCGGCCACCCGCATGGCCAGATAGGCCCAGTAGTAGTGGCCGGGCCACTTGGCCTTGCCCGCGAGGGCGATCGGGGTGGTCCCGCTCGCCTTCAGCTTCTTGACCGCGTCCAGGTACTCGGTCCAGGTGGCGGGCGGGGTGGTGATTCCGGCCTTCTTGAACAGCGCCTTGTTGTACCAGAAGCCGACCATGCCGATGTCGATGGGCAGCCCGTAGGTCTTGCCGTCGAACTGGTAGGCGGCCAGGGCCGCCGGGGTGATGCCGCCGATGACGTCACCGGCCTCGGACGACAGGTCCTTCACCAGGCCCGCGTCGATGTGCTGCTTCAGGACGCCGCCACCCCAGGTGGAGTACAAATCGGGTGCCTTGCCCGACTGGGTGAGCGTGGCGAGCTTCGGCTTGTAGGAATCGTTCTCGATGGAGATGTTCTTGATCGTCACGTTCGGGTGGGCCGCCTGGTATTCCTTGATGGCATTGGCCCAGAACGTCTTCATGGGATCCGCCGTCGCCAGGTTCCAGAACTCGAAGGTGACCTTCTCCGAGCCGGTGCTCGCGCCTGCCTGGGCCCCCTCGCCGTCTCCGCTCGTACTGCAGGCTCCGAGAAGCAGAGCGGATGCCGCCAGAGCCACCACGCCTCGCCGACTCAGCATGGATATCCCCTTTCGGGAGTTTGCTTGAAATTTTCACATATTCCCCGAATATTTCGTGATCCGGAGAATAGGTAAACTCGTGGTTACGCGTCAATAGCCCCGTGGTAGTGATCCCGGACCGTGAGAACCACCTCCCCGGGAAAGCCTCCGAAAGGTTTCAGTTAGTATTCGCCGCATGCCAACCAAGCCGCGCGTGACGATCGCCCTGATCGCCGAGGAGGCCGGGGTCTCCGCGCCCACGGTCTCGAAAGTCATCAACGGTCGGCCCGAGGTCGCGTCCGAGACCAGGCAGCGGATCGAGCACCTGCTGCACAAGCACGGCTACCGGCGCAGGACCGGTCAGGGCGACGCCCCCGTCGGCCTGGTCGACCTGGTCTTCACCGAGATCGAGAGCCCGTGGGCGATGGAGCTGGTGCGCGGCGTGGAGACCGCCGCCCGCGAGGTCGACGCCGGGGTGGTCGTCTCGGTCCTGCACAGCCACGCGGGACCCGGCAGGGACTGGGTGGAGCGGATCGCCGCCCGGCGCACCGACGGGGCCATCCTGGTCGGCTCCCGGATCAGCGCCGACCAGCACGGCCAGCTGGCCGCCAGGTCCATCCCGTTCGTGGTGGTGGACCCGGAGGGCGAGCCGCCGCCCGGGGTCGCCTCGGTCGGCGCCACCAACTGGAACGGCGGCCTGGCCGCCACCCGGCACCTGCTGGAGCTGGGCCACCGCAGGATCGGGATGATCGGCGGCCCCGCCGACATGCTGTGCAGCCGGGCCCGCGTCGACGGCTACCGGGCGGCGCTGGAGACCGCGGGGATCGCGGTGGACGCGGCGCTCATCAGGTACGGCGACTTCCTGGTCGGCTCGGGCCGCGACCACGGCCACGCCCTGCTGTCCCTGGACGAGCCGCCCACCGCGATCTTCGCCGGCAGCGACATGCAGGCGTTCGGCGTCTTCGAGGCGGTCAGGCAGCGCGGCCTGCGGGTCCCGGACGACCTGTCCGTGGTGGGCTTCGACGACCTGCCGCTGGCACGTTCCGCGTGGCCTCCGCTCACCACCGTGCGCCAGCCGCTCCAGGAGATGGCGGCGCTGGCCACCCGGATGGTGCTCGGCCTCGACCGCGGCGGGCACGAGCCCCGGCGGGTGGAGCTGGCCACCGACCTCCTCGTCCGCGAGAGCACCGCCCGCCCGGCCGGCTGACCGCCCCGCGGCCCCGCCGCATCCGGCAGCCGCCTGCCCGGCGATACCGTCCGACCGGCCCCGCCCGGCGACCCCGCCCGCGCCGCGAGGGGCTGTTGACGACCGCTCTCGAAACATTTACGGTACTTGTCACGAAATGTCTCGGTAATCTTGTGAAACTTTCGGAAAGCGGGTTTCCGCATGTCTCGACGTCACAGGGCACTGCTGACACCGGTCCTCGTACTTCCTCTCCTCGGGTTCAGCCCTGCCCCTGCGGAAAGCGCTTCCCATGTTCGGGTGGACCATCACGGCGTTCTCCAGCGGATCGACGGCTTCGGCTTCTCGCAGGCGTTCCGGCGTAACGAGCTGGTCCGCGCGCTGCCCGCCGCCAAGCAGCGGGAGATCCTCGACCTGTGGCTCAGCCCGGAGAGGGGCGCCGGGCTCAGCATCCTGCGCCTGGGCATCGGCTCCTCCCCCGCCGGCAGCCCGTACGACCTGATGACCTCCATCCAGCCCGAGGACCCCGGCGGGCCGGGCGCGCCCCCGAAGTACGTCTGGGACGGCGACGACGGCGGCCAGGTCTGGCTGGCCAAGGAGGCCAGGCGCTACGGCGTGACCCGTTTCTACGCCGACGCCTGGAGCGCCCCCGGCTACATGAAGGACAACGGTTCCGACAGCAACGGCGGGAAGCTGCTCCCCGAATGGCGGCAGGCGTACGCGAACTACCTGGTCCAGTACGCGAAGTTCTACGCCACCGAGGGCATCAGGATCACCGACATCGGGTTCACCAACGAACCCGACCTCACCGTCTCGTACGCCTCGATGCGGTTCACCCCCCAGGAGGCCGCCGAGTTCGTCAAGGTGCTCGGCCCCACCGCGGCCCGTACCGGGCTCAAGGTGATCTGCTGCGACGCCGCCGGCTGGTCCCAGCAGCGCGAGTACACCGCCGCCATCGAGGCCGACCCCGTCGCGCGGCGGTGGGTCGCCACGCACGCCGGGCACCCCTACGTCAGCCCGGTGGACGGCCCGCTGCCCACCGACCGGCCCGTGTGGATGTCGGAGTGGTCGCCCAACGGGACCACCTGGAACGAGGCGTGGGACGACGGCAGCGGCTACGACGGCTTCGCGGTCGCCCAGCAGATCCACGACTCGCTCACCCTGGGCAGGGCGAACGGCTACGTCTTCTGGTTCGGCGCCTCGCGCGGCACCACCCGGGGACTGATCCAGATCGACGAGGCCACCGCGACCTACCGCGTCTCCAAACGCCTGTGGGCGCTGGCCGCCTACAGCCGCTTCGTCCGCCCCGGCGCGGTCCGGCTCTCCGTCGCCTCTGCCGACCCCGCGCTGAAGGTCACCGCCTTCCGCAACGCCGGGGGCTCGGAGGTCGTCGAGATCCTCAACACCTCCACCGCCCCCGTCACCACCAAGATCACCACCCGGCCTGGCCGGGCCACCGCCTACCTGACCGACGCCGAGCACTCGCTCGCCGCCACCCCGCTCCCCGGGCTGAGATCCGGCAGGACCCTCACCCTCGCCCCGCGTTCCCTGACGACGGTGGTCGTACGGTGACGCACCCGCCCGCGGGCGGTCTCCGGGCCTCCGGTCGCGCATCGTGCTCCCCGCGACCGGAGGCCGGGAGCTCGCCCGAGCCGTCCGGACCGCCCGGACGGCCCGGACGGCCCGGTTCCGGGTCGTCCACCTCCGGCCCCTCTGAGACGGAAGGACCGAGATGATCCGGGTGGCGATCGTGGGCACCGGCGGCATCGCGGGGATCTGCCACCTGCCCGCGCTGCGCGCCCAGGCGCACCGGGCGCGGGTGGTGGCCGCCACGGACGTGGACGAGGCGCGGGTCAGGGCGTTCTGCGCCGAGCACGCGATCCCGGGGGCGTACACCTCCCTGGAGGCGATGCTCGACGCGGAGCGGCCCGACCTCGTCCACCTGTGCACCCCTCCGCACCTGCACGCCGCCCAGGCGGTGACCTGCCTGAAGGCGGGCGCCTGGGTGTGGACCGAGAAACCCGTCTGCCTGTCGCTGGCCGAGTACGACCTGATCGCGGCGGCCGAGGGGCCCGGCCACGCCTCGGTCGTCTCCCAGCACCGGTTCGGCTCCGGCGCGCGGCACCTGCGCGCCCTCGCCCCCGAGCTGGGCCGCCCGCTCGTCGCGCTCTGCGTGACCACCTGGTACCGCGACCACGCCTACTTCGACGTGCCCTGGCGCGGCCGGTGGGAGACCGAGGGCGGCGGCCCCACGATGGGGCACGGCATCCACCAGATGGACCTGATGCTGTCGGTCCTCGGCGACTGGTCGGAGATCCGCGCGATGACCGGCACGCTGGACCGCCGGATCGAGACCGAGGACGTCTCGATGGCCGCCGTCCGCTTCGACTCCGGCGCGATGGCCTCGGTGGTCAACAGCGTGCTGTCCCGTCGCGAGGAGAGCTACCTGCGCTTCGACTACACCGAGGCGACCGTGGAGCTGCGCCACCTGTACGGCTACCGCAACGCCGACTGGACCTCCACCTCGGCGCGCTGGAACCCTCCCGAGGACCTGCCGAGCTCGCACGAGGCGCAGCTGGCGGAGCTGCTGGACGCCTACGAGCGCGGCGAGCGACCGCCCATGAGCGGCCCCGAGGGGCGCCAGGCGCTCGAACTGATCACCGGCCTGTACGCGTCGGCGTTCACCGGCCGGCCCGTGCTCCGCTCCGACCTCACCCCCGACCATCCCTTCTACCACCGGCTGGACGGAAACGCATGGAGCTGACCTTCACCGAGCGCGGCGTCGAGATCCTGCGCTACGTCTACCTTCCGGAGACCCCGGTCTTCGAGTCGCCCAAGCCGTACTTCCACCCGATCAGGACCCTGGCCGGAGACGTGGTCAGCACCTTCCGCCCGCACGACCACCGCTGGCACAAGGGCCTGCAGATGACCGTCTCGGACCTGTCGGGGGAGAACTTCTGGGGCGGCGGCAGCTACGTCCGCGAGGCCGCCGGGTACGTGGACCTGCCGAACAACGGGACCATGCGGCACGAGGAGTTCCTCTCCCCCGGCGTGGAGCGCCTGACCTGGCACACCCAGGGCGGCGAGCACTGGGTGGACGAGGTGCGGACCTTCGAGGTGCGGGACGTGCTGGACGACTCCTGGGCGCTGGAGCTGTCCACCTCGATCACCAACGTGCGCGGCGAGGACCTGGTCTTCGGCAGCCCCACCACCAACGGCCGCCCGATGGCCGGGTACTGCGGCCTGTTCTGGCGCGGGCCCCGCTCCTTCGAGCACGGGGAGGTGATCGCGGAGAGCGGCGAGGGACCGGAGATGATGGGCGGGGAGTCGGCGTGGCTGGCCTACACCGGCCACCACGACGAGGTGGACCGCTCGTCCACCCTGCTGTTCCAAAGTGCCCTGCCCACCGTCTGGTTCGTCCGCACGACACCGTTCGCGGCCGTCAACCCGTCCATCGCGTTCCACCGCGAGATGGTCCTGCCGCCCGGCGCGACGCTGCGCCTGAGCTATCGGATGGTCGTGGCCACCGGCGCGTGGGACCGTCCCCGGCTGGAGGCGTACGTCAAGGAGCACCCGTACCCGGAACCGGCGTGACCGGCCCGGCGCCGCGCGGCGTCCGGCGGAGATGCCCGGCGGAGATGTTCGGCAGGAGTGAGGAGCACCCGTGTTCGGCACAGGCGTGAGCGATCTGACCGTCTACGACTGGCCCACCGAGGACGGCCTGCGCGGAGGTTCGCCCCACCTGCACACGCTGTGCGCGGAGGCGTACGCCGTGGTGGCCGGTTCCGGCAGCGTGCAGACCCTGACCTGGAACGGGTACGAGGAGACGGCGCTGGCTCCCGGCTCCGTCGTCCGCTTCACCCCCGGCACGGTCCACCGCCTGGTCAACGGCGGCGGCCTGCGCATCGTGGTCCTCATGCAGAACAGCGGCCTGCCCGAGGCCGGGGACGCCGTCCTGACCTTCCCTCCCGACGTCCTCGCCGACCCCGCCCGGTACGCCGCCGCCGCGGGCTCGGCCCCGCGCGAGCGCCGCGACCTGGCCGTCGAGGGGTTCCTGCGGCTGCGCGCCGAGGGCCGCACGGGCTTCGCCGCCTTCCTGGAGGCCGCCGCCGGAATCGTCGCCCCCCGCCTGGACGCCTTCGAGTCCCGCTGGCGCGAGGGCCCGCTGCGCGCCGCCGAGACGACGGGCGCCCAGCTGGCCGCGCTGCGCGGCGGCGACCTCGCCCACCTGCGTGAGGCCGCGGTCACCCGGGTGCCCGCCGTACCCCGCGACGGCATGTGCGGCCACCTGATGACCTACCCGGCGGACTTTCAGGACCTCCCCGACCGGGGCGGGGCCTGAGGGAGCCGGGGGGCGTGGCACCGGGCGGCGCGGCGGCGCGCGCCGCCCGGTGCCACATGACGGCCGCGACCGGGAAATGTCGGTGCGATCTTCTAGGCTGGGGACATGGCACGAGCTAACGATGACGTCGCCGCCGCCCTGGAGGAGTACGCCGAGCTGTTCGCGATGAACGGCGGCGACGCGTTCCGGGTCCGCAGCTACCAGAAGGCCGCCAGGGCGATCGCGGGGTTCCCCGACGACATCACGACCGTGCCCGTGCGGAGCGTGTCCGGGGTGGGCGAGGCGATCGCCAAGAAGGTCGAGGAATACCTGGAGCGGGGCAGCTTCCGGCAGCTCGACGACCTGCGGGAGAAGGTCCCCCAGGGGGTGCGCCGGCTGACCCGGGTGACCTCGCTCGGGCCGAAGAAGGCCGTCTTCCTCTTCCAGGAGCTGGGCATCGACTCCCCCGAGGCCCTGGTTAAGGCCATCGGCGAGGGGCGCCTCGACGGCGTCAAGGGCTTCGGCGCCAAGACCGTGGAGAACCTCCTCAAAGGTGTCGAGCACCTGGCCGAGCACAGCGCCAGGATGCACACCGGGACCGCGATGGACCTCGCGGAGCGGGTCATCGCCTCGCTGCCGGGCGCCGAGCGGATCGCCTACGCCGGGTCGCTGCGCCGGATGAAGGACACCGTCGGCGACATCGACGTCCTCGTGGTCGGCCCCGAGTCGCTGATGGACGACTTCAAGGCCCAGCCCTACGTCGCGGAGGTCGTCGCCTCCGGGGAGAAGAAGACCTCGATCCGCACCGCCCAGGGCGTCCAGGTCGACCTGCGCCTGGTCCCCGCCGAGTCGTGGGGCGCCGCGATGATGTACTTCACCGGTTCCAAGGAGCACACCGTGCACCTGCGGGAGATCATCGTGAAGAAGGGCTGGAAGCTGTCGGAGTACGGCCTGTTCGACGGCGACCGGGTGATCGCGGCCGCGACCGAGGAGGAGGTCTTCGAGGCGCTCGGCATGGAGTGGATCCCGCCGACCCTGCGCGAGGACGGCGGCGAGATCGCCGCCGCGCTCAAGCACGAGCTGCCCGAGCTGGTCACCGTCGAGGATCTCAAGGGCGACCTGCACACCCACACCGACCTCACCGACGGCATCGCCTCCCTCGAGGACATGGTCGCCGCCGCCGCGGCCCGCGGTTACTCCTACTACGCGGTGACCGACCACGCGCCCGACCTGGCGATGCACCGGATGAAGCTGGAAAAGGCCCTGGAGCAGCGCGAGCGCATCCACGCGCTGCAGAAGAGGTATCCGAAGATGCGGCTGCTGCACGGCAGCGAGCTGAACATCGCCCCCGACGGCTCGGTCGACTGGCCGGCCGAGGTGCTGGAGGGCTTCGACGTGTGCGTGGCCAGCGTCCACTCGCACTTCAACCAGTCACGCGCGGAGATGACCCGGCGGTTCGTCGCCGCCTGCGAGAACCCCCACGTGCACATCATCGGCCATCCGACCACCCGCAGGATCGGCATCCGCCCGCCGGTGGACGCCGACTGGGACGAGGTGTTCCGCGCCGCGGCCCGCACCGGCACCGCGATGGAGATCGACTCCTTCCCCGACCGTTCCGACCTCCCCGCCGACCTGGTGCGGCTCGCGCACCACCACGGCGTGAAGTTCTCCGTCGACAGTGACGCCCACGCGGTCCCGCACCTCGACAACCAGCGGTTCGGCATCGGCGTCGCCCAACGCGGGTGGCTCACCACCGACGACGTGATCAACACCTGGCCGCTGAAGCGGCTGCTGGCCTTCCTCGGCCGCTGAGGCGACGACAGGGGGCGAGGGCGTGTCACCCTCGCTTCTTACCTAGTTATTTGGTAGGAAATACATGTAAAATGGGCGGCGCCGGACGCCCACGGACGGGTATCGCCTTCGGAAAAGATCGCCGGTATCACCCTGTCCGGAAGGCATGCCTACCGTGTGAAATGGGAAGGTTACGGAAAGTGATGATCGGCGGGCCTCCGCACCTCGCCAGAGAAAACACCCGAAAGACGCCGGAGGTCCTACGGAGGAAACGAGAGGGAAACGCGCCGACGTGATGATGGCAACACGTGTTCTCCGATTTCTCGCATTTTCCGCCAGGAGGCCCGACCGATGCGCCAGCTGACCGCGCTCGACGCGCAGTTCCTTCACGCCGAGTCGGCGACCACGGCGGCCCATGTCGCGGGACTGGCCATCCTCGACCCCGCCTGCTCCAGCCTCGGGGCCGTCACCCGCGAGTGCCTGGTCCGGCTGCTGCGCGAGCGGCTGCACCTGGCCCCGGCGCTGAGGCTGCGCCTGGCCACCGTGCCGTTCGGCCTCGACCGGCCGTATTGGACGGAAGACCCCGATCTCGACGTCGCCGGCCACGTCCACGAGGTGACCCTCGCCGGCCCCGGCGACGACGCCCAGCTCGCCGAGAAGGTGGCCAGGATCCACGAGCGGCATCTCGACCGGGACCGCCCGCTGTGGGAGATGCACCTCATCCAGGGCCTGACCGGAGGCCGCGTCGCCCTGTACGCCAAGGTCCACCACTGCGCCATCGACGGGGTGTCGGGGGCGGAGCTGCTCGCGGCGCTGCTGGACCTGACACCCGAACCCCGTGCCGTCGAGCGGCCCGCGCCCGAACCCCGGACCACCGCCCCCGGCCTGGCCGGCATGCTCGCCGGCGCCGTGGCCAGGACGGTGCTCCAGCCCGCCAGGACGCTGTACTCGCTGGGCCGCATGGCGGCCGAGCTCGACACGATGCCGCTGACCTCGGCGCTGCCCGGCGCCCGGCAGGTGGCCGCCGCCACCCGGCTGATCGCGGGAAGGGAGACCGAACCGCCAGAGGCGCCCATGCTGACCGCGCCGCGCACCCCGTTCAACGGCCCGATCGGCGCCGAGCGGCGCTTCTCCTACGGGTCGATCCCGCTCGCGGACGTCAAGCGGGTGGCCAGGAGCGCGGGGGCCAGCGTCAACGACGTGGTCATGACGCTGTGCGCCTCGGCGCTGCGCGCGTGGCTGCGCGAGCACGACGCGCTGCCCGACCGGCCGCTGATCGCCGCGGTCCCGGTCGCGGTCCGCACCGCGAGCGCGCGGGAGGTGGTCGGCAACCAGATCTCCGTCATGGTCACCCCGATCCCGACCGACCTGGCCTGTCCCCGCGAGCGCCTGCGCGTCATGGCGGGCACGATGCTCAGCGCCAAGCGGCGCTTCGCCGGCGCCCCCACGGCCTGGCTGGGCGAGCTGTCGTCGATGCTGCCCTCGGCCGTCACCGCGCTGGCGACCTCCGCGGTGTTCCGGCTGGCCTCGATCGTGCTGCCGCCGATCAACCTGATCGTCTCGAACGTGCCGGGGCCGCAGCTCCCGCTGTACCTGTGCGGGGCCAGGGTGCTCGCCTACCACCCCATGTCGGTGCTCACCGACGTGAGCGGCGGGGTCAACATCACCTGCTTCTCCTACGACGGCTCGCTCGACTTCGGCATCCTGTCCTGCCCGGACCGGGTGGCCGACGTGTGGCGGCTCATGGGCCACCTGCGGGAGGCCATGGACGAGCTGATGGAGCAGGTCGAGCCGCCCCCGGCCGGGCGGATCGACCCGGTGGAACCGCCCGTGCCGGCCAGGGAGATGGCACCCGTCTGAGAGCGGGGCGGCCGGCGGGGGCGTCTCCCGGAGAATCACCGCCGATGTCCCGCAACCGCGCGATTGGTCAAGAAATAGAGTTGGCCCATGAGCTTTTCTGAGCTGAACCTGTTCCCTCTCTGCCTCGGTGGCAACGTATTCGGCTGGACCGCCGACCGGGACGACTCGTTCGCCGTCCTGGACGCCTACGCCGAGGCGGGCGGAAACCTCGTCGACACCGCGGACGTCTACTCCGCGTGGGCTCCCGGGCACGTCGGCGGGGAGTCGGAGACCGTGATCGGCGAGTGGATGGCCTCTCGCCGCAACCGCGACCGGATCGTGGTGGCGACCAAAGTGGGCTCGCTGAGCGGCCGCGCCGGACTGTCGGCGGCCAACATCCGCGCGGCGGCCGAGGACTCGCTCCGGCGGCTCCGCACGGACTACATCGACCTGTACTGGGCCCACATCGACGACGCGGCCACCCCCCTGGAGGAGACCCTCGGCGCGTTCGACGAGCTGGTCACCGAGGGCAAGGTACGCAACATCGGCGCCTCGAACTACAGCGCCGAGCGGCTGGCGGAGGCGCTGTCGATCTCCGAGGAGGCCGGCCTGGCGCGGTACGGGGTGCTGCAGCAGCACTACAACCTGCTCGAGCGCGGCTACGAGGGGGCGCTGCGCGACGTGGTGACCGAGGCGGGGCTGACCAGCACCCCGTACTTCGGCCTGGCCCGCGGCTTCCTGACCGGCAAGTACCGTCCGGGCACCACCGTGGACAGCCCGCGCGCGGGCCAGGCGGCGAGGTACCTGGAGACGGAGCGCGGCCCGCGGGTGCTCGACGCCCTGGACAAGGTGGCCGCCTCCCACGGCGCCGTGCCGGCCACCGTCGCGCTCGCCTGGCTGGCCGCCCAGCCCACGGTGGCCGCGCCGATCGCCAGCGCCCGCAACGTCGAGCAGCTCCGGCCGCTGCTCGCGGTCGCCGACATGACGCTGTCGCAGGACGAGCTGGCCCTGCTGGACGAGGCGTCCCGCTAGGGACGACCGGCGCCCGCCGGGCGCGCATGACGACGGGGCCCGGCCGCGACGCGGCCGGGCCCCGGGTCCCCGCACTCCGCACACGGTTCGTACGGGGGGTCACAGTACGGGGGGCACGGTAGGGGTTTAGTGCGGGGTGGCCTTCTCGGCACCGATGCCGGTGAGCGAGCGGACCTCGATCTCGGCGTACTTCTCCGCGTTGTACTCCTTGCTGAGGCGGGCACCGATGAACCCGGCCAGGAAGCCGATCGGGATCGAGACGATGCCGGGGTTGCTCAGCGGGAACCAGGCGAAGTTCGCGTCGGGGAACAGCGCGGTGGCGCTGCCCGAGACGACCGGCGAGAAGATGACCAGGACCAGCGCGGAGACCAGGCCGCCGTAGATGGCCGAGACCGCGCCCGCCGTGTTGAACTTCTTCCAGAACAGGCTGTAGAGGATCGCGGGCAGGTTGCCCGAGGCCGCCACGGCGAAGGCGAGCGCGACCAGGAAGGCCACGTTCTGGCCCTGGGCGAGGATGCCGAGCCCGATCGCGACCGCGCCGATGACGAAGGCCGAGATCCTGGCGACCAGGACCTCCTCCTTGTCGGTGACGTTGCCGCGCTTGAACACGTGCGCGTACAGGTCGTGGGCGAAGGAGGAGCTCGACGCCAGCGTCAGGCCGGCGACGACCGCCAGGATCGTGGCGAAGGCGACCGCCGCGATGATGGCCAGCAGGACGGTGCCGCCCACGTCGCCGAAGATGGCCTTGCCGACCGCCTCGGCGAGCATCGGCGCCGCCGTGTTGCCCGCCTTGTCCTGCGCCACGATCGCCTTGCCGCCGACCAGGGCCGCCGCGCCGAAGCCGAGCACGAGGGTGAGCAGGTAGAAGGTGCCGATGATGCCGATGCCCCACAGGACCGACTTGCGGGCCTCCCTCGCGGTGGGGACCGTGTAGAAGCGGATCAGGATGTGCGGAAGGCCGGCGGTGCCGAGGACCAGCGCCAGGCCCAGGCTGATCAGGTCGATCTTGCCCGCGAGGCCCTGCGCCTCGGTGCCGTACTTCAGGCCCGGCTCCAGGAAGGCCGCGCCCTTGCCGCTCTGGGTGGCGGCCTCGCCGAGCAGGCCGGACAGGTTGAAGCCGTAGTGGCCGAGCACCAGCAGGGTGACCAGGGTCGCGCCGCCCATGAGCAGCACGGCCTTGACGATCTGCACCCAGGTGGTGCCCTTCATGCCGCCGACGACCACATAGACGATCATCAGGATGCCGACGCCGACGATCGTGAGCGCCTTGCCCGTCGGCGAGGTGACACCGAGCAGCAGGCCGACCAGCGCGCCCGCGCCGACCATCTGGGCCAGCAGGTAGAAGATCGACACCGTGATGGTGGAGACGCCCGCCGCCGTGCGGACCGGGCGGGGGCTCATCCGGAAGGCCAGCACGTCGGCCATGGTGAACTTGCCGGAGTTGCGCATCAGCTCGGCGACCAGCAGCAGCGCCACCAGCCAGGCGACCAGGAAGCCGATCGAGTACAGGAAGCCGTCGTAGCCCGACAGGGCGATGATTCCGGCGATGCCCAGGAAGCTCGCGGCCGACATGTAGTCGCCGCCGATGGCGAGGCCGTTCTGCACGCCGCTGAAGGACCGGCCACCGGCGTAGTAGTCGGTGGCGTCCTTGGTGTTGCGGCTGGCCCAGAAGGTGATGCCCAGCGTTCCCGCGACGAAGAGCAGGAACAGGATCGTGGAGAGGGTCTGGTGGCTCATTCGGTCTTCCCCTCGACCCCGTGGCGGATCTCGTCCGCCAGCGGGTCAAGCTTCTTCTCGGCGAAACGGGAGTAGGCCCAGGCGATGCCGAACGTCGACACGAACTGGAGCAGACCGAAGATCAGCGCCACGTTGATGTTGCCGAAAACCTTCGTGCCCATGAAGTCGCGCCCCCAGGCGGACAGGACGACGTACAGCAGGTACCAGGCGAGGAACGCCGCGGTCATCGGGAACGCCCAGGCCCGGAAACGCCTCTTCAACTCCTGGAATCGTGCGTCGGTCTGAATTTCTTCGTAGACCGACGAATCATGTTGCCTGGCGGTCACAGGACCTCCCAAAATGTGATCTGGATCACGGACAACGTAGGGGTGGACGCTACCCCTGGAGGAGACCCGCACGCGCTCTCTTCGCCGAGGCGCCGCCGCGTCGCGTTCAGTTGGATCGGGCTTGCGGTGAAAGGTCCGTCTCGTACGACGAACGGTTCCCGCAGGGGCCCGATCTCACCACGGCCCGCCCCGCAGGGCGTAAACGCCGGCGCAGCAGACCGTCAGGCCGACCACCGCCAGCAGCAGGCGGTGGTCGACGAGCGACACCAGCACGGCTCCGCCGAGCAGGGACAGCAGCTGGGTGAACCCGGTGAGCGACTCCAGGGCGGTGGAGACCCGGCCGACGAGGTGAGCCGGGCTGCGGCGCTGCACCAGGGTCGTCCTGGCCACCCCCTCCAGGGTCAGCCCGGCGCCCGCCACCGTCATCGCCCCCAGCACGACCGTCTCCGCGGGGATCACCCAGCACAGGACCGCCACGCCGTACAGGCCGATGCCCGTGCCGATCGCGAAGAGCTCGCCCCGGCGCGCGATCACCGTGGAACTGCGCAGCCCCCCGGCGATCGCGCCGAGGCCCATCGCCGTCGAGGTGAACGCGGTGAACTCCGGCGACCTGGCGAGACCGTGCTCGATGACCGCGAAGATCAGCGATTCGGCGGCCCCGGCCACCGAGAACATCAGGCAGAGCGCCACGGTCGCGCGACGCAGCGTCGGATCGGCGGAGAGGTAGCGGGCCCCGGCCCAGAACTCCTCGCGCCAGCGCCCCGAGGGGTCCGGCGAGACGCGCGGCAGGGGCTCCGGCGCGGGGAGCATCGCGAAGACCGCCGCGGCGACCAGGAAAGTGATCATGTCGAACAGCACGAGCGCGCCGAGCCCGAAGGCGGTGTAGACGGCCACGCCCAGCAGCGGCCCGAACAGGCGCAGTCCCTGCCGGGTGGTCTGCAGGGCCCCGTTGGCCTCGGCCAGCAGGTGCTCGGGCAGGATGACCTTGAGCAGCCCGCCGAGCGCGGAGAAGATCACCGCGTACGAGCAGCCCATGGCCGCGGACACCGGGTAGATCAGCCAGACCGTGTCCGGCCCGGTGACCGCGACCAGCGGGGCGAGCGAGACGCCCGACAGCACGCAGGTGACGATCAGGAGCCTCCTGCGGTCCACCCGGTCGATCAGGTATCCGAAGAGGGGCGAGAAGCACAGGGGCAGGATGAAGAAGAACAGAGTCAGCCCGGCCGCGGCGTCGGAACCGGTGAGACTCTTGGCCAGGATCCCGGGTACCAGCAGCAGCGAGGCGTCGCCCAGCAGGCTGACGGCCATCCCGAAGTAGACGAGCCGGAACCGGGGCCGGCGCAGGACCTCCGGCATCACCGCTGACCGGCGCACCGGTGTGCCGGCCGGCTCTCATGTGGCACGGCGGCGCACCGATGTGCCACCCGGCTCCCGCACGGTACGGCGGTGGGCCGGTGCGCCGGCCGGCTCCCGGGCGGCACGGCGGGCCGATGTGCCACCCGGCTCCCGGGTAGCACGGCAGTGGCGTCGCCGACCTCGGCGAGCGCCTCATCACCGGAGCCGGCGAGTACCAAACCTAGTCAGAACAACCGAAATATCGGCCCATAAGCGTCATTCCGTCACAGCTCGCCGGAGCCGTCAAGAGGACCGGGGCCGCCAGTCACCCCGGTCCAGATTGAGGATCTCGGGGGTGTGCAGGCGCACCATCGTGCGCGCCACGTTCGGCGGGATGCGCCCCGGCGTCAGCAACGAGACCACCACCATGACGAGGAAGGCGATCGGCACCGTCCACGCGGCGGGCTGGGCCAGCAGAGCACCGACCAGGCCGGTGTGCGGCCCCCCGCCGATCGTCATCAGCACCGCGCCGCAGGCCAGGCCGCCACCGGCGAGCAACCCGGCCATCGCGCCGACGGGGGTGAGCCGCCGCCACCAGATGCCCAGCACCAGCAGCGGGCAGAAGGAGGAGGCCGCCACCGCGAACGCCAGGCCGACGACGTCGGCGACCGGCAGCGAGCGGGCGAAGGCCGCCAGCCCCAGCGGAACGATCACCGCCAGCACCGCCGCCGCCCGGAACGACCGCACCCCGCCCTTGAGGATGTCCTGCCCGATGACCCCGGCGACCGAGACCGTCAGCCCCGAGGAGGTCGACAGGAACGCCGCGAACGCCCCGGCCGTCACCAGCGCCGTCAGCAGATCCCCGGCCACGCCGCCGATCAGCCGCCCGGGCAGCGACAGGACCACCGTGTCACTGCCCTCCAGCTCCGGGACGTAGATCCGGCCCAGCGCGCCGTACACCGCCGGCAGCAGGTAGAAGGCGCCGAGCAGCGACAGGACCACCAGCGTCGTACGGCGCGCCGCCCGGCCGTCGGGATTGGTGTAGAAGCGGACCAGCACGTGCGGCAGCCCCATGGTGCCCAGGAACGTGGCCAGGATCAGCGAGTAGGTCGAGTAGAGGCCGTACTCCCTGCCGGTCGACAGCGGCAGCGCCCACGTGGCCGCGTCCTGCGCGCTCAGCCCCGGCGAGCCGTCGCCGCGCCACGCCAGCAGCAGGAACACCAGCGGCACGGCCAGGGCGGTGAGCTTCAGCCAGTACTGGAAGGCCTGCACGAACGTGATCGACCGCATGCCGCCGGACATGACGTTCACCGCGACCACGGCCGCCACCAGCAGGCCCCCCGCCCATTCGGGAGCACCGGTGATGGCCCGCAGGACCAGGCCCGCGCTCTGGAACTGCGGCATCAGGTACAGCCAGCCGATCAGCACGACCAGCACCCCGGCCATCCGCCGCACCGCCATCGACTCCAGCCGCGCCTCGGCGAAGTCGGGCAGCGTGTACGCGCCCGAGCGGCGCAACGGCGCGGAGACCAGCACGAGCAGCACCAGATAGCCGCCCGTCCAGCCGACCGGCAGCCACAGCATGTCGGCGCCGTAGGTGAGGATCAGCCCGGCGATGCCCAGGAAACTCGCGGCCGACAGGTACTCCCCGCCGATGGCGGAGGCGTTCCACAACGGGGAGACCGTGCGGGAGGCGACGTAGAAGTCGGAGGTGGTCCGCGACAGCCTGATCCCGAACGCGCCGATCAGCACCGCCGCCAGCACCACCAGCACCACCGCCGTCACACCGTACGCGGTGCTCATCCGACGCCTCCCCCGACGTCTTCCATGCCGTCTCCCTTGACGTCCTCTTCGACGTCCTCTTCGACGTCCTCTTCGACGTCCTCTTTGACGCCTCCCGTGACGTCTCCCGTCGCGAAGGCCTCAGGTTCCGGCCGGGAGATCTCGGGCTCCGGCCCCGGAACGGTCCGCCGCCTGGTCAACGGGCCCTGTCCACCAGTTCGGCGAAGTGCCGCTCGTTGCGTTCCGCCTGCCGGACGTAGAGCCAGGCGCCGACCACGAACGCCGGGTAGATCAGACCACCCAGCACCGCCCAGGGCAGCGGGATCCCCAGCACGTGGACCGCGCGCAACTCCGGCACCAGCAGGAACATCAGGGGCAACCCCGCCACCACGCACCCCAGCACCGTGCAGACGAACAGGGCCAGGCGGAACTGGGTACGGACCAGCGAGCGCATGTACACCTCGCCCAGACGGGTCTGCTCGTCGATCTCGCGGGTGACCGGGTATCGGGGGTGGCGAGGCGCCATCGTGCGAGGGCTGGTCACCACCTCGCGCCGCGGACGCTCATCCCTGCGCGACCGCTCGGCGTCCTTACGCGGCCGGTCGGCGTCCCTGCGCGACCGGTCCGCATCCCTGCGCGTCCGGTCGGCGATCCACCGGCGCGGCTCGGCCCCCTCACCGGGCTCTGCGTCACGGCTCATTCGGACCTTCCCCTGCGCGCCCTGCGAACCAGGAGGTCGCGCAGCTCGCGGGTGTGGCGGCGGCTGACCGGGATCTCGGTCTCGCCGATGCGGACCACGCACCGGCCCGAGTCGATGTGCAACTCGTCGATGTGCTTGACCGCGACCAGATGGCTGCGATGCACCCGTACGAACCCCGCGGAGGACCAGCGCTCCTCCAGCGTGGCCAGCGAGATGCGCACGAGATGGCTGCCCCCCGCGGTGTGCAGGCGGGCGTAGTCGCCCTGCGCCTCCACGTACCGGACCTCGGTACTGGCCACGAACCGGGTGACACCGCCGAGCTCCACCGGAATGGTGTCGGGGTCGGCGCGGCCCGCCCCCTCGCTCTCCGGCAGCTCCGCGGAGACGAACACCCTGCGGATCGCCTCGGCCAGCCGCTCCGGCCGTACCGGCTTGAGCAGATAGTCCTCGGCCTTGATCTCGAAGGCGTCGACCGCGTGCTCCTCGTAGGCCGTCACGAAGACCACCCGGGGCGGGTTGGCGAACTGGGAGAGCAACCGGCCGAGCACCACCCCGTCCAGGCCGCGCATCCGGATGTCGAGGAAGACCGCGTCGATCGGCCGCCCGTCGGCGATCGCCCGGTCCAGGACGCGGAGCGCGGCGGCCCCGTCCCTGGCCAGGGAGACCTCTTCGATACGGGGGTCGTCCCGGAGCAGGTAGGCCAGGTCCTCCAGCGCGGGAAGCTCGTCGTCCACCGCAAGGACGCGCAGGCCGGTCACGGTCACTCCTCCAGATCGTTCACGAGGGAATTTCTAGAGGGTGATGAATCAGACATCGCCTGTCAACTTTTCGGTAGGGGGAAAGGTTCGGACCAGGCGCGGGCTCAACGGGCGGAGACACCCGGATGGTACTTGGGCAGACGGACGCTGACCTTCGTTCCCGCCCCCTTGGCCGTCTCCGCCACCAGGCCGTACTCGTCACCGTAGACCTGGCGCAACCGCTCGTCCACGTTGACCAGCCCCACTCCCCCGGCCCCCGAGCGCTCGTCGGCGTCACCGGCCAGGATGCGGCGCAGGCGGTCGGGCTCCATGCCGACGCCGTCGTCCTCCACGCTGATCCGGCACTCGGCCCCGGCGTCCTCGGCGACGATCGAGATGCGCCCGACCCCGGGCTTGCTCTCCAGCCCGTGCTGGACCGCGTTCTCCACCAGGGGCTGCAGGCACAGGAACGGCACCGCGACCGCGAGCACCTCGGGGGCGATGCGCAGCGTCACCTGGAGCTGATCGCCGAAGCGGGCCCGCTCCAAGGTGAGGTAGCGGTCGATGGAACGCAGCTCCTCGGCCAGCGTGGTGAACTCCCCGTGCCTCCGGAAGGAGTACCGGGTGAAGTCGGCGAACTCCAGCAGCAACTCACGGGACCGGTCGGGGTCGGAACGGACGAAGCTGGCGATGGTCGTCAACGAGTTGTAGATGAAGTGCGGGGAGATCTGCGCGCGCAGCGCCCGGACCTCGGCCTCCATCAGACGCGTCCTCGACCGGTCCAGCTCGGCCAGCTCCAGCTGCGAGTCGACCCAGTTCGCGACCTCGTGGGCGGCCCTCACCAGACCCGCCGAGGCGTGCCCGCCGTACGAGGCGAGAGAGCCCACCACCCTGCCGTCGGTGGTGAGCGGCACCACCACGGCGAACCTGATCGGGCACTCGGGAAGGTCGCACGAGACGACCTCGGGGCCCAGGACCCGGGTCCGGCCCCCGGCGAGCGTCTTGGCGGCGTGGGCGAACGCCTCGCGGGCGTGGTGGTCGCCCTCACCGTCGTAGACCAGCAGCCGCTCCTCGTCCGTGATCGCCAGCGCCGGGGAGCCCAGCAGCTCCCGAAGATGGCGGGACGCCTTCTGCGCCCCCGCCTCGGTCAGCCCCGCCCGCAGCGGCGGCGCGGCCAGGGAGGCGGTGTGCAGGGTCTCGAACGTGGCCCGCTCCGCGGGGCTGCTGCCCAGCTCCCTGCGCCCGCGCAGCACCCGCCACAGCACCAGGGCGGGTACGCCGACCAGGGCGGCGACCAGCAACACGGCAACGAGGGGTTCCACGCTCCGGACCTTATACGCCCGGCCACGCCCGCGCCTCACCCATCGGGATCACACCCTCTTTCCACATCGGAACGGGGTTGAACAGGATCTTCCATGCGGTGCGAGGTGCTCTGGACACGAGAGGAACACCCGGCCAAGCCCCTTTACATTGTAGATCAAGATGATGCGCCACCCTGCGGGCGGAGACGGCCGGACGCTCATCGCCGAGCCCCGTGCCCGGCCGGTGAAACCGGTGCCGGAACGTGGGCGGGACGGTTCTCAGGGCCGCTCGGTCCCCACCGGCAGGGCCTCGCGGATGCGGCGGGCGTAGGACTCGGCCTCGGCGGGGTCCTCGTATTTCGTACGGGGCCAGAAGAAGCCGCGCAGGCCGTCCTTGCGGTTGCGGGGAACGATGTGGGTGTGCAGGTGCGGGACGCTCTGGCTGATCCGGTTGTTCATCGCGACGAACGTACCGGCCGCCTCCAGGCCCCGCTCGACGGCGGCGGAGAGGGCGCGGACGCGCTCGAAGAACGGGCCGACCATCGGTACCGGCAGGTCCGCCAGCGTCTCGACGTGGGTCCGCGGGACCACGAGGACGTGGCCCCTGAAGACCGGCCGCGTGTCCAGGAAGGCGGCGGCCACGCCGTCGGAGAGGACGACGTGGGCCGGTCGCTCCCCGGCCGCGATGGCACAGAACAGACAGCCCTCACCTGGTACCACTTCGGAAACCGGCATCACGTCAGGATAGGAGACGCCGGGCGGCCCGCACGATCCCTCGGCGGCGTGAGAGCGGGGCCGTGTCACCGGGCACCGCCGGATGTCACCGGGCGTCACCGGGCGTCACCAACCGAGCTTGGCCGCGCCCGAGATGAGGGACCTCGCGATGACCATCCGCTGGATGTCGTTGGTGCCCTCGCCGATGGCCATCAGGGGCGCGTCCCGGTAGAGGCGTTCGAGGACGAACTCCTGCGAGTAGCCGTAGCCGCCGTGGATCCGCATCGCCTCCGTGGTGGCGCGCAGCGCGACCTCGGAGGCGAAGTACTTGGCCATCGCGGCCTCGGAGTTCACCGCGCCGCTCTCGGAGCGGACCGCCGCCCAGTAGGTCAGCAGCCGGGCCGCCTGGATGTCGGTGGCCATGTCGGCGAGCTTGAGCTGGATGGCCTGGAAGTCCGCGATGGGCCGCCCGAAGGCGTGGCGCTCGCGCGAGTAGCTCAGCGCGGCGTCGTAGGCGCACTGGGACAGGCCGACCGCGCGGGCGGCGATGTTGATCCGGCCGAGCTCCAGGGCCGACAGGGCCTGCTGCATGCCCCGCCCCTCGGTCCCGCCGAGCAGCGCCGACACCGGGACGCGCACGTCCTGCAGCACGATCTCACAGGTCTCGGGGCCCTTGTAACCGAGCTTGGGCAGGTCGCGGCTGACGGTGTACCCGGGGGTTCCTGCCTCGACCAGGAGCAGGGACATGCCGCGGTGCGCGGGGTCGGTGACGGAGGTCTTGACCAGGACGGGCATCGGGTCGGCGTGCCTGGCGTTGGTGATCCACGTCTTGGTGCCGTTGATCACGTAGTGGTCGCCGTCGCGGACGGCCCGCGTCTGGATGCCCTGCAGGTCGGTGCCCGCCGCGGGCTCGGTCAGCGCGATGCCGGTACGGCGGGCGCCGGTGGCCAGGTCCGGCAGGTAGGCGTCCTTCTGCTCCCCGGTGCCGTACCTGGCGATCATCCAGGCGGCCAGGGAGTGCGAGCCGAGCACCCCGGCCACGCCCATCCATCCGCGGGCGATCTCCTCGAAGACCAGGGCGAACGACACCCGGTCCAGGGCGAGCCCGCCGTACTCCTCGGGGATCGTGATCCCGAACAGCCCCATCTCCTTGAAGCCCTCGACGATCTCCGTGGGGTAGCGGCCGGCCCGCTCCCACTCGGAGGCGACCGGCACGATCTCCTTGTCGACGAACTCCCGCAGGGTCCGGCGGAACAGCTGCTGCTCCTCGTCGAGCTCGAAGTCCATCACGGGGTCCTTTCCGCGAAGCGGCCGTCAGGGGGTGAGCGGACCGGTCCTGGCCCGCGGGAAGTAGTTCTTGTCCTGCGGCGCGTCGCGGCGGTAGACCATCACCGCGCGGCGCCAGGACATGACCTCGTCGCCGTCCTGGTTGAGGCCGCGGGTCTTGCAGGTGACGATCCCGGCGTAGGGCCGCGACCGCGACTCCCGCTTGTCCAGCACGATCGACTCCGCGTACAGGGTGTCGCCCAGGAAGACCGGGTGGGTCAGCCTGATCTCGTCCCAGCCGAGGTTCATCAGGGCGGTCTGGCTGACGTCGATCACCGAGATGCCGAGCACGATCGCCACGGACAGACCGGAGTTGACGATGATCTTCCCGACCGGGGCGCGCTCGGCGAAGTGGGCGTTGAAGTGATTCTGGTTGGTGTTCATCGTCAGCAGGGTGAACCAGGTGTTGTCGGCCTCGCTGATCGTGCGGCCGAGCGGGTGCTGGTAGACGTCGCCGACGACGAAGTCCTCGTAGTACCGGCCGAGGCCGGGTTCGTGCACGGTCACGGTCTCTCCCCTGGACGCCGGGACCTCGACGCTAATCGTCCGGTGTTTCGGCGGTCAATGACCTGCTCCGTGCCGGTTTCCGGGTAGGCCGATACGGCCGGTCGGCGAGGCCGCCCCGGTCACCCGGCGATCGCGGGGGAACGCCGCCGTCAGGGCAGGCGCCCGCGGAGGAACGCCGAGGCGACCTCCACCACCCGCCGGGCCTGGAAGTCCATCGCCTCCAGCTGCACGTCGCCGGGCGGGATGGTGCCGTTGTCGGAGGTGTGGCTGGTGCCGTAGGGGTTGCCGGCCCGGAACTGGACGGGGTCCGCGTAGCCGGGCGGCACGATGATCGCCCCCCAGTGGTAGAAGGTGTTGTTCATCGCGAGGATCGTGCTCTCCTGCCCGCCGTGGGCCGTCGAGCTCGCGGTGAACGACGAGACGATCTTGTTGACCAGCAGGCCCTGGGCCCACAGCCGGCCGGTGGTGTCGATGAACTGCCTCATCTGGGCGGTGGGGTTGCCGTAGCGGGTGGGCGTGCCGAACAGGAGCACGTCGGCCCACTCCAGGTCCTCCAGCGAGGCCTCCACGACGTACTGGGTGGCCGCGGCGTGGGCGGCCCAGCCCTCGCTGGACGCGATGGCCTCGGCCGGCGCGAGCTCCCTGACCTTGCGCAGGCGGACCTCGGCACCGGCCTTCTCCGCCGCGACGGCGGCCGCCTTGGCCAGCGCGAAGACCGTACCCGTGGCCGAGTAGTAGATGACGGCGGCGTTGACGACCGGTTCGGTCAGGACCTCTTCGATCGCCGCGTCCCCGGTCAGGGCCTCTTCGGTCACGGCCTCACATCCCTCCGGGTGCCCTTTCGGGATCGTCCTGCCGGAACGTGCCCGACCATCCCCTGAAGAACCCGTCCTGCCCTGCAAAGACTCCTTGACCTGGGTGATCGCGGAATGCGCGGGACCGCCGCGCGCCGGGCCCCGCGGGGCTAGCATTCACGCTGATCGAGATGCCGAGATCGCGAGAAGAGGCCCCGTGGAGCAGATCCCCTACGACGAGTGGCGCGCGAGTGCCGTCGATCCCGCCTTCAGCGAGTGGATGCGCTCGCTGAGCGAGCCGGAGTGGACGGCGGTGGTGAGCCACCCGTTCGCCGCCGCGATCACCCGGGGTGACGTCCCCGACGACGACATGCGCCGCTACCTGGTCCAGGACTTCCAGTTCGTCGACTCCTTCACCGCCCTGCTCGGGGCGGCCGTGGCCTGCGCGGACAGCTTCGAGTCGCGGGTGCCGTTCGGCCAGTTCCTGGGCGAGATCGCCACCACCGAGGAGCTGACGTACTTCCACCGGGCCCTCGCCGCCCTCGGCGCCACCCCCGCCGAGATGACCTCCCCGGAGCTGGAGCCGGTCACGGTGGACTTCCGCGCCCTGATGGACGAGGCCAGGACCAGCCTGGACTACCCGCTCGTCCTGGCGGTGCTGTGCGTGGCCGAATGGTCCTATCTCGGCTGGGCCTCCCGCGCCGAGGAGCCGCTTCCTGACAACTTCGTGCACCGCGAGTGGATCGAGCTGCACGAGGGCCCGGCCTTCCGCGCCTGGGTGCACTTCCTGCGCGACGAGCTGGACCGGCTGGGCCCCGGGCTGGACGAGGAGGGACGGCTGCGCGTGCTCGACTTCTTCCGCCGCGCCGTACGGCTGGAGCTGCGCTTCTTCGACATGGCCGCCGGTTCCTGACCCCTCGCCCCCGGACCGGGCACGTCGGACGGCCGCCCGCTTCCACCTCCGGGACGGGACCTCTCAGTCCCGGTCCCCCTCGGGGGCGGGAGCGGGGGCCTGGCCCTGATAGACGCCTCCGGCGCCCACCTGGGCGGCGTGGACCTCCTCGTCCGGGGCGTACAGGCGGATCTGGACGCCGTCGGGGTCGGCGAAGCCCATCGCGTGGCCCGCGGAGGCCCGGAAGACCGGGCTGTGCGGGACGCCGAGACCGTCGAGACGGGCGACCCAGTCGTCGAGCCCCTCGCGGGTGACCTGGAGCGCGAAGGGGTCGGCGTCGAAGAGCACCCTGGCCAGGTCGGGGTTCTCACGCAGCGCGATCTGGAAGGCCGCGCCGGGGACCGTGAAGCTCATGCCCCTGATCACGCCGTCCTCGTCCTGGAAGCTGGTGTGGTGCTCCAGCCCCAGGACCCGTTCGTACCAGGAACGGCTCCGCTCCAGGTCGCTCACCCAGATCTTGAGGTGGTGCACACCGGTCAGTACGGCGTTCAACTCGTCTCCTCAGGGTGCCTGCGTCGTCGTGACGGTCGTGGTGAAACGGTGCTCGCAGAATCTCTCCCGCGCCTGCGCCCGGCTGAAACCGCGCTCGGACTCCTCCCTGTCGAGTCCTTCGAAGCTGTCGAAGCCGAGCCTGGCCGCGGCCTTGGCCTCGGTGCCGGGCGCGAGGCGGGTCGTGAAGACGATCCGCCCCCGGTGCGGGACGTGGCTTCCGGCGGCACACCAGACGCCGTCGGAGCGCTCGCGGCAGCGCAGGACGGAGCTCCGCCCGCCGGCGCCGTCGAGCAGCACCGCCCGGACGCCTCCCCGCGCGCCCTCGGGGAAGCGGCCCCCCACCCAGAAGGCGCCCCAGTAGGGGGCGAAGGAGGGGGTCCAGGTCATGGAGTAGTCGAGGGTGTAGGAGACCCGGCCCTGCGAATCGGGGCGCGGTGCGGCCCCGGCCGTCAGCTCGATGCCGATCAGCGGCTCGCCCTGGCACTTCCTGGCGGCGGTGACGCAGCTGGCCTGGGCCTGCGGCAGCGGGGACAGGGCGGCCGCGATGAGGGCGAGGCCCGCGGCGACCCCGAGAGCACGGCGCATGAGATCTCCTGTGTCCTGCCCCGAGAATCGTGTCCTGCCCCGAGAACATCGTGTCCTGCCCGAGAACGCTACATGCGCACGCCTCCGCGCGCGTCCGAGATCAGCATAGTTCGCCCTTCCGGGCCGCAAACGGGTACCCGGCGGGGACATCGGTCACGGGAAGGTCCGGGTGGGCGGAGAGGAGGGGGTCCGCCGCCCACCCGGAAACGGTCAGATTACCCCGACAGACATGAGTTTGGCTCGCTTGCACGCACAGGCATCGGCCGGATCTCCGGTGACCTCCCCGTTCCACCGGCACCCGGTCAGCCTTCGCCGGGACCGGGAAGGGGGCCGTCCTCCTCCTCCGCCTCGTCCCTGGGCTCGGCGTACGGCTCGCTCTCGGGCGGATGGCCTCCGGCGATCTGGCGTTCCCGCATGAGTTCGGCGTCGAACTCGGCGCCCAGCAGGATCGCCATGTTGGACAGCCACAGCCAGATCAGGAACACCGCGACGGCGCCGAGCGTGCCGTAGGTCTTGTCGTAGGAGCCGAAGTTGGCGACGTAGGCCGCGAACCCGGCGGAGACGACGACCCAGAGCAGCACCGCCAGCAGCCCGCCGGGGCTGATCCAGCGGAATCCCGGCTGGCGGACGTTGGGCGCCGCCCAGTAGAGCAGCATCACCAGGCCCGCGGCGATCAGCACCAGGACCGGCCACTTGGCGTACCCCCAGACGGTGACCGCGGTCTGCCCGACTCCCAGGGCCTCGCCCGCCAGCTCGGCGAGCCTTCCCGTGAAGGTGACGGCCACCGCCGCGGCGGCCATCAGGACGACGACCACCAGCGTCAGCCCGACCCTGAGCGGGGTCAGCTTCCACAGGGGGCGTCCCTCCCGGATGTCGTAAATCGCGTTTCCGGCCCTGATGAAGGCGGCGATGTAGCCGGAGGCCGACCAGAGGGCGACCAGCAGGCCGACGATCGCCAGGAGGCCCCTCGTGCCGCCACTGCCCCGCACCTGTTCGACCTGGTCCCTCACCAGTTGCGTGACGTCGCCGGGGGCGAGCGCCGCGACCTGGGCCAGGATCGTGGAGATCACGTCCTGGCCGACCAGGCCGAGCACGGACACCAGCACGATCAGGCCGGGGAAGATCGACAGCACCGCGTAGTAGGTGAGGGCCGCGGCCCAGTCGGGCAGGCCGTCCCGCTGGAACTCCAGGACGGTCCGTTTGAGGACCCCCCACCATGCCCCCCGGGGCAGTTCCGAGGGAGTCTCGGGGACAAGGGCGAGCCGCCCCCGCGAATCGCCGGGGGCGGCCCTGCCGGTGCTGCCGGTCATCTACTTCTTCTTGCCTCGCCGCAGCACGCGGAAGACGACCAGGACGAGCGCGGCGACCGCCGCGATCGTCACCACCGGGCGCTTGCCCGCCTCGGTCGTGACCCTGTTCGCCGCGTCCTTGATCTCGACGGGAGTCACTTCCTTGACCCGGCCGACGACCTCGGGGGCCGCCTCCCTCACCCGCCCGACCATCTCGGGAGCCGCCACCTTGACCCGCTCCACCATCTCGGTGGCCGTGGTGGCGGTCGCCGCCCCCGCCTTGCGCAGGTCGTCGCCCACCTGAGCGGCGGTCTCCTGGAAACGGCCCTTGACGTCGGTCTTGTGCACCAGTGCCTCCACTGTTTCGCCCAGTTCGCGGCGGGCGTCCTCGATGTCCCGCCGCACGCTCTCCGTGTCGTTCCCGTCGTCTCCGACGGTCTTGCCGTCCCCCCTCACGCCGCCGGTGGCACCGGTGTCGGCGTACGGGGTGGTCGTCGCCGCAGTGTCCGGGGCGGCGGCGAGCGCCGCGCCCTCCGGGAGCCGGGGCGTGCCGTCACGCTCGGACCCGGTGACGCCGAGGTCCTCGCGGGGCGTGCCGTCCGGCTGGTTCGGCGGGATGTTCAGCGATCCGCTCTCGTCCGGCGTTATCGGCTCGTCGACGCCCTTCCTGCGGGATCCGGTGGTTCCGGCCACGGCCTGGGGCCGCTCGGGTCCGCCCGGGTCTGTCTCAGTCATCGGTGCGCCCTCTCTTTCACCGCGTCGATGTCGTCCTTGACGCTCTCGATGGTCCGTTCGGGGGTCGGCGGGGCGGCCTCGGCGACCTGGCGCTTGCCGAAGAACCCGAGCGCGCCGGCCATGACCAGCAGCACCCCGCCCACGAGCGCGGCCGCCGCCCACGGGGGCATGACCTGCGCGAGAAGCAGGATCACCGCGGCGACCAGGGCACCGGCCCCGAACAGGGCCACCACTCCCGCCCCGCCGAACAACCCCGCGCCGATTCCCGCGTGCTTGCCCTTCTCCGTCAGCTCGGCCTTGGCCAGGCGCAGCTCGTCCCTGACGAGACGCGAGACCTGCTCCGACATCTGCCGGATCAGCTCGGACGTCGGCAGTGATTCCTTGGTGTTGGTCATGGGCTGCCTCCTCCCCTACAGGAAAGGACGTCTACCCTCTCCTCCCCCGGCAAACATGGGCCTCGCTGCGATGATCACAGGGGGATGCGGGGACGACACCGTGCCGTGTCGCGCGGCGAACCACTCCCCGGCCCGCGTTTCGCACACCTTCGGGCCCGGGGGCTCACGACCGGCCGCCGGCCGTGCCGCGGCCCCCGTTACCGTTTCACCGACCGTTCGCGAGACGACCATGACGAACAGCGTGCTCACCGGCGGCACCCGGGGCATCGGCCTCGGCACGGCACGGCAGGGGCGTTCCTGGAGCGTGGGACACGTCGATCACGCCTCGCGGCCGGGACTACGCCATGATCATAGGGAGGCCCGCGTGTCCCAGTGGTGGAAAAGTAGAGGTACGGGCGAAGATGAGCCTCTTGGGATGGTGCGTGGCACGATGAGCGCGATCAGAAAGGCGGCACGCTAGAGATGGCACAGATCGTCGGCGGCGGAAGCCCGGTCAACGACGCCGAGCGACGGGTCATCGCGCATCTGCGAGACAACGCCCCGGACGACTGGCTGCTGCTGCACAACATCGAGGTGCCCCGCGGGGACGACACCTTCGAGGTGGACGTGATCGTCCTGACCGGTCACTCGCTCTGCGTCATCGACGTCAAGGGCACCCGCGGCCGGATCGAGGTCGCGGGAACCCGCTGGTTCCCGCAGCGGCGGGAGGCGTTCGGCTCTCCCGTCGCCAAGCTGCGCGGCAACGGGCGCGCGCTCAAGGGCCTGCTCACCCAGGAGCGCCGCGAGCTGGACCGGGTCTACGTCGACAGCCTCGTGGTGCTCACCGGGACCGACGCGGAGCTGGTCGACCCCGCCGGCCGCGACTCGCGGCACGTCACCGACCTCGCCGGGCTGATCGGCACGCTGGGCGACGCCTCCCGCGTCAGGCGCGGCCACACCACGGACACCGCGCCGTACGGCACCGCGATCATCGAGGCGCTCAACGGGAGCGTGCGGCGCTCCACGGCGCCGCCGCGCTTCGGCAGCTGGGTGGTGGAGGAGCAGCTGGGCGGCGACAACCGGGTCACCGAGTACCGCGCGATCAACGCGACGGTCCCGGGCAGCGAGACGGTCCTGCTGCGCGTCTACCGGGCCGACCCGCTGGCCGAGGAGGAACCGAGGGCGGCCGAGCGACGGCTGATCACCAACGCCTACCAGGCCCTCACCAGGATTCCCCCGCACCCGTGCGTGGTGCGGGCCCGTGACTTCTTCGCCATCGACGACGAGAGCCGGTTCGTGCTGGTCCTCGACGACGTGCACGGACAGGCGCTGCACCTTCACCTCACCGCCTCCCCGTCCACCCTCTCCACCGCCGCCCGGCTGGACGTGGTGGAGGACATGCTGCTGGGCCTGGCCCACGTGCACGCCAACAACGTGATCCACCGGGCGCTCAGCCCCGCGTGCGTGCTGGTGACCGAGGAGGGCCGGGCCATGCTCACCGGGTTCGACTACGCCAAGCCGGGCCCCCGCGCGCACACCGTGGCCAGCGAGCTGCCCAACGTCCTCGACACCCATTACGCGGCTCCCGAGTGCCAGGCCATGCCGGAGCGGATGACGGCCGCCTCCGACGTGTACGCGGCCGGGGTGATCGCCTTCCGGCTGCTGACCGGGAGGCTTCCCCCGATCACCCCCGACGCCGAGCCCGCCTCCGGCGAGGCGCCCGTGGAGGTCCCCGTGGAGGTCATGGACCTGCTGCGGCGGATGCGCGACCACGCGACGAACAAGCGTCCCGGCGCGGCCGAGGCCCTGGCCGACCTGCGGCGGATACGGCGGCCCCGCCCGCCGGAGCCCGCCGTGCCGGACCTTCGTCCCCAGGACCTCCGGCCGCGGCACCTCGGCCACCCGCAGGTTCCGGCCATTCGGGAGGTCGTCCCCGAGTTCCCCGGCGTCCCCGAGATCCCTGAGATCCCTGAGATCCCCGCCACGGAGGGCGCCGGCGTGGCGGACACCGGGCGGCCGGAGGATCGCGGGCCGGAACACCACCCGCGGGACGCCGGCCCGCGGGCACCCGCGCGGCACGAGGACGAGCACCACGAGGGCCTGCCGGCGCCGGAGCCGCTGCTCGACAGGCTCCGGACGAGATTCCGGCGTATCACTGGAAAACAGCCGTAAAGATTTACCAGAAAGTAGACGCGAACCGGCCGCCCGCCCGGCCGACGGCCGTGCGGGGGCCGGGCCCGGGCTCTCGGCCGGGGCCCTGGCGCGCCGCCGGGCGGCGGGGTCAGTGGCGGGTGTGGCCGCCCCGGAAGCGGGCAAGGAGCCCGCGCAGCTTCTGCTGGTTGCGCGGGTCGCGGGCCATCGTCTTGGCCTTCTCCATGTGCCGCTGTCCCTGCGGGGTGCGCAGATAGTTTCGAATCCGATCCATCAGCGATGCCATGGTGTCCTCCATCTGTCGGAAACCTCCGACTACCCGCTGAGACCGGTTCCAATCACCGCCGCACCCGGCTCCCCGGGGCCGCACCGGGCTCAGGAGTCGACGAAATCGTCCGGGACCATCACCCGCAGGCCGTTGGGAACGGTGCGGATCATGATGGGGGTCATCAGGCGGACCTCACCGTCGACGTCGGCGGCCATCGGCGGGTCGGTCTCCAGGTACATCTCGCGCCCCACCACGAAGGGGCCTCCCGCCAGGCTGCGCCAGCGGCCGCTGCCGGCGCGGACCATGGTCTCCAGCAGCAGGCGCAGGCGCTTGCCCGAGCCGAGCTGGTACGCGACCAGGCGGCCGTTGTCGATGCTGATGTCCCTGGCGACCTGCCAGCCGCCGTGGAAGCGGCCGTTGGCGATGTTGAGCTGGTGGGTGAGCAGCTCGTGGCGGCGTCCGTCCACGGTGAGGAAGGCCCGGAACGGCTGGTGGCGCGGGAGGATCGTCAGGGCCGTGAGCGGGTAGGCCGCGCGGCCGAGCAGACGCTTCACCCCGTGCCGCACCTTGCCCGCCACCTCCACGGAGACCCCGAAACTGGCCAGGTTGGCGAACTCGCGGTCTCCGGCGACGCCCAGGTCGATGTCGGCGACCTTCCCGGTGCGCAGGACCCGGATGGCTCCGGCGAGGTCGAGGGGGACGCCGAGGCTGCGGACGAAGTTGTTGGTGGTGCCCAGGGGCAGCACGCCCAGGGCGACGTCGCGGTGGGCGACGTGCTTGACGGCGGCGCTGAGCGTGCCGTCGCCGCCGCCCACGACGAGCAGGTCGGGCTCGTCGGCCAGGGCCTCCTCCAGGGTGGCGCGCAGGCGCTTGGTGTCGACCACCGGCAGGAAGCGGATCGAGCCGAACCCCTCGGCCCGCAGCGCGCGGACCACGGCGGAATAGTGGCGCCGGCCGCGGCGCGAGCGCGTGTTGACGACCACGCAGACCCTGCCCTTGGTCCGGATGGCCTCGGTGTGCTCGGCCTTGCTTCGAAGCTCTCCCACGCTGCCCCTATCCGATCGGGTGGTTGCCCGTTCAAATGGTAGGGCCCCGCCGTCGGTGACGGCGGGGCCCCGGGGCCCGTGGGCCCTCATCCGCCCGCTGGGCGGGGTGATCTACTCCTTGGGCGGGGTGACCTGCACGATCGCGCCGAGATCGCCCGGGAACGGGGTGACCAGCTTGAGCTTCACGCCCAGCGCCTTGCCCTCGTCACCGGGGTTGCCGGAGCCGAGGACGTGGCCGTTGCCCATGTCGGTCCCGTACAGCTCGGTGGCCGGGGTGCCGTCGGCGTTGACGACCCGGGTGCTGTAGGGCTGGTCGCCCTTGGAGGGGACGACCGTGGAGGCGTCGAAGTCGCGGTAGAACAGGCTGGTGCCGCGCGCCTCGAACCCGGGGTACCAGGTCTTGGCGTCGGTGAACTCGGAGACGCCCTTCTGCGCGGCCACCTTGGTGCAGTACTCGCTGAAGGGCTCGCCCGGCCCCTCGAAGCACTCGGTGAAGGGGTAGGTCTTGGAGAAGGAGAAGGCGGCGTTCGAGGTCTGCACGCGGCCGTTCATGTTCTTGAGCGTGGTGGGGTCCTTCTCGGCCGCCGCGCCGGTCCGCCGCAGCGGGTCGAAGTGGGAGTCGACGAGGAGCAGGCTGCCCTTGGAACCGATGCTCGGCGCCAGTTCGAGGTTGTTGGCCAGCGAGTTGTTGGTGTAGTTCGAGTCGCGGAACCACACGAGCAGGCCGGGGGCGTTGTACTTGACCTTCTCCACCTTCCACGCGCCCTCACGCGAGTAGTTGGTGGTGTAGGTGTACTGCAGGCCCTTGTCGAACCCGTCGAAGTTGCGCCACTCGGCCAGGTAGAACCGGGAGACCTCGCGCTTGCCGTCGTTGACGACCCAGCCCGCGCCGGTGGTGCCGTTGAAGGTGCCGCGGCCGGCCGTCCAGCCGGTGGCGCCGCTCTCCAGGTCGTCGCTCCAGACGGTCTCGGCGCCGTTGGTGAGCGCGAAGTCGTCGACGTGCCAGCCGCGCGGGGTGAAGGCGGCGTCGGTGTTGTAGGTCAGGCGCAGCTTGACGGTCGTGCCGGCGAACGGGGCCAGGTCGACGTAGTCGTGCCGCCAGCCGTCGGTGTTGCCGGTGAGGCCGTACTTCTTGCCGCCGAACGCCGCGAGGTTCTTGTTGGGGTCGGTGTAGCCGTCGTCGGTGGAGACCAGGGCGCCGCCCTCGGTGTAGACCTTCTGCTGGGCCCAGGTGGTGCCGCCGTCAGTGGAGATCTCGACGAAGCCGTAGTCCCAGTCCTCCTCGATCTCGTAGTTGTTCCACATCCAGAACTTCAGGTCGGTCCCGGCGGGCACCTGGACGTCACGGCCGATCTTGACGTTGGCCCACTCCTGGTCGAAGTTCGACCAGAACGTCTTGGTGCCGCTGTGCGGCTCGACCATCGTGACCGGGGCACTGGTCAGGTTCACCCTGACGCCGTCCTGGGTGAGCTTGGGCGTGCGCGAGGCCTGGCCGATCGTCACGAGGCCGGCGCGGTCGCCGGGGTTGAAGACCTTGGGGTTGGCCCAGCCGAGGATCCACTTGCTCCAGATGCTCATGTGGGAGGGCATCGACTGGAAGATCGGGCCGCTGTGCGAGCCGCTGGACATGAGGTCCCAGAAGTCGACGGCCGAGGAGGCCTGGCCGCTGGTGTCGTAGAGGTCCGGCAGGCCCAGGTCGTGGCCGTACTCGTGCGCGAAGACGCCGACGCCGGAGTCCTCGGGCTGCACGATGTAGTTGGAGATCTTCACGTTCTTACCGGGCACCTGGTAGCCGCCGGCCACCGCGCTGGAGTGCGCCCAGATCGCGTAGGTGCCCTCGGCGCCGCCGTCGGAGGACTTGTCCTTGCCCGCGTGGACCAGGACCAGGTGGTCGACCACGCCGTCGGGCTCGGCGAAGTTGCCGTCGCCGTCGGCGTCACCGACGTCCTCGATGTCGTAGTCGGCCCAGGGGAAGTCCGGGTCGGTGGCGACCAGGGTGTTGACCGCGTCGATGGCGAGCTGGCCGGCCCCGAGCGGGTTGTCCGGGTGGCCGCTCATGTCCTGCACCGGCTGGCCGCAGGCGCGCGCGCCGTAGTAGGCCTCGGAGTGCGGGACCTTGATCCACGGGCTGGCCTGCCCGGTGACCGTGTAGGCGCCCTTGGACATCTCCTCGTACATGTTCTTCATGGTGTGGCCGGAGATGTCGATGCCCTTGCGGCCGTCCCGGGGGTCGGTCAGGTCGGTGCGGACGCGCTGGGTGATGCCCTGCTTGGTGTAGAGCATCTTGTTGAAGTGGTCGGGGCTGAAGTCGGGCACCCAGAAGCTGTTGTTGTCCTTGTGGGACAGCGTGGCCGGGTTGGGGATCTTGTTGTGCAGCGGGCCGTTGAGCAGCGTGCCCGCCGGCTCGGTGACGCACTCGGCCGGGTCCTCGCTGTTCACGTCGGCCGGGCGGGAGAAGCCGGAGAAGTCGTCGTCGGCCTTGTCGTTGAACTCCACCAGCAGCGTGAGGAGCTTGGCCGTCTTGACGGTCTTCGACTTCTTGAAGAGGAAGTCCGCCGGGTTGGTCCCCGTCCTGATCGCCTGGGCCTCACGGGCCGCCAGCACCCGCGCGGCGACGGGGTTGCCCGCGGAGTACTTCTCGGCGATCTTCTTGGACGGGCTGACCTTGCGCGCCTTCGCCGACGGCACGGCCGGGTCGTCGACCTCCGGCTCGTCCCTGGGGGGCGCGTAGTTGATGTAGTAGTCGGCCGCGGTCGGCTGGTACCGCGCGACCGAGGTGTCGCTCTCGGCCGACGCACCGCCCACGGCCAGTCCCGTGACGGCCAGGCCGAGCACGGGGACTATCGCGAGGAAACGCCTGCCGGCGCCTCCTCTGCTGACTCTGCCGGACAACGTGTCCCCTTCCCTGCGCCCGGGTTGGCCGGACGCGTCCCACTCACCGGCCCGCCGTATGAGCGCGCCGAACCGGGAGATTAGACGAGAAGGTAAAGTTAGAGTCAAGAGCCCAAATGATGTTGTGAAACTGCAATAAAGCATGTTTTGTCCGGAGAAGGCATGTTGGGACAGGCCGTACAGTCCAACGTGTGACCGCTATCTCCGAACTCGTCGCAGCGCTCGCACCGGAGAAGGTGCTGACCGATCCCGACGTCACCGACTCCTACGCGCGGGACCGCACCTTCCTGGAGCCGGGGAGACCCCTCGCCGTGGTGCTGGCGCACACCAGGGACGACGTCGTCGCCGTGATGAGGTGGGCCACCGAGCACCGGGTGCCGGTGGTGCCCAGGGGTGCCGGGACCGGCCTGGCGGGCGGGGCGACCGCCGTCGAGGGATGCGTCGTGCTGGCGCTGCACAAGATGGCGGCCATCAGGGAGCTGTCCCCCGCCGACGAGACGGCCGTGGTCGAGCCGGGCGTCATCACCGCCGACCTGGACCGGGCCGCCCGCGAGCACGGGCTGATGTACGCCCCCGACCCCTCCTCGTACGAGATCTCCACCATCGGCGGCAACCTGGCCACCAACGCGGGCGGGCTGCGGTGCGTGAAGTACGGCGTGACCCGTGACTCGGCGATGGGCCTGGAGGTCGTGCTCGCGGACGGGCGGGTGATCAACACCGGCCGGCGCACCGTGAAGGGCGTGACGGGGTACGACCTGACCGGGCTGTTCGTCGGCTCCGAGGGGACGCTCGGGGTCATCACCGCGGCGACGGTACGGCTGCGCAGGGCCCCGTCGGTCTACCCGGCGACGATCGCGGCCGAGTTCACCTCCCTCAGGGACGCCGCCGCCGCCGTCTCGGCGATCATCGCGGCCGGCTGCCAGCCGTCGCTGATGGAGATGCTCGACCGCAACACGCTCAAGGCCATCGACGACTGGCGCAACATCGGGCTGGAGGAGTCGACCCGGGCGATGCTGATCGCGCAGTCGGACGCGGTGGACGGCCCCGCGGTCTCCGAGCGCATGGCCGAGCTCTGCACCGCCAACGGCGCGGCCTTCGTGGCGGTGTCGTCGTCGGCGCAGGAGGCCGAGGAGCTGATCGGGGTCCGGCGGATGGCCTACCAGGCCAAGGAGCGGCTGGGAAAGTGCCTGGTGGAGGACGTGTGCGTGCCGCGTTCCCTGCTGCCGCAGATGATCGAGAAGATCGAGGCGATCGCGGTCAGGCACGACGTGCTGATCACCACGGTCGCCCACGCGGGCGACGGCAACCTGCACCCGGTCTTCATCTTCGACCACGCCCTGACCGAGCCGCCGCCGCAGGTGTGGGCTGCGGCCGACGAGCTCTTCAGGGAGACCCTGGAGATGGGCGGCACGCTCACCGGCGAGCACGGCGTCGGGCTGCTGAAACGGCGCTGGCTGGCGCTGGAGACCGGGCCGGTCACCGAGGAGATCCATCACGGGATCAAGAAGGTCTTCGACCCGCTCGGCATCCTCAACCCCGGCAAGGCCATCTGAGCGGGTTTCCGCGCCGCGGCAGATCTCTATCGGCACTCACGCTGGTAGCGTTCTGCCTCACATAAAACAATTTTTCGGGATTTGTTCGGGGTTCGTTTCGGGGGAACACATGACAGAGCCGCTCACCGGGGAGGATCCACCGCGGCTGGGCTCGTTCGAGCTGATCGGACGGCTCGGCGAGGGTGGCCAGGGGGTCGTCTACCTCGGGCGGGGGCCCGGGGGCGAGCAGGTCGCCGTCAAGCTCCTGCACCACGGGCTGACCGGCGATCCCGAGGCCAGGGCCCGCTTCCTGCGCGAGGTGTCGGTCGCGCAGCGGGTGGCCCGGTTCTGCACCGCGGCCGTGCTGCACGCCGACCTCGCCGGCAGCCGCCCGTACATCGTGAGCGAGTACGTCCCGGGACCGTCCCTGCGCCTGCTGGTCGACCGGGAGGGGCCCCGGCGCGGCGCCTCCCTGGAGCGCCTCGCCGTCAGTACGGCCACCGCGCTGTCGGCGATCCACCGCGCGGGCATCCTGCACCGCGACTTCAAGCCCGCCAACGTGCTGATGGGCCCCGAGGGCCCGGTGGTGATCGACTTCGGCATCGCCAGGGCGCTGGACTCGCCGGGGATGACGGCGACCGGGGTGGCGATGGGGACCCCGTCCTACCTCGCGCCCGAGCAGCTCGGCCCCGGCGAGGTGACGCCCGCGGCCGACGTGTTCGCCTGGGGCGTCACGATGGTCTTCGCCGCGACCGGCACGCCCGCGTTCGGCCAGGACTCCATCGCCGTCGTGATCAACCGGATCCTGAACGCGCAGCCCGAACTGGGCCCGCTGGAGGGGCCGCTGCGTGACCTGGTCGCGGCCTGCCTGTCCAAGGACCCGGCCCGGCGCCCCACCGCCGAGCAGCTCGTCAGCCACCTGATGGGCTCGGGTCCCACCACCCCGGTCCCGCGCCCGGCCGCCTTCCCCCTCCCCGCTACCGGTTCCGCGCCCGGCCCCGCTATCGGCCCCGGACCGGAGCAGAGCGGATCACGACGGAACAGCCGGGAGCCCGGCGGGAGGAAGGCGCCCCGGCCGGTGGGGCTCCTGCTCGCCGGGGTGGCGGTGGTGGCCGCGCTCGGCGTGGCCGCCGGGACCGTGGCGCTCCTCCAGGACGACGGTAAGGCCGCGGCGGCGCGACCGGTGGCGACCTCCGCCGTGTCGGAGGCCGCGGATCAGGAGCCGACGCTCATCCCCGACGTCGTGGAGGAATCTCCCCAGCCCTCGGAGCCGGCCCCGGAGGAGGAGACCGAGACGGTCGCCGCGATCACGCCCCATCCGTCCCGGCGCACCTCCCAGCCGGCCGGGGATCCGTACCCCGCCACGGGGAAGCCGACGCCGAAGCCGAGCGGATCCCCCTCGCCGACCCCCAGGCCGACGGCCACCACCGCCAAGCCGACCCCGTCCGCGAAGCCGACGACCACGCCGCGGCCGAGCGGCACCCCCAAGCCCTCGTCGTCTCCGAGTCCGACCTCCAAGCCCACCACCGCGAAACCGACGGTGCAGCCCACCGCCACCCCGAGCCAGAGGCCCAACCCCTACACGGCCACCGGCGTCTGCGGGAGCGGCTACAAGGTGGTCGCCTCCAGGGCCCTGGGCCGCGCGGCGACCGTCCATCTCCTCTACAACACCGCCCAGGGCAGGAACTGCGTCGTCACCATGTCCAGGTACGTGTTCCCCTCCAAGATCGCGATGAACGCGATCCTCCAGGTGAAGGGCGGCTCCACCGCGAGCAACTCCGGCAGGTTCACCGTCTACGCGGGCCCCGTACGGCTTCCCGCCGCCGGGAAGTGCGTCATCTGGGGCGGCTCGCACGGGTCACTGTCGTGGAAGAGCGGCTGGAGCCACTGCGGCTGAGCACGGGCGAGTGTCGCACGTTTCATCGCTTCTCATTGCCTGTCATGTCTTCCAGAGCATGTCGGAACAGATGCGGTGCTTGGCTGAGAAACGGATAGATCCTCAGGAATCCGAGCATGCGGCGGAATGCATCGCCTGCAGTTCGAGTAGGAGATCACTTCCGATGCCGGACCCTTCCCACAATGCTGTCAATGTCATGCGAGCCGTCTCCATATCGTCACCGGTAAGTCTTGTTCCGCGCCAGATCGCGTAGTCGTAGAGCGTGTACAGGTCCAGGTACCGCCGCTGTGGCGCGATGGCCTGATAGGAGGGAGCAGTCATAAGAGAGATCGACCGCTCGCGTGTACGCCCCCAGGGTCGACGGGGATCGGTATCGACAAAGGGCGGGTCCTCACGCCGGTCGATGTCGCCGTAGTAGTACATGAGGTAGCCACGGTTCCACGCGCGCCATTGGGCAGAGGCCCTCGACTCGGCCACGAACCGTTCGAGTCCCTGCCCGTCCCCCAGATGGCACAATCCCCAGAGCAGTGACTGTTGGAGAAACATGTCCTCCTCGCCGGCCACCAGGCGGCGAAGTGACGCTCGCGCGTCGGAGGCGACTCGAGACAACAGGTAGGCGATGAGATTGCCGACGGTCCGGGTCCGCGCCGACCTCCGACCGAACTGCTTGCTCTCTTGATAAGCACTTTCCAGCGCCCGACTGAGATCTGGAATATTCGCCAGGCGTAGCTCGTCGACCAAGAAGTGACGGATCTCAGGTGTGAGGTCGAAGCTGAGGCTTTGCGCGAGGTGCGTAGCCGAACCTTTCATGACCGACTGGGAAACCTCGTCCAGGTAGTGACAGGCGACGAGATACTCGAAGAATGAGTAGTGGACGAATCTTCCCCAAACCCGGCCAGCCACCCGCCATTCATCGCAGATGTGGCCGAGTGCCCGCGCGACGCAGCGAGGCTGGGCACCGAGTTCGGTGGCCACAAGGGCAGTAACCGCGCCCACGCTGAACCGCTCCTCGGACAGCAGTGCTTTGGAGAAGATTACCCAGGCGGCTTCGGTCCAGATCTCCTTCGGTTGCGATGACTGGCGACATCCTGCGGCGGCAAGCGCGATTTCGCTAGTCGTTCCAAGTTTGTCGATATATTCGGCGTAAAGCGTGGAGACGGTTGTGACCGTATCCATACCCGATTGCCCCAGGAACGTGAGCATTCTGGCAAATAGTGGGCGATTAACCATCTGAGTAAGAACGGGAGACTCTCTGATCTCGCCGAGTATCGCGTTCGAGTCGAGAAATCTGGCGATTACCAGCCGGTTGACAAAATCGGCGAACTGTCGATCCAATGTCCACGCGTCGATGGAGAAAATAGAGTCGAATGTGTCGCTCTCCATCGTCTTCGCCAGATTGTCCTCAAACTCTCTGCGCCGACACGTAATGACCAGCGTAAAAGCTTCTCTGAGCCGATTCAGCAGCATGAAGAAGTCGGCTGAAGAGTCGAACTCCGAAAGCGTCTCATCGAGTCCGTCTATGAGCAGAATTGGTCGACCTGTGTACTCGTCCAGAGCACCCCCCAGCGCGAGGGCGAGGTCCGTCCGTGCCGCTTTCCCATCAACGGCGTCGGGAAGCTCTGAGACCCTTATCGCGATTGCGGGGACCCGTTCCCGCAATCGTTGAAGAAGGGCGTACGCCGCGACGCTCTTGCCGCTGCCCGGCTCGCCGAGGATAAGGACCGATCGCTGCGCCGTGATCTCTCCCACTAAATGGTCGACCCCGACGCCGGCCAGATCGCGTGCCTGATCGGTGAACGATGCCGGGACGTAGACACCGCGACCATGCAACTGGGCGATGCTTAAGTCCAAAGGGTAGGCCGTGCGCCGAGCGCCCAAGCGACGAGCCGACCGTTCCGATGCTCGCCACAGCAGTTGCTCCGCCGATGCCTCAGGCGTTTGAAATGCAGACTGCGATCCGCTCTGCCCATGACTTGGCCTCGGTGGATCCGCGCGCTCTCTAATTACATGGTCGGCGAATATCTGCCCGTCGGGAACAACCGCGATGTCCGTCCTGAAATCCGCGTTATGTGGTGTCCAGCGCCTCGGCCATATCCGTAGCCCGATGCGCTGATCAGCACCGACGAATATTGAGCCGACGGAATACCCATAACTGTTCGTGCCTGCCCGGCCCGCGCTGTCGTACTCGTGTACGGCACCCGCCACGACGCGGATGAGTGCGCTGCCACCACCGCCGCTTCCCCGCTCGGAGTTGCCATCGTGAACGTGACCGTAAAGATGGATGTCGACCGACCGGCGAATACGTGCCGCGATCGGGTCACGGTCCCGCAACCAGTCGACAGGATGATGTGTCACGAGGATTAGCACGTCATGCTGGTCCGAAGCGCCTTTCAGGGTTCCGAACTGTGTCAGGCCGAGCTGTAGCCGCTGGAAGTCGTCGTCATCCTGGGAGAGCAGGGCACTGTTGGCGCCGGAAATGCGTACCCTCAGATCATCTCTCGCCTCGATCAGGGTGGTCCAGTAGCCCAGACCAACGGACTCTCCTGTGCCAACGCACTCGCCAAAGTTCTGTGCGAACGCCAAGTAGTTCGACATGCGAGCGCTGAAACGGAGGCGATCATGGCCGCGATCACTGGCGAGAGCATCATCTATCGGCCGATGTGGGGAGCGTAGTTCATCGAGCCAACGCCGGACGTCGTCGTCGCGCGCTATGCTGCGATTGATGTCGTGGTTTCCAGGAACCACTAGAATCGCATCGTTGGCTAGACCAAGTAGGGCTCCCAGCTTGGTGAGGAAGGCGGTCGCTTCATCATACTCTCCGGTGCTCAACGAGCCACCCGAGAATGCTATGTCTCCGCTGACTATTATTTGGTCAACGGGGGGAACTCTGTCGCGCATCCGTCGGATATCGTCCACCAGTGCGTCCAACACATCGTTGCGCTCGGCCGCCCCATGTCCGCCACCGGCCCCGAAATGAATGTCGGACAGATGTATCCAGGTGAGCTTGAACTCGTTGCGGGAAAGCTGAATGCTATTCACTATAGTCGAACTCTCGAAGGCGTCGGCGTACCTCGATACTAAAAAAGCATTGGGTAATGAGGTCGCGGTGTTTGATTCCGGTTTCGGTCAGTGTGACAAGATCATCATTGATGTGGCATAAACCCAGTGATGCCAGCGTTGAGAACTCTCTTTCGAACACAGACAAGGGATCGACACCGAAAAGATCGGCAAACCAGCGACGGTCCAGGGACTGAACATTGAGTGCCACCGCTTTCTGCATCCGCTCTTCGTCGGACATGAGGTAACCATCGGTTACAGGCCACCTGCCGGTGCTGACGGCATCCGCGTACAGATCGAGCGCCCCACGCCTGTCGCGTACCGAATATCCGTTCCGGAAGTCGAGTTCCCATAGATAGCTGCGTGCGCCCGCCCCGAATCCGAGGATGTTCTGCATACCCCAGTGATTGACCTTCTGCAAATATCCGCCGCCACCCTTGACCCACCTCACATGTGTTTCCCGGCGGTAGCCGGCATCTCGCAGAATCTGGTCGGCCATGTCGAAGCGCCGATGGAGGACCCGGCCGTCGATCTGATCGTAACCGCGTCGCTGATAGCCGGTAAACGGGCGCAGCGTAAGGGCGTACGCGCAGATCGTCGGTGGCCCCACACCGACGATCTGCCGGACGGAAGCACACCAGTTTTCATCGGTCTGGTGCTGTAGGCCGTAGATGAGGTCGACGCAGACATTAGAGAAGCCGACAGCGAGAGCTTCCTCAAGTAATCGAAGACCAGCCGCTTCGCCACGTCTGCGCCCGATGTGGATCACTTCTCGCTCAACCATCGACTGATAACCCAAATTAATCCTATTAATGCCCGCGGACTGTAATTCATGGAGCTTCCCGGCGTCAACAGTCGACGGATCAACCTCAAGTGCGGCTTCTGGGGGGATCTGGCCGGGCGTGCTGGAGAAGTGTTCAAGAAGCGTAGTGATGAGCTGCTCGATCTGTTTGGCTGTCAATATGGACGGCGTGCCACCCCCCAGATAGAGCGTCTGTATCCGCTTCTTGCCGGACAGAGGTATATACTTCTCCGCTTCCATCAGCACAGCGTCGACATACCCTTGGAGATCGCGCCGGAGGTCGTTGGTCGTGTAGAGATTGCAGAAGCTGCAGATCTGACGACAGAAAGGCACGTGAACGTACAGGTTCAGATCGTCGAATCGAGCCAGAGACGCCTCGACCAGTCCACTGAATGAGCCGATGGTATCTGACTCGAACGGACGGTAGGTCTGGCGCGGCGGATACATGTATAGGTAATCAGCGTGCGTCTCGGCGTTGATGAGCCGAGTCAGATCTTCGATGGTTGCCTGTTCCAAAAAGACTCGCACTATGCCGAACCTCCGCCCATCCGGTTAAAATACGGTATTAGATATATATCCGTCCCGATGTAACCTCCTCGAGAAAGTTGTGGGTGTTCGGCGAGAGCTCGTCGGCTATCTGGCTGAGTTGCGTCAAGCTCAGATACTCGCAGCGGTCGTGCGTGGCGGGTTCCTGCACCGCAGGGGTGCCGTCAATGATCTGGGCGAGAAACCATGTATAGACCATCATGTAGCCGTCTTCGTCAAAAGATCGGGTTCCGAGTTCCCTAAGAATCTCGACTTCGACGCCCATCTCTTCGCGAACCTCGCGTATAGCCGTCTTGACCGCGTCCTCATTTAGGTCCAGCTTTCCGCCCGGAATCTCCCACTGCTGTCGCTTAACGGTGTTTCGGTGCAGGAATAGGATCTCGCCGTCGGCGTTGGGGATCACGCATCCTGCGAGCTGCAGCTGGTCCATATGCTTCCTTTCAATTGGATATTTTCATTGCTCCGGGACCCCCGAACGGCCCCATCGCATATTGTCAGCGTTTCCCATGATGCGTGTCGCCGGGGAGGCGCTCCAACACGCTGGCCATTAGCGACCGGTGGAACGTGGAGATCCCCTGCCGTGCGGACTCGATCGTTGGCTCCGCAATCAGGTCCGAATTGTCAACGATAAGATCAAAAACTGATCGGTCGGACCGGATGTCCACCTCCAGCAGGGGCTGGAAACGCCGTGCGGTCGACGCATCTTTGTCATCGATCAGCCTTCGGCAGTCGTCCAGCGAGAGGAAAGGGCCGTACGGCTCTTGGGAGACGCGCGCCTTCATCGCGCGAGACTCTTGGCTTGACTCGATCCACACCCGCAGACAGGAAACGCTACCGGTCAGCCAGGGAAGCGACCATGAGTCGAACACCGTGTTGGTGCGTGTCCGAAATGCACTGACCAGCAACTTGTTGACATCGCTGTCGACGGGTTGGCGGTCGCGCCGGTCCTCGATCTCCTGCATTCGAGTCACCCACAGGCTGTTGTCGGGATCATGCTCGATCTCGAGTTGTGCCAGCATCAGCCGACTGGCGGAAACATAGTCGAAACTGAGCCGCCGCGCCAACAGTAAGGCGTGCGTCGTCTTGCCTGCCGCCGTCAAGCCTGAAACGACTATGTTCACCATGACTCAGCCTCCTGCGGCTACCTTGGCAGCCGGTCGGCGAATGAAGACGGGACGTCCCGTTGAGTTTCTGTCCCCTCAAGGTGGCCACAGGTCATCGCAACCTCGGGCCGCGTCCAAGATCCGACGGATGAGAAGACCATCTCGAGATAATCTCCTATTTAAGCAGAAATCGCATCTTTGCAATAGAAGCGTCATCCATTCCTGTTTGGATGCAGCTTTTCGGCGGACGACGAAGATCCCCAACCCATGAAGCGGCGTTGTTCGATCCCTTCGTCGTCTGCTCGATCAACACCGCGTCGGCCAGGCGGCAGGCCATGGGAGATACCAGCGAGACCAGCCCCTGTCAGATGAACAGCCCAGGGTTCGATGGAGACTCTGATGCACCCCGGCTTCTGTGGAGTTGATTTGATTGACTCACATGCACAAGATCCGTATGTCTCCACGCGGGACGTCGACGCGCCGCGCCTATGTCCTGCAGCACCCGGGTCGCTCTGACGGGGCGTTGATCACCGACGACACCCGAGCGATCAAACGGAGCGGCGAGGACCTGTTCGGCCTGACCCGATGACCACGTCCGCAAACGGATGCCCCGGCACCGGCGCGTGACCACAGCCATAATCGCCCTGGCCTTCCTGTGCTTCCATCCGAGCCGGCCTGCCCATCGACCTCGCAACCGCCCCTGCGCCTCTATAGCGCCTCAGAGCACTCTGATCATAACTTTTCAGACACCCCCGAAAACTCCGTCATAAAGACCAAAATCACCTTTAATCACATATATACAGATAGGTCCTAAAACGTCTTTATTGCATGCAAAATTCCACACTCTCAGACCGTGTTCGTCGAACACATTTCGAGAACGTTTTCGAATCCTTCGTGGAAGATTAACAGTTCGAAAATGTCGGAGGTTCATCTACCGTAAGCGGATACCCTTCGGCGAGTGGCGACTTGTGCTGATCACACAAGATGGGTAGGACATGGAGCTGGATGACGCGAAGGATTTTCCGGCGGAGGCACGAGCGCGACTGGACCTTTATCGGTATGCGACCGCCGACAAGCACGCCCATGAGTACGTGGCGCTGATGCGGCTCTTCACCAACACCTTGCTCACGGATTTGTCAGCCACGGAGGCCGCCACGCTGCTGGAGGAGGCCGGGATCACGCTGTCGGCGGACGACGTCGAAGACCGATGCCGGCGACTCGAGTCATGGGGAAATCTGGTCCGGTCGGTGCGCGACGCCCGGGTGGCGACCGTCTCGGAGTGGCTGCGCTCCCGTTCCCGATATCAGGTCTCGAAACTCGGCGGCAGGGCACACCGGCAGGTCGAGGAGCTGCTATCCGCGACCGACGGAGCGCGAGAAGTGGCCCGTGAGCTGCTCGGGAGCACAGCCGAGATCCTCGACCACATCCTGGCGCGACTCTCGGACGGCCGGCGGATGGACGCCGAAGCGCTGGCCGCCGATGTGACCACCGTCTTCAACAACCAGCGATTTTTCACCGAAAGCGTGCGAGATTTCTACGCTTATCTTCATCAAGTCATGTCCCGATATGACCTGGCGGGAGCCGAGTACGCGGCGTTCAAGACCCTGCTCCTCGAATACGTCGACCTCATATCAGCCGATGTCGCCCGGCACGCGCCCGCGGTCGCCGACCGGCTGGACAGAATACTTCCCGATCTTGACCGGCTTCTCGCGGTGCTCGCCGCGCTTCCTGGACTAACCGGTCCTGATGGTAGCCCGGCCGAGCGCTCGCCTGGCCGGACTGCCGCCGAGTGGACCGAGCTGGCCGCGTGGTACGGCAGGGACGGCCGCTCGGGGCCCGCCCAGCTGCGCGCGGCAGCGGAGCAGGCACTCGGCCAGCTCCTCGCGAACGCGAAGCGCATGCTGGCCGCCGCGGGCACCGGAGTGTCCAGACGTGCCGATCTCCTTCGTCTCGCGACATGGTTCGCCGAGGCCGACACCGAGGAGGCGCACCGTATCTTCGCGGCGGCGTTCGGCGCCTACCCCTCCCGGCACCTGCTCATGGGCCCTGACGAGGTCGGCGGCCGGGCCACGGCGAGCACCTCGTGGTGGGACGCCGACCCGGTCGACGTACCGGTATCGCTGCGGGAACGCGGCGACCGCACGGCACGGGGGCGCACGGCACGCGTTCCCGACCCGGGTCTCGACCGTGAGCGGCTGCTGGCGGAAGCGGACGAGGAGGTCGCCCGCAAGGCCGGGGCGGCGGCCGAGCTCATCGCCGTGGGAGACCTGAGCGAGGCCAGGATCACCCGTGCGGCCTGCGAGCTGTTGCTGGACAAGCTCTCCGATCTGCTGGCCGTCACACCGGATCTGACCGGTTCGGTCACGTCCGTGGACACAGACCTGGACCTGGCTCTGGTCGTCGTACCCCGCCCAGGAGGCGTAACCCGCGTGTACTCCGATGACGGCCGGCTCACCGTCCATGATCTGGGCCTGAGCGTCACCTCGCTCACCGACGTCGCCATGTCCGACGACGACCAGACGGGAACCGAGGGATGACGATCGCAGCCCATGACGCCGACGAGCGACGCGTCGCCGCCCGTGCTCTTCTCGCCGACCCCGTGCTCACCGCGCATCGGCACCCCGAACAGCTCGCCCTCGTACGCAAGCACTCCGGCGCGCTCAAGTCGACCTTCGCCAGGTTGCTGGGCTATGCCCTGGTGGTCGAGACCGGTTTCGCCCGGCTGGTCAAGGCGCCGCTGTCGCCCGACGCCCCGGTCCGCCCCGCTCGCCGCCACTCCGGCGGTGAGTTCACGCCACGGACCTACGCCTATCTCGCCCTGGTCTGTGCCGGTCTGCTGGCGTCGGATGTGGGGGAACAGGTCCTGGTGTCGCAGCTCGTGGAGCAGATCCGGGCGGACGCCGCCACCACGGGCATCACGATCGACGACACACTCGCCGAACGACGCGACCTCGTCGCCGCGATCGACTTCCTGCTCGCCTGGGGCGTGCTGACGGAGACGGACGGAAGCGTGGTGGCATGGGGTGAGCGCCGCGAGGAGGCGTTGCTGACCGTCAACCGGAGCCTGCTGCCACACCTGGTCGCGCGCCCCCTCTACCCGCTCGCGCGCCCCGAACTCCTGTGGGCCGACGATCCGAACGTGCCCGACCAGCCCCGTCGTTCCCTCCGTCGCAAGCTGGTGGAGAACCCGGTGGTGCATCGCGGGGATCTCAGTGAGGCGGAGCGCGACGTGCTGAGCAGGGAGCGCACCGAGCTCACCCGCGTTCTGGACGAGAGTTTCGGCCTGGGGCTCGAAGTCAGGGCGGAGGGCGCTCTCGCGTACGACGCGGACGAACGACTCACCGATGTCGCCTTCCCCGGTACCGGAACCGTGCGGCAGGCCGCGCTGCTCCTCCTCGACGCGCTCATCGAGGTTCTCGAACCGAAGGCCGCCGGGCAGGTGATCCTCGACGGCCGGACCATGACAGGCGTGCTCGCGCCGTGGCCGGTCGTCGACGACAGGCTGGGCGAGCTCGCGCTCCGCCACGCCAAAGCGTGGCGGAGCGACATCGTGAACGATCCGATCCGCTTCCGGGACGAGGTCGTTCACCTGCTGGCGTCCGTGGGCCTGGCCACCGTCGTGACCGAGGGAGTGGTCGTCCATCCGGCCGCCGCCCGTTACCGGCCCAGCGTACGAGACGTGTCGGCCACGACACGCGCCAGGCGGCGGCTCGGCGCCGACCCGCGGGAAATGCAGGACCCGTTGTTCACGGACGAGACCGGAGAGACGGCATGACCACCATGGATCGTACGAGTCCGATCTCCGTGATCGACAGGTCCGCAGGCCTTGAGCAGACCCCGCCACAACACCATCCGCATCGGTGGCGCCTGCATCGGGCAGGAATGATCAACGTCTGGCACTACTACGAGACCGAGTTTTCCTTCTCCGGCGGACGCCTGGTGCTGCGAGGCACCAACGGTTCGGGGAAGTCCAGGGCCCTGGAAATGCTCCTGCCCTTCCTCCTCGACGGTGACCGCCGCAGGATGGACGCGACCGGATCCGGCCGCGTGCGCCTCGAAGACCTGATGCGCGCCGGTGGGCAGGAGCAGCCCAACCGGCTCGGCTACCTCTGGCTGGAACTCGTCCGCCACGGAGAAGGCGGGAAAACCTCGGACGGGACGACAGAGCCGGAGTACATCACGCTGGGCTCACTTGTCCGGTTCGCGAGATCCACCGGTGAGGCGAAAGCGTGGTATTTCACCACACCATGTCGAGTCGGACACGATCTGATCCTGCTCGGCGACGACCGTACCCCGCTGTCGCGTGAGGGGCTGGCCGAGGCGATAGGCGCGGATCGCATCGCCGACTCACCGGATGTCCATCGTGAACGCGTCCGCGCCACGGTCTTCGGGCTGACGGGCGATTCGGGCAAGGAGCGTTTCGCCGGTCTGCTCCAGTTGCTGCGGACACTTCGGGCGCCGGATGTCGGTAATCGGATCGACGAGGGCAGGCTGCCGCAGATTCTGGCCGACGCGTTGCCGCCGCCCGGTGAGGCCGCGCTGTCGCGAGCGGGCGAGCAGCTCGACGGTCTTTCGGAGACGCGCGCCGCTCAGCAGAGGCTGGAGACGGCGTACCGGGCGGTCTCCGGATTCCTCGACATCTACCGGCGGTACGCCGTGGGTGTCCTGAGCGAGACCGCCGAGGCCGCCCAGGCAGCCGCCACCGCCGTCCGGAAGGTCGAACGGCGTGCTGAAAAGCTGCGCGGCGAGCATGTGCTGCTGACCGAGCAGCACACGCAGGCGGAGGCCAAGACAGCGGAGCTGGCGACCGACGAGGAGGAGTTGCGCAGGAGCGTCGAGGGCATCCGCGCCTCGAAGGCGTACGGCGCCGTCCGTGATCTCGACGAGCGGGAGCGCAGGGTCCAGGCGCTCGGGGGTACCGCCGAGTTGGCGATCCAGATGGCGATCGCCGCCCGGATCGACGAGGCGGGCAAGGTGGCGGGAGCCGACGAGCGTGCCCGCGAGGCCGTCGAGGCGGCCCGCATCGCCGCGGAGGCCATCGAGGAGACGCGGGATCCATTGCTGGGCGCCGGGGTACACGCCACCATGCCCGGTGTCGCCTGCGTCATGACCGACGGCGAAGCGGATGCCATGGAAATGGTCAGGCTCGGTCTGCACACCGAACCCGAGCCGCTCACCCGCCCGGTCCCGGCGCGCCTGGAGACGACCCCCTCGGACCTGGACGGCGCCGTTGACCAGGTGAACAAGGTCTCCCACACGGCGAAACAACGTGGCGCGCACGCGGGCACGCGCCTGGAGCAGGCGCGCCGTCTCGACAAACAGGCACGCGATGTTGAATTCGCTGACAGGAAAGCCTCCGAGGTCGAACAGCGGCTGGCCGACGCCGTGACGGAGGCGGAGGGGGAGGAAAGGGCCAGAGACGCCGCCGCGCTCGCCCTCGCGCGCGACTGGACGGCCTGGATAACCGGTGAGCCGACCCGGACGTTGCTGAGCGGCGTCGATTGGGCCGCGACCGCTCTCCGGCCGGTGCTCGACGACACCGGCGCGCTCGTCGGCGACGACACGATGGATCTGCTCACCGCGCTCGACCACGTGGTGAGGCCGGCTGCCGACGCGGTTCACGACCGGCTCTCCCGTGCTCTCGCCATGCTCGACTCCGAGGACCGGGCGGACAGGGAACGACGGCAGGCGCTGGAGGACGAGCGGAAGGGGTTGCTCGCCGCGCGCGATCCGGATCCGCCCCTGCCGCACTGGACGCGCCCGGTGTCCGGCGACGAGGTGCCGTTGTGGCGTGCCGTCGACTTCGCCGCCCAGCTGGACGAGGGGCAACGCGCGGGTCTTGAGGGCGCCCTGCTCGCCTCGGGACTGCTGACGGCCACGATCACGGACAGCGGTCTCGCGGCCCCGGACGGCCGGCTCCTGCTGCGCGCCACCGGCCCTCTGGCCGCGAATCCGCTGAGCGACGCGCTGGTCGTCGAGGCCGTGTCCGCGCTTCCGGCGGAACTGGTGCGCAATGTGCTCGACCGCGTCGCGCTGGGCGATCAGGGCCATCCCACCTGGGTGGACACCGAGGGTTCCTGGGGCAACGGTCCCCTCACCGGTCGCCACCGGACGGCGACGGCCCGGCACATCGGCGCAGCCGCCAGGGCTGCCGCCCGGGCCGCCCGGCTCACCGAGATCGACGCCTCGCTCGCCGCCCTGGCCGATGCCGCCGAGAATCGAGCCCTTCGGCGGCAGGCGCTGCACGACGAACGCGACGCGCTCGACTCTCACCTGCGCACCGCGCCGACAAGCGAGTCGGTCCGGTCGGCCCACACGCTGACGGTCGCCGCGCGGCAGCGGGTGAAGAAAGTCGAGCCGATGTGCCACGAAGCGCGCAAGGCCGCCGTCGACCTCCGCCGGGAGTGGACCGCCGCCCTCGCCGCGCACCGGGCGGCATGTGTCGAATTCGACCTGCCGACCGCCAGTGACGAGCTCTCCGCGGTGCGGGACGGGCTCCGGGACGCCGTACGCCTGTGCAGGACAGCCGGGCAGCGACTGGCAGAGCTGCGCGACCGTGTCGGCCTGCACGCGAATGCCGTGGCCGGAGCGCGGGAGGCTCGGCGGCCACGGCACGATGCCGAGGTGGCCGCCGCCGAGAAGTGGGGCACGTGGCACGGGGAGGCCGCGGAGCTGGCCGCGATCAGGGAGACCATGGGCGCCACGGCCGAGCGGGCACGAGCCGATCTGCACTCCGCCGAGGCGGGGCTGGCGGCGTGCCGTCGTGAACTGGAATCCACCCGCAAGTGCGCCGCCGAGCTTGCGGGGCGGAAGGGCAAGGCTGAAGCCGAGGCGCGGTTGGCTCGGGAGGACGCCCAGCGGGAGCATGCCCTGCTCAGCAAGGCGGCGGAGAGGCTTCTCACCCGGCTGGCGCTCCCCGGAGTGGCGGCGGCCGCGACCGGGCAACCTCGTTTCCATGTCCCGTCGACGCACATCGATCCCCCCAACGTCGAGGCGGCCGTCGGGGTCGTGATGGCCGCGCTGGACAGGCGCGGTCAGGTCGCCGATGAGAACGCGCTGATCCGTGCCCAGCAGATAGTGGAACGCGAACTCGCCGGCGGCTTCGACGTCATCCCCACGGTGCGGGACGGCGTCCGGTTGACGGCGATCGCCGACGCGGCCGGCCAGCGTTCGCTGCCGGAGGCCGCCGCCGATCTCCATCACCAGTGCGAAGCGGGGCGGTCGGCGCTGAGCGACCGCGAACGACGCGTCTTCACCGAGTTCATTCTCGGTGGCGTCGCCGAGGAACTCCGGCAGCGGCTCAAGCAGGCCAAGGAGTTGATCCAGGCCATGAACGTGAGCCTGGCCGGCATCAGCACCAGCCATGGCATCGGGGTCAAGTTGCGCTGGAACCTCTCCGAGGCCGCGGGCCCCACCGTCGCCCGGATCCGCGCGCTCGTCGCCACGGCCGGCGACGTACGCTCCCCCGAGCAAGAGAACGAGCTGACCGAGCTGCTCAACGCTCGCGTCAGCGAGGAGTTCGCCACGGATCCGACCGCGGGATACGCGACCCACCTGAAGGCGGCGCTGGACTACCGGTCGTGGCATGAGATGGAGGTCGTCATCACGGGCCCCGAGCAGGGGCGGGAGCGGAAGATCAGCCGACGGGCCAAACTGAGCCAGGGAGAGATCCGGTTCGTGTCGTACGTGACGTTGTTCGCCGCGGCCGACGCCTACCTGTCCGGCCTGCCGGACACGGCCCGTGCGCTCCGGCTCATCCTGCTCGACGACGCCTTCGCCAAGGTCGACAACCCCACGATCGGAGAGCTGATGGGTCTGCTCGTCCGGCTCGACCTGGACTTCGCGATGACCGGCCACGCGCTGTGGGGCTTCTATCCGCAGGTTCCCTCGCTGGACTGCTACGAGATCCGGCGCGGGGAGGGCACCGCCGCGGTGACCACCCACATCCACTGGGACGGCCACAATCGTCATCTGCGACCCGCCCGGTGAGCCCACCCGTCGAGCCCCGGCTGCCGGAACGCACCCGGCGCTACCTCGCCGATGCCTGCCTCGCTCCCCTGTGGACGGCCGTACGCGGCAAGCTGGAGCGCGGCAGGCTCGCCGTGGCGGGAACGGTCACCGTGACGCTCGACGAGAACGGCGCCGACCGGCTGTCCGGCCTGCTCGGCAGGCCCGTCGCCGCGGGCCGGATCCGCGTCTCCCTCACCGCGCTCGACGAGGCCCTCCGGTCCTCTGCGGCGGCCGCGGGTCTGGTCACGGTCGTCGCGCAGCTCACCGGGGACGGTCTTGTGGATCGAGCGGCGATCAGAGAGAGGGCACACGCCTCGTGGGCCGACGTATGGGCGCGACTGGACGCCGCGCTGGCGGCTGCCGGAGCCGTGCGGACACATTGGGCCCCGGCGTTCGTCGAAGGCATACGTCGCTCGGGACTGCTGACCCGGGCCGGTGTCGACACCGCAGCCGTGGCGGTCACCCAATTCGCGGCCGTGCTCGCCGAACTCTCGGCATCAGGTGATTTCGGCAGCCCGGCTACGCGAGGCACCGGATGGGAGATCGCGGAGCTGGCCGGCCGCTGTCTCGGCGACGCGCACGGCCTCGACGACGGCAGGCTCCCCGGCTCACTCGTGTTGCGTGCGGCCGCCGCCGCGTTCGGCGTCGCCGTACCGGAGACGGCCGAGGAACGGCGCGACCTGTGGGCGCGGCTGGGAGTCGCTACCGACCTGGTGTCGGGCACCGTCCTCGTCTGGTCCCTGCGGCCACCGGGGAGCGATCCCTGGTCGGCGATGATGCGGGACCGCGCCGACATGGAGCTGGTCACGCACCTGACCCTGCACGAACTCCGCGGCGCGGCGGCGGAAGCCCGGCTCGCCGCCCCCGGCACGCACGTGTTCGCGTGCGAGAATCCGCAGGTCCTGCAGGCGGCGGCGAGGGCGCGCATAGCCGCCCCCATTGTCTGCCCGGCGGGCAATCCGTCCGTCGCGGGCTGGGTGGCGTTGCGGCGGCTCGTGGACGCGGGTGTGATCGTTCGCTATCACGGTGACTTCGACTGGCCCGGGGTCGCGATCGCGGCCCGCATGTTCGCGGCCGGTCTGAAGCCGTGGCGGATGGGCGCCGACGACTACCGGGATGCCGTGGCCACGCTCCCGCCGGACGCGAGGCTCGCTCTGACCGGCTCGCCGAACCCGACGCCGTGGGATCCGGTCCTTGAGGACACGATGCGCCGCCGAAACTCCGCCGTCCATGAGGAGATGCTGCTGTCGACCTTGCTCACCGATTTGCGCGCGTACGAGGCGGCTCCATCGGCCCTCCCATCGTGAGCGACGGTTCCGGTGCGGGGATGCGTCACGGCCGGTCACGGTACGGCTCGTGATCGCCCGGTGGACACGACGGGTTGCACAACACGTCCACCCAGACGTCGGTGACCGGCGCAGTGATCCGCTCGACGACGTCGGCCGGGATCGCGTCGTCCACGAGGTCGACCCAGATCGCGCGTACGGCGGCGGCCAGAGTGACGATGCAGGTGCCGCAGCGTACGCAGACGCGCACGTCGTCCGGCATGTCCAGGACGGACAGCGGGCCGCTCACCGGGATCCCGGCTCCACGCAGACGAACCAGACGGTCTTGCCCTGCGGCGCGGACTCGACGCCCCACCGGTCGGCGTAGGCCGCGACGATCGCCAGTCCGCGCCCGTGTTCTGAGTCCGGTCCTGCCAGAAGCGGGCTCGGCCACACGATGCTGTGGTCGGTGACCTCCCCGCACACGATTCGCCCGTGCCGGTGCAGCGAGAGCGTGATCGGCGCCCTCCCGTGCACGACCGCGTTGCTCACCAGCTCGGACACGACCATGGTCACGTCCTCCGCCACGGCGGAGATGCCCCAGGCGACAAGGGCTTCACGCGCCAGCCGACGCACGGCGCCGACCACTTCAAGATCGGCGGGCAGATCCCAGTACGCCTCCCGGCTGTTCTTGTCGTCTCTTACAGGGGGTGGAGGGATGAAGCTAGGGTTCTTCATGGGTCAGAGGGCTCCGAGTTCCTGATCCAGTCCTCGGGCTGGTGGTTGCGTCACCATGCCCGAGGACGCCAACGCTCGTGTCGTCACTGCTACTTGCCGGCTAATCGTCAGGCGGGTGCAAGCATGTCAATTAGCGACACATGCAGCGAAAGCGAAGATTTGACGCTTTTTCTGGCTACTCGCCTACCAGATAAACCGGCTTAAAACTCCTCAAGCTGCCTATCGCATCAACCTTCAGCGCCGTAACACCCACTCTCCGTCACCGGAAAGGCTAGCCTCATGATGGCCTCGAATACCTCGGAACGGCAATACCCAAAATCAACAAAGCCCAGTAAGCGCTATGTACCAATTTCCGTAAAAAGCAGGGGAGAAGATGAAACATGGCATACAGCCCAACAGTTAGGCGAAGGCGTCTTTCCAATGCCTTGCGTCAGTTCCGCGAATCCGCCGGCCTCGACTCCAAGGAGGCCGCACGGCGGCTTGGGTGGCAACCCAGCAAAGTGACCCGGATAGAACGGGACGAGTGGCGGCGCCCGACCATCAACGATGTCATGGACCTGCTCGACGTCTACGGCGTGACGGACGAAGCCAGACGGCAGGCCATCATCACCCTGGCACGAGAGAGCCGCCGACGTGGATGGTGGGAGGAGGAGTTCAAGGACATCCTGGGTGGGGCACTCGTCGGCCTGGAATGGGAGGCCTCGGAGATCCAGACCTTCGAGGCGACACTGATTCCCGGCCTGCTTCAAACCGCCGACTATGCCATGGCGGTTTTCAGGGGCGGCCAGGTGATGGGAACCGGCGACAACGAACGTCTGACCGAGGCACGCCTGGCTCGTCAACGACTCCTGGACCGCGAGGACCCACCGACCTTCTGGGCGGTGATCGACGAGGCCGCACTCCGCAAGCAGGTCGGCGGCATCGCCGTCATGCGCGACCAACTCCACAATCTGTGCCGGGTAGCCGAACGCGGGAACGTCGGCATCCAGGTGCTCCCGGATGCGGTCGGTGCGCACACCTCCATGACCGGCGGGTTCACGATCCTCGACTACCAGACCTCTGAGGATCCGAGCATCGTCTATGTGGAGGTCGGCGCAGCCGGTGATCTCTTTCTGGAGAAGCCGGAGGATGTGGCTCACTATCGGAAAAGCTACGGCTACCTCCGCGCATCCGCGCTGAGCGCGGACGCGTCAGTGACGTACATTGAAAATCTGGCCAAAAACCTTAAGTGAGGGAGAAAGTCATGGATCATACCCAGTCCGATCTCACCTGGCGCAAAGCCTCCCTCAGCTCGGCAGAGGGACAGAACTGCGTCGAGGTCGCGGCACTCCCCGGCGGAGGCCAGGCCGTACGGGACTCCAAGAACCCCACCGGTCCCGTCCTGAAATTCACCCAGAGCCAATGGAATACCTTCATCAACGACGTCAAGGACGGCGAGTTCGACTAGCGAGACCGCTACACGGGCGCGACCACGAGGAGTCGCCGAGCCAGAGCTTCCACCTCGGCGAGCAGCCCGGCCGGTGGCTGGTCGAGTTCGAGTGCGTGCTGGTGAATGGTGATGCGGGCATTCCGGACGCGGTGAGACGCGTGCGGGGCATTCCCCTTGGCGTAGACGAGGTGACCTTCCGGTAGGCCAAGCGCCGTGCAATAGGCGAGCATCTGGTAGAGGTCCGCGTCCGGGAAACCCTCTGGCTTCTCCGCCTTGTACTTGGCATCGGCCACGGCGAGCGGCTTGTTGTCGTCGGCGTACCAGACGAAGTCGGGAATCATCCGGATCGCCTGATGTTCGTCGAGGTGATGGGTGGCCTGGAGCACGCAGTGGCCACCGCTGTCGGCAAGCGCTTCGCGGAGGGCGACGGTGACGAAGTCCTCGAAAACCCTGGGCATGTCGAAGAGGAAGCCGTTCACGGTGACATCACCGGGCCTGTGCTCGACGGAGGCCCCCCGCAGGACGAGCTCGGCCAACCGCAAGGCGTTCCGGTAGCGGGCGTTGAGCCGGGTAGGCCGCCACCTGGGCAGTTCCTGACCGCGTCCGAGCACGGTGACGTCGGCCAGCCGGACGCGGAGTCGCAACAGCCTGCCGCGCACGTCGGTGGGAATGCCGCCGGGCAGGCGACAGAGCCGTTCGCAGGCGGCACGGAGGAGCTGGTTCTCGGCGATGTCGGAGGTGTACTCGTCGTGGGCGATCTCCAGTGCGATGAGCCTGCCGTGATGTCTGCGGATCTGCTTCGCCTCGCGGATACGGCCACGTACGACGAGGGAAGTCTCTTCGATGTTGCGGTAGCCCTGGAGCAATCCCTGACGCAGGGCCGTCTGCGCCTGCCGCTCGAAGAGACGGGCGAGCGCGGGCAGCTCCGGCTCCTCCTCCAATTGCACCTCCTCGTTTCGCCACCCCTTGGCGCTGAGGCTGTAGCCGAGGAGGAACAGGAGCCTGGCGATGGGCACCTTGGGCGTGATCCGCACGGTGACCGCCTCACCGCCGGGCACGGCGACCGTGGCCACACCGACCTTGCCCCCGGCCCTCACCCGCCACCGCCCTTGGCCGTACGGGTCGGGAGCGGCCTCGCCCAGGCGCGAGGTCGCGAGTGCCCGGCCGGCCGCGTCGTCGAGCGGGACCGAGCTTGCTGCGCCGTACTCGGTGAGCTCGATGACCGTCATGACGGGCCGAGCCCACCGGTCCCCGTGGAGGGCGCGAGGGCTGGGCGCAGCGAGCTCAGTCCGTAGCGCTGCTCGATGTTCACACCTTCCCCGTAGTGGTGTTCCTCCAGGAGCGGCAGGATCTTGGTACGCCAGGTGCGTTCGAGCCCGCCCTCGCGGTAGACACTCTTCTTCATCAGGTAGGAGGGCCCCACCCTGAAGTCCGGGTCAGCGATGCGGAAGTTGAGCGCGTCGGGGAGGTCGGCGGGCTCGGTGTCCCGTTCCTCGCGCGCGAGCCATCGGCGGAGCAGACCGCTGGTCGGCTCGGTCCGGGGTGAGAGCTCGACGAAGGCGAAGCGGCGGCGCATGGCGGCGTCCACGAGTGCGATGGAGCGGTCGACGGTGTTCATCGTGCCGATGACGAACAGGTTCGGCGGCAATGCGAAGTCATCGCCGGAATAGGTGAGCCGTACCGACCGGTTGCGGTATTCCAGCAGGAAGTACAGCTCGCCGAAGACCTTCGCCAGGTTGGCCCGGTTAATCTCGTCGATGAGGAGGAAGTGCGGGATGTGCCGGTTGCCCTAAGCCGAACCTGGTCACCGTCATCCAGAGAGCACTGGCAAACGGGCCCATTGGGGCTGATGACCTGCTCGTCACGATCCATCAGGCCGGACTGCGGCGAATCGATTCCGGGGCACTCTGGGAGATCTGCGCCACCCACTGCCTCGCCGATCTTCGTGACGGCATGTGGGTGCCGCGAGGATGGACACCTGCACCTGCCGTGCAGACTCGCCCTCGGGAGTCCGTCGAGGAGCGGGCCGCCGCGGAGGCGACCCGCCTGGCCATGTCGCTCGGCCTGCCCGCGCACGAGCCTCTGCCGCCCGCCGGTCCCATGTCGCCCAAGTGGCCCGAATCGGCCAGAAAGGCGGCGGCCGCGCTTCGTCACGAATTGACGGCCGTCTCCAACCGCCGGGTCCAGACCGATGTCCCGCTGATCGCAGTCGCGGGCGCGGCAGTGCCAGGAGGCAGTCTGAGGCGTTTCGAGGCGCAGGGCGAGATCGGCGCCTCCGAGGGCGCATCAGCCACGCTGATCATCGAGAATCAGCAGTTTCAGGTGGAGGTCGTGTCGGTGTTCGGCAGCGTGGTCACGCTGTCGACGCCACCCGGGGAGCTCCCCTGGCCCGGCGCCGCGTCGAGGAAGGCCGTCGACTGCGTGAATGTCGCAAAGACCTCAACGCTTTCAAGCAGCGGGAGCTGAACCGAACCGAGGAGACCGAGCGGCTGCGGTTGGAGACACAGATCGCCGAGTTGCAGGCGCTCCTGCGTGAGCTGGACGGCAGGCTCAGGCAGGTCCGGCGCCAGGTCTGCCGGGAGGCCACCGTGGTGGCCGCCACCGCTCACCAGCTCGCGCTGGAGACCCTCAAAAACCTCAGCTTCGACGTGGTTGTCCTCGACGAGGCGAGCATGACCACGGCCGCGCTCTCCATGCTCGTCGCCGGAGCAGGTAGCGGGCACAGGCCCGTTTGCTGGAGTCGCTTCTACCAGAGGATCACCTGGAGGACTGGGCGGCCTCCACGGTCCACCGCTTCCAGGGCGGCGAAAGAGACATCGTCATCTACGACACCGTCGACACCGGCCGTGGCGTCTCACCGCTCAACCGCTGGTTCACCGAGAGCCACGCCGGCAGCGAGGGCGCCCGCCTGCTCAACGTGGCGGCCAGCCGGGCACGTGACCACCTCGTGGTGATCGGCGCGCTGGACGCCCTGCACCACCGGTCCGCCGCCTCTCGTGACCCGGTGTGGACGTTCTTCGCCCACCTCGTCGACACCGCGGCACAGATGCCGTGGCAGGTGGCGGCCTCTACCGGGATGACCGAGCTCATTGATGAGGACCTCGTGGAACGGCTGCGGGCCGACATCAAACGAGCCGCGACGGTCGACATGTGGCTGCCACACGGTTCCCATCACGCTCTGCCGTTGCTCCTTCCCGAGCTCACCTCCGTCCACGGTGACGGCTCGGAAGCGGTGACGATCTGGATGGAGCCGGAGCGGGACGGCTACCTGTCCGTCGAAGCCCTCCAGGCCCGGCGAGAGGGGGTCAACATCCGGCCCTGTCTGCCCATCCTCGAATCCAGTGCCATCATCGGCGACGTCGTCCGGTCCTCATCGGCATCTCTCCTCGGGAAGGAACCGGGGCTCGTGCTCCGCACCGAGCACCGTGCCTTCGCCGGCGCCGCGCGCCGGGCCCAGCGGCGGCGCCCCGGCGCGGGAGCCCCGGGAAGCGGGCAACTCGGTGACGACTGCGGCCGGTGCCGCCGGATGCTGATCCGCTACGAGCAGGACCGTCGCGGCAGGACCGGTCTCCGTTACGAGTGTGCGGCCTGTGGGGCATAGCACCGAATTCGCAATTCGCGTCGACGGTGCGTCAGATCCGGCGCAGGCGGCGGATCGGCGGGATGAGCAGGAGCGCGGCGCAGACGGCGGCGGTGACGCCGGTCGAGACGAACAGCAGGTCCCGGGGTTCGACGATCGAGGAGACCGGGCCGACGAGGGCCTGGCCCACGGCGACGCCCGAGACCGAGCCGGCGACCTCGTAGGCGGTCACCCGGTTGAGGACGTCCGGGGCCACCTGCGTCTGGACGCTCGTCGACCACATCACCGACCAGAACGCCCAGGCGGCGCCGCCGAGCAGATGTCCCGCCATCAGCGGGAGAAGCGGGAGCTCCAGGGCGACCGACAGCGGGATGCAGGTGAAGCCGGTCAGGGCGACCGCGCCCGCGGCCAGGGGGCGGGCGGGGCGGAAGCGGATCGCGACCAGGCCGCCGATCACGGTGCCGGTGCCGAGGGCGGCCATCGCCCAGCCGTAGGCGGCCTCGCCCAGGCGGTCGCCGATCAGCCGGGAGCCGAGCGGGATGTAGGGGCCGAAGACGAACATGCCGAAGAAGACCCAGACCAGGATCACCGACCACATCCAGCTGCGGGAGCGGAACTCCGTCCAGCCGCGCCGCAGGTCGAGCAGGACCGTCGAGGACTCCCCGGCCCCGGTGGCGGGGGCGAGCCTGATCAGGGCCAGGCAGAGGCCGCTGACCAGGAAGGTGGCCGCGTCGAGGGCGTAGACGGCGCCCGCGCCGGTCAGCGCCATCAGCAGTCCGGCCAGGACCGGGCCGCCGAGCTGGGTGGCCGCGTCAGCGATCTTGAGGGTGCCGTTGGCCCGCTGGGGGTCCTTCGCGACCAGCGGGACCATGCCGTTGACGCCGGGCTGGAACATCGCGGCGGCCGTACCGGACAGCGCGGAGGCGACTATCAGCAGCCACAGCGACGGGGTGCCGGTGAAGAACGCGACGGCGAGCGCGCCCTGGGTGACGATCCGCACCAGGTCCGCGCCGACCATCATGGCGCGTGCGCCGATCCGGTCGGAGAAGACCCCGCCGAACAGAACGAACAGCACGAAGGGCGCCGTCCAGACGGCGAGAACGTACCCCACGCCCGAGACCCCGTAGACGGCGCCGACCGCCAGTGCCGTCGCGACCGGCATCATGGCGTCGCCCAGCAGCGACACCACCCGGGCGGCGAAATAGAAGGAGAAATCCCTGGTCCAGAGCGCGGGCGGAACGCTCGGGGCATCCTCACGATCGAGAATCGCGGTCATGTGACGAACTCCATGACCACTCATTCTGGATATCAGCGCATATCCCCACAGACGTCCTGAATGACATTATTAGGTACATTCTTGCCATGAGGCATCGCGTGGTCGCCCTGGTCGGCCCCACACAGGAGATGTACCCGGTGACCTGCGCGTCCGCCGTGTTCGGCTACCACGGTCCCGACATCCCCCAGCACTACGACTTCCGGCTCTGCGCCGAGCGGCCCGGCCCGATCCCGACCACGCTGGGCGCCGACATCGTCGTCCACGACGGCCTGGAGGCCCTGACGGAGGCCGACACGATCCTCATCGCGGGCTGGTGCCCAGGGCCGGACGTCTCCGCCGACCTCGGCGCGACGGTCCTGGCCGCCCACGGCCGCGGCGCGCGGATCGTCGGGATCTGCGCGGGCGTCCACGTCCCGGCGAGCCTGGGCCTGCTGGACGGCCGCGGCGCCGCGGCCCACTGGGAGCTGACCCACGAGCTGGGACGGCTCTACCCGAGGGTCCGCGCCGACGCGACCGTCCTGTACCTCGACCACGGCGACGTCGCGACGGCGGGCGCCACGGCCACCACCGTCGACCTGTGCCTCAACCAGGTCAGGCGCGAGCACGGCGCGGCCCTCGCCATGCGGATCGGCCGGCAGCTGTCGGCGGCCCCGCATCGGGAGGGCCGCCAGCGTCAGTACCCCGCGCCGCCGACGACCGGGCCGGTCCCCGACTCCCTCGCCCCGCTCCTCGACTGGATAACCGCCAATCTCGACCGGCCGCTGACCCTGGAGGACATGGCGGCCCGGTCGGGGATGTCGGCGCGCACCCTCAGCCGCCACTTCACCGAGCAGCTCGGCATCTCCCCCGGTCGCTGGCTGCTCGACCGGCGCATCGCCGGCACCCGCGCCCTGCTTGAGGAGACCGACCTTCCGGTGGAGACGATCGCCCGGCGCGTCGGCCTGTCCTCGGCGGTCAACCTGCGCCGCCGTTTCCACAAGGCGCTGAGCACCACCCCGGCCGCCTACCGGCGTTCCTTCCGCTGACCGGCGCCCGGCGGCGCTGCCGCGCGCAGGGCCGCGAACCACGCCGCCACCGCTGTCAGACGCCGGAGGCTTGGAGGGGGGCGGTCTCCTCCCTGGCGGTCCAGAGCCGTGCGGACATCCACGCGATGCCCACGGCCGCGATCACCAGGCCGGCCAGATAGACCGGTACGGGCACCAGGTTCCTGAGCGAGCCCGGGATCATGCCGGCGGCGTAGAGCGCGATCGCGGCGGCCGGGAGGGCACCCGAGCGCAGGGCCGCGACGCTGAAGGTCAGGACTCCCGCGATCAGCACGACCGAGGTGACGAGGAACGCCCGTCCGGTGCCCCCGGCCAGCAGCCCGTCGATCGTGGGCCTGCCCAGCAGCGGAAAGACGAAGTGCAGCGTGTACTCGATCGCGAACGCCCCGGCCAGGCCGGCCGAGTTGAGCAGGTAGCCGATGAGGCCGAGCCTGCCGGCCGTACCGCGTATCAGTAAGTAGAGGCCGGTGATCGCGAAGAGGCCGGCGAGCGCGCCGAACGGTGCGATGGCATGGGTGAGCGCGGTCTCCGGCAGCGCGCCCGCGCGGCGCAGGATGTTGACCAGCAACAGCACGGCGCAGACGAGGCCGGCCGCCCCGGTGGCCCGGTAGAGAGCTGATTGACGCATGGGGATACTCCATTCCTGTCGGTCATGACGCTCGTCATCGTGCGCGTTGCCGGCCACAAAGTTGAGTGGGTGCGTGAAGACGTAAGCACCCCGAAAGAGGGACGTAAGCACCCTGAAAGAACCGGGCCGACCGCGCCGCGAAAGGAGACCGGCTGGAACAGATGCCCCATCGGCGGAGCACCGTCCGGCGTCCGACACTTCGCGTCGACGACGGCTTCGGGCCGTCCGTCGCGATGAACGAGGATGTCGGGCCCGAAGACCACTCGCCTCCGCTGAAGTGGGGCTCCGGAAAGGAATGGTTCAGCCGGGTCCGTGGCCACCGGGCTCCGGGCGGCCGTCGAATCGTGGAACGCGGGAGCCCCGGAAGGCTCACCCGGTGACGCCGGACCCGTCGCGCACGCGCCGTACGAGGTCGCCGGCGGCCTCCGGCCAGCGGGCGTGGTCGAAGGCGAAACCCGCTTCGAGCAGGCGGCCGGGGACGACCCGGCGGCTCTTCAGCAGGAGTTCGGTGTCCGAGCGCAGCGCGAACGCGCCGAGCTCGGCCATCCACCTCGTCGCGGGCAGGCCGATCCGAACACCCCACGCGGCGCGCAGCACGCGCATGAACGTACGCTGCGGCAGAGGATCGGGGGCGGCGAGGTTCACCGGCCCGGCGAGGTCGTCCCGGCCGGCCAGGAACTCGACGGCGCGGACGAAGTCGCGATCGTGGATCCAGGACACGTACTGCGCGCCGCCCGCGATCGGGCCGCCGAGGCCGAGCCGCGCCATCCGCAGCAGGACGTCGAAGACGCCGCCGCGATCGGGACTCATCACCATGGCGGCGCGCAGGGCGACCTTGCGCGTGTGCGGGATCTCGGCTCGCTCCTGCGCCCGCTCCCACTCCTTCGCGATCTCGACGCTGCGGGCCCAGTAGCCGGGGACGCCGGGTTCGGTGCCGCCGAGCACGCCGGTCGCCTCGTCGTTGGGCGCGTCGAAGCGGTGGGCGTAGACGGTGGCGGTGCTCATCTGCAACCAGACCCGGGGAGGCCGCGCGGCGGCCGCGATCGCCTCGCCCACGACCCGGGTGGAGCGCACGCGCGAGTCCATCATGGCCCTCAGGTTGGCGGCGGTGTAACGGCAGTTGACGCTGCGCCCGGCCAGGTTGACCACGATGTCGCTACCGTCGATCTCCCGTGCCCAGGGTCCCACGGTCTCCCCGTCCCAGCGGACCTCACGCTCACGCACCGGCCGCCTGGTCAGCACCACGACGTCATGCCTCGCGGCCGTCAGCGCACGATCCAGGATCGCGCCCACCTGACCGCTTCCTCCGGGTATCACTATCTTCATCGGACTCCCCAGAACGTGTGAGACCACCGTAGTACAGTGCGCTGAACGCGTTCAAAAGAGGGTCGCCCTCCACGCCGGGGAATGCTCGGCGCACCTCTGAGCCCGCGGAGGCGAACGGCCGGCGGCCTTCGCCGCCGGGCGCTGATTCGCTACGGGCAAAACCGGTCTCCGTTGTGAGAAATGTCGGCGATCACGGCTACGGTCCCGATCATGACCAATGCGGTGCAGGCGTACGCGTACGCCGGACCCTCCACGCTCACCGCCGGGCGGCTGGCCCTGTCCACCTCGGGCGGACGTACGGTACGCGGCCCGCTGAGCCGTCCCCGGTTCTTCAGCGGCCTGCTGACCGAGGCCGCCCCGGCCGCGGCCGGGCTGCTCGCCGTCGCGAACGTGGCGCAGGCCCGTTACGACCGCCCGGTCCCGACCTTCTCCCGCGACCCGGTGGTGACCTGCAACGGCGACCGGCTCCGCTTCGAGTCGTTCTCCGCCTGCGGCGGCGTCTACGCCCGCCTCGACGTGCTGGAACGCGCCCTCGACGGAGAGGTGGTCGACCTGGGCACCACCAACGTCGACGTCAACGGCCCGCTGCGCGAGGCGCTGGCCCGCGTCGGCGCCGACCTGGTCGGCGCGCTGCTCGCCTTCGAGCCGAGAGTGGAGCCCGACCTGCTCGCCGAGCGCTCCGGTCTCGACGCGTCCCGGGTGCGGGCCGCGCTGACCCAGCTCGGCGCGGCCGGCCGGGTGGGCTACGACACCGCCGAGGCCGGTTACTTCCACCGCGAGCTGCCCTACGACCGCGACAGGGTCGCCGCGATGAACCCGCGCGCCAGGGCCGCCCGCGAGCTGGCCGGCGGCGGGGCGGTACGGCTCGACGGGCCCGGCCGGGCCCTGGTGACCTCCGGCGACCAGGTACGCGAGGTACGCGGCACCGCCTGTACCTGCCCGTGGTGGGCCAGGCACCAAGGGCGACGAGGACCGTGCAAGCACGTGCTCGCCGTACAGATCATGAGGGGAGCCCGGACGTGAGCGCGTGGGACGACGTACGCGACCTGATCGACAAGAGCGACGCCGACGGCGTCGCGAAGCTGGTCGTGACCCTGGACGACGCCGCCAGGCGCGAGGTCGCCAAGCGGCTGCCGGGGCATCTCAAGGAGATCCGGCTCTATCTCGACCCCTGGCGCGGCGCCGGGGAGCGGGCCGAGGCGCTGCGCGCGGCGGGCGCCGGCACGATCGCCGCCGCGGCCTCCGTCGCGTCCTGGCTCACCCGGCGCGGCCTGGTCGGCTCCCGCGAGACGGTGGACGACACCGATCGGCTGCTCGGCCTGGTCGGCGCCCGCCCGCACGCGTGGCAGGCCGAGCTGGCGGCGCGGCTGGCGGAGAAGCTCCGCGGGAGCGACCCGAGTTACGAGCTGACCGCGTCCCTGATCCACCGGACGGGTATCGAGCCGCCGGCCGACGACGGCTTCGTCGTGGGCTGGGTGTCGGCGGCGCTCGGCCGCGGGCGGGTGGCCGAGGTGCTGGCCGCCGACCCGCTGCTGGACGCGCTCCTGCCGCGGATCTTTCACGCCCAGGGAGTCGGCGAGGCCCTGCAGTGGGACGGTGACCCCACCTCCGGCCACACCTGGCTGGGCGGGCTTCGCACGCTGGCCGCCGGCGGCCGGGTCGACCGCGCGATGCTGCTGGACGGGTGCGTCGGCCGGTTCCTGCGCGGCGGCACCGCGCTGGAGCTGCGCTTCTTCGTCCGCCTGCACCAGGCGCTCGAACCCACCCCCGCCGAGGTCGGGTCCCGGGCCCGCGACTACCTGCGGCTGCTGCCGTCCGCGCCCGGCACGGTCGCCGAGCTCGCCCTGGGTCACCTGCGCGAGCTGCCCGGCATACCGCCCGGTGACTTCGCCGAGGCCGTCGAGGCGCTGATGTACCGGCCGGAGAAGAAGCTCGTGCGCGCCGCCCTCTCCTGGATCGACCGGTCCGTGCGGCCGGCGCCCGAGTACGCCGAGGCGGCGGCCGCGGCCCTGGCGACGGCCTTCGCTCACGAGGCCTCCGACGTGCAGGAACGCGCCGTTCGGCTCGCCGTCAAGCACGCCGCGCACCTGGACCCGGCGCCGCTCCGCGACGCGGCCGGCGCCCTGCCCGCCGATCTGCGAGCGCTCCTCGGCGTCGGGGAGCGGCCCGGCGAGAAGGAGGAGGAGGGGCCCGCCCTCCTCGTCGTCCCGGGGCTCCCCCGAGTCGAGTTCCCGCCGCCCATCACCACGGCGGCCGAGCTCGGCGCGGAGTTCGCCCGGCTCGCGGCCGACCCCTACAGTCAGCTCGACCGGCTGGAGACCGAACGGCTGATGGCAGGGCTGGTCGAGCTCACCCACCGGGACCGCGAGGCCGTGCGGGCGGCCCTGACTCCGGTGCCGGTCCGCGAATGGGGATGGAGCGAGAACGACAACCCGCTGGCGTGGCTGTGGGCGGCCATGCAGGCCGTCGCCTCTCCGTCGGCGCCGTCATCCGCGCCCCGTTTTCCGGGGCTCGGCCATATCTCGGTGCCGCACGTGCTGACCCTGCGCCGGGTGGCCGAGCTCGTCACCGCGGCGCGGGCGGACGCCCTGCCGCCGGTGCTGCTGGCCACCCCGACGAGCGCCGACGGCCATGTGGACCCGGCCGAGCTCCTCGCCCGTCTCGAACGGCTGCAAGCCGTGGGTATGGACCCGCCGGACGCCGACCTGCAGCAGGCGTTGCTGCGGATCCCCCGGCGGGTCGACGCCGAGGTCGCCGCGAGGGCCGCCGGGCTCACCACTTCAGCCGGGCGGCTCGTGGCGCGATGGATGTCCGGGGAGGGGCTGGCCGATCCCGTGGTGACGGTCCGGTACAGCTACGTCGTGGGCGCCTCCCGCCGCTGGTTCGACGAGGGGGAGCAGCCGCTGTACTGCTCCAACCCGCGTGCGGCCTCGTTCGTCGCGGCCTCACCGGCCGGGCTCGACCTGGTCGACCCGCTGTGCCGCGATCCCGAGACCTACGTTCACAACCGCGGCGGGTACATGAGCTGGTGGGCCGGGGTCATGCCCTCCCATCGCGAGGTCATCGCGGCCCACGTGCTGCCGTTCTTCGACTGGGACTGGCCGGAGAACAGTCCCGGGCTGCCGATCCTCCACGATCTCGCGCGGGCGGACGGCCCCCTCGGCCCCGCCTTCGCGACCATGCTGGCCTTCCACCTGAACAACGCGGACCCCGCCGAGCGTACGGCGGCCCTGGACCTGCTCCTCGTCCTCGCCGCGGCCGGCGACCTGCCCGCCGCCGACCTGGGAGACCAGCTCGGCCGCCTGGTCGGAAACGACATGGCGACGCTGAGCCGCGTCATCCCGTCGCTGACCGAGGCGGAACGGGCGGGCGCGGGCGCGCAGGTGTGGCGGACCGTCGCGGCGGCCCTTCCGCACGTGCTGCCCGCCGACGGGGAACGGCCGCCCAGCGGCCTGGCCGACCTCATCGCGCTCGGTGTCAGGACCGCTCCCCCCGGCGACACCACGCGGATTCCCGGCCTGGCCGCGATCGCCGCGCGCGGCGGGTCGAGCCGGATGGTCCGCGAGGCGCTCCGCCTCACCCGGCTGCTCTCCCCCTGACGAGGTGAACCCTCCCCCGGGGGACGACGCCCCGGGGACGGCGTACCGGCCGCTCGGTCGCCGGGGGCTCACCACCCGCCGACCGGGACCGGGGGCGGGCCGCCGGGTGGCCGGTCGTTTTGTGAACGTCAAGCAGGTGTCAACCGGTTTGCGGAACTGTGGTGCTTTTCAACCAGAGGCGACCATGAGGAGACCGACACCGATGGACACGAACGAGGCGGCCGTGCCCCCCGCGCAGGGCGGACGACCGCCGATTCTGCCGCCCCGGCCTGGCAGGGGGCTGATCGCCGCTCTGGCGGTCTCCGGGATCTGTGTCCTGATCGCCATGGGCATCGTCCTGGCGAACGGGGGCACCGCCGGTTTCGGCGTCTCGTTCGCCCTGGGGCTGGCACCGCTGCCGATCCTGCTCGCCGCCGTGCTCGCGCTCGACCGGCTGGAGCCCGAACCCCGGCTGAACCTGCTCTTCGCGTTCGCCTGGGGAGCCGGTATCGCGGTGGTCCTCGGCGTCGTCCTGGGGCTGGGCGGCACGACGGTGCTGGTGCGGGCCTTCGAGGTGGGCGAGCAGGCGGCGGATGACATCACCACGGTGGTGGTGGCCCCCGTGGTCGAGGAGGCGCTCAAGGGCGCCGCGCTCCTGTGGCTGATCTGGCGGTGCAGGCGCGAGATCAACGGCCCGACCGACGGCATCATCTACGCGTCCATGGTCGGCCTGGGGTTCGCCACGGTGGAGAACATGATCTACTACTCCGCCGAGTTCACCGAGGCGGGCACGCAGGGGGCGGTGGACCTCTTCGTGCTGCGGGGGCTGGTCTCGCCGCTCGGGCATCCCCTCTTCACCTCGATGATCGGGCTCGGCGTCGCCTACGCGGTCACCGCGCGCCGCAGGGGCGCCTTCCTGGCCGTCCCGCTGGGCTACCTCGGCGCCGTACTCCTGCACGGCCTGTGGAACGGGTCCGCGACGCTGGGGGCGCTGCCCGCCCTCGGGGCCGTCTACCTCCTGGAGCTGGTCGTCATCTGCGCGCTCGTCGTCGTCACCGTACGGGAGCGGCGGCGGCTGGCGGCCATGATGGGCGTGTACCTGCCCGCCTACCTGCCGACCGGCCTGGTCACGCCGCACGACATCGGCATGCTCGGCTCGCTGGGCACCCGAAGGCAGGCCCGCCGGTGGGCCAGGAAGATCAGGGCGGGCCGCGCGATGTCCGACTACCAGCAGGCCGCGACCGAGCTGGTCATGCTGCATCAGCGCGCCGAGCGCGACGGCACCGACCCCGGGGAGCTCGCCGCCGAGCGCGACGCCCTGCTGGCGGTCATGGCGCGGTCGCGGGAGAGCTTCGCGCCGCGCTTCCCGTCACAGCCACAGCCCGCGTAGGACGGCGTACGAGCTCACCGGCCCACCTCCCCGGCCGCCGCGAGGTCACCGAACGCCTGGCGGAGAGAGGTACGCCCCTGGCGGGGGCGCCGGTTGTGGGCTACCGTACTTGACGTGATCGTCAAGTCTGAGACCCTCGGCAGCCGGGGGCGGCGCACCCGGGCGGCGCTCGTCCAGGCGGGGCGGGAGGCGTTCGAGGAGCGGGGCTACGACGCCGTGCGCGTCGACGACGTCTGCGCCCGCGCCGGGGTCTCGCACGGCACCTTCTACACCTACTTCGGCTCGCGCGAGGAGCTGTTCCGCGAGGTGGCGGCGACCGTGGTGGGCGAGATGTTCACCGCCAGCGTGGTCGGGCCGGCCGCCCCCGGCGACCCGTACGCCCGCATCGAGGCCGCCAACCTGCTCTACCTGCGCGCGTGGGCCGCCAACTCCCGGCTGGTACGGATGCTGGAGCAGGTCGCGGTCACCGACGAGAGCTTCCGCGGCCTCCTGCTCGAGCTGCGCGAGGTCTTCGTGCGGAGGGGCGCGGAGGGGCTGCGGCGCCTGCAGGAGCAGGGGCTGGCCGACCCGTCGCTGGATCCCCGGCTGACCGCCGTGATGCTGGGCGGGATGGTCGAGCACTTCGCCCACGTCTGGCTGGACCTCGGCGAACACGCCGACGAGCGGACCGCCGTCGCGACGCTCTCCACGCTCTGGGCCCGGGCCATCGGCCTGACACCGGCTCCGGCGGGGGGCCCCGCGCCGGTACGAACACCGTCGTCGCCGTCACAAGCACAAGCACCGACGCCGACGAGCCGGATCGTCGATGTGACGTCCGTGTCAACCAAGGGAGCGGGTTCATGAGCCGCCTGGACACCTCCGGTGACGACTACCTGGCGCGGCGCGAGGCGATGCTCGCCAAGCTGGCCGAGCTCGACGCCGAGCACGCCAGGGCCGTGGCGGGCGGCGGCGGGAAGTACGTCGACCGGCACCGAGCGCGGGGCAAGCTCCTGGCCAGAGAGCGGATCGAGCTGCTCGTCGATCCCGACTCGGCGTTCCTGGAGCTCTCGCCGCTGGCGGCCTGGGGCAGCGACTTCCCCGTCGGGGCGAGCGTGGTCACCGGGATCGGGGTGGTCGAGGGTGTCGAGTGCGTGCTCGTCGCCAACGACCCGACCGTGCGGGGCGGCTCGTCCAACCCGTGGACGATGCGCAAGACGCTCAGGGCGGCCGACATCGCCCTCGAGAACCGGCTGCCGCTGATCAACCTGGTGGAGTCGGGCGGGGCCGACCTGCCGACCCAGAAGGAGATCTTCATCCCCGGCGGCCGGATCTTCCGCGACCTGACCCGCCTGTCGGCGGCCGGGATCCCCACGATCGCCCTGGTCTTCGGCAACTCCACGGCCGGTGGGGCGTACGTGCCGGGGATGAGCGACCACGTGGTCATGGTCAAGGAGCGCGCGAAGGTCTTTCTCGGCGGGCCGCCGCTGGTCAAGATGGCCACCGGGGAGGAGGCCGACGACGAGTCGCTGGGTGGTGCCGAGATGCACGCGCGTGTCAGCGGCCTGGCCGACTACCTCGCCGCCGACGAGCACGACGCGCTGCGGATCGGGCGGCGGATCGTCAGGGGCCTGAACCGGCGCGGGTCCGGCGTCTCCCCCGGCGCCGTGCGCGAGCCGCTGTACGACGAGGACGAGCTGCTGGGCATCGTGCCGGAGGACCTGAAGATCCCGTTCGACCCGCGCGAGGTGATCGCGCGGGTGGTGGACGGCAGCGAGTTCGACGAGTTCAAGCCCCTGTACGGCGGGAGCCTGGTGACCGGGTGGGCCCGCCTGCACGGCCATCCGATCGGGATCCTGGCCAACGCCCGGGGCGTGCTGTTCAGCGAGGAGGCGCAGAAGGCGGCGCAGTTCATCCAGCTCGCCAACCAGGTCCGCGTCCCGCTGGTCTTCCTGCAGAACACCACCGGCTACATGGTCGGCAAGGACTACGAGCAGGGCGGCATCATCAAGCACGGCGCCATGATGATCAACGCGGTGTCCAACTCGTCCGTCCCGCACATCACGATCGTCATGGGCGCCTCGTACGGGGCGGGCAACTACGGGATGTGCGGCAGGGCCTACGACCCCCGATTCCTGTTCACCTGGCCCAGCGCCAAGTCGGCCGTGATGGGGCCAGCCCAGCTCGCCGGGGTGCTGTCCATCGTCGGCCGGGCCGCCGCCCAGGCGCGCGGCCAGGTCTACGACGAGGAGGGCGACGCGGCGATGCGGCAGCTGGTCGAGGCCCAGATCGAGGCCGAGTCGCTGCCGTTCTTCCTGTCCGGCCGCCTCTACGACGACGGCGTGATCGACCCCCGCGACACCCGGACGGTCCTGGGCCTGTGCCTGTCCGCCGTCGGCGACACCGTCGACAAAGCCGCCTTCGACAACGACACCGCCCCGCGGCCCTCGGGCTTCGGCGTCTTCCGGATGTGACCATGCCCATGCCCATGACCATGCCCGTCCCGCCGATCCGCCGCCTGCTCGTCGCCAACCGGGGTGAGATCGCCCGCCGCGTCTTCCGTACCTGCCGCGACCTCGGCATCGAGACCGTCGCGGTCTTCTCCGACGCCGACGCGGACGCGCCGCACGTGGCCGAGGCCGACCACGCCGTACGGCTGGGCGGGGTCAGGCCCGCCGACACCTACCTGTCGGTGGAGAAGGTCATCGAAGCGGCCCGCGCGTCGGGCGCCGACGCGGTCCATCCCGGGTACGGCTTCCTGTCGGAGAACGCCGCCTTCGCGCGGGCCGTACCGGAGGCCGGGCTGACCTGGGTCGGCCCTCCGGCCGGGGCCGTCGCCGCGATGGGCTCCAAGATCGAGGCCAAGGCGCTGATGGCCGGGGCCGGGGTCCCGGTGCTGCCGGGTTTCGTCGCGGGACCCGGCTACTCGGCGGACGACCTGGAAGGCGACCTGGACGCCGTGTTCACCCGGATGGGCGGGACGGCCTCCGGATGGGCCGTACCCCTGCTGGTGAAGGCGTCGGCCGGTGGCGGCGGGCGCGGGATGCGCGTCGTGCGGCTCACCGACGACCTGCCCGAGGCGGTCGAGTCGGCGCGCCGGGAGGCGGCGTCGGCGTTCGGGGACGGCACGGTGTTCGTCGAGCCCCTGCTGGAGGGCGCCCGGCACATCGAGGTGCAGATCCTGGCCGACGGGCACGGGACGGTGTGGGCGCTGGGCGAGCGGGAGTGCTCGATCCAGCGGCGGCACCAGAAGGTGGTCGAGGAGACCCCGTCCCCGGCGATCTCCCCCGCGATGCGGGCGCGGCTCCTCGACGCGGCGGTCACCGCCGCGCGGGCCATCGGCTACGTCGGCGCCGGGACCGTCGAGTTCCTCGTCAGGGACGAGACGGTCGCCTTCCTGGAGATGAACACCCGCCTGCAGGTGGAGCACCCGGTGACCGAGTGCGTCCACGGCGTCGACCTCGTCGAGTGGCAGCTGCGGATCGCCGAGGGCGCCCGGCTCCCCGCGTCGCCGCCCGAACCGTCCGGGCACGCCGTCGAGGTGCGCCTGTACGCCGAGGACCCGGCCCGCGACTGGCTTCCGCAGAGCGGCGTCCTGCACCGCTTCGAGGTTCCCGGGGTGGACGCCCGCTTCGCGCCCGTACCCGGCGGGCGCCACGGGCTGCGGCTGGACTCCGGCGTCGAGGACGGCTCGGAGATCGGCGTCCACTACGACCCGATGCTCGCCAAGGTCGTCTCGTACGGCGCGAGCCGCCCCGACGCCGTGCGCAGGCTGGCCGCCGCGCTGGCGGGCGCGAGGATCCACGGCCTCGTCACCAACCGGGACCTGCTGGTCGAGGTCCTGCGCCACCCGGCGTTCCTGGCCGGGGACACCCACACCGGTTTCCTGGAGGAGCACGGGCTCACCGGGTCCCCCGCGCCCGGCCGGGAACGGCCGGAGCTCGCGCGCCTGTCCGCCCTCGCCGCCGCGCTCGCGGGGGCGGCGGCCAACCGGGCGGCGGCGACCGTGCAGGCGGGACTGCCGAGCGGGTGGCGCAACGTGGTGTCGCAGCCGCAGCGCGCCGCCTTCGCGGAGGCCGAGATCTCGTACCGGATCACCAGGGACGGCCTGCGGGCGGAGGGGTTTCCCGATACGGTCCTGGTCGGTGCGACGCCCTCGCTCGTGGTGCTGGAGACCTCGGGCGTGCGGCACCGGTTCGCCGTCGCCCGCTACGACGACGTGACGCACGTGGACTCCCCCCTCGGTTCCGTACGGCTCACCCCGCTGCCCCGCCTGCCGGAACCGGTGGAACACGTGCTGCCCGGCTCCCTGGTGGCGCCCATGCCCGGTACGGTGCTGCGGGTCGACGTCAAGGCCGGCGAGACCGTCGGGGCGGGGCAGGTGGTCGTGGTGCTCGAGGCCATGAAGATGGAGCACCGGATCGCCGCGCCCGCGCCGGGCACGGTGGCGGCGGTGAACGTGACGCCGGGCCGCCAGGTCGAGGCGGGGGCCGTGCTGGCCGTGATCGAGGAGCAGACGTGACCGCCTCCCCCGGTTCCCGGGAGCCGGGAGGGGGTCTCGACGACGGAAGGACCGAGATGAAGAGCGACGGGGGCTGGCCGGTGGAACGCCTGGTGCGCAGGGAGGTGTCCGGCGGGGTGGCGACGATCACCCTCGACTCCCCCCGCAACCGCAACGCGCTGTCGGTGCGGCTGCTGGGCGACCTGGAGGACCGGCTCAACTGGGCGCTGGCCGAGGAGAGCGTCCGGGTGATCGTGCTCACCGGGACCGGGCCGGTGTTCTGCGCGGGCGCCGACCTGAAGGAGCAGCGGGTCGCGCCGGGCGGCGCGCACGAGGCGCCGGTGACCGCGTCGTTCCCGGAGATCATGAGCCTGATCTGGGAGAGCCCGAAGCCGGTCGTCTGCAGGCTGAACGGCACGGCGCGGGCCGGGGGGCTCGGCCTGGTGGCGGCGTGCGACTTCGCGATCGCCCCCGACTCCGCGTCGTTCGCGTTCAGCGAGGTGCGGCTCGGCGTGGTGCCCGCGATGATCTCGGTGACCGTGCTGCGGCGGCTCGACCCGCGCGCCGCCGCCGAGTACCTGCTCACCGGTGAGACGTTCGACGCCGCCCGCGCCGCGGAGATCGGGCTGCTCACCCGCGCCGTGCCCGAGGAGGAGCTGGACGCGACCGTCGCCCACTACACCGGCATGCTGCTGCGCGGCGGCCCCGAGGCTCTCGCCCTCACCAAGCAGCTGGTGCGGACCGTGCCCGGACTGAGCGTCGAGGAGGGCATGCGCCAGATGGCCGAGCTGTCCGCGCGGCGGTTCACCTCCGCCGAGGGGCAGGAGGGGATCGCCGCCTTCATGGAGAAGCGGCCCGCGTCGTGGATCCCCGCGCCGGAGGCGAGCTGATGCCGTACGGCGAAGCGGGGGCGCGCGGCGAAGCGTCCGTGGCGTCCGTGGCGTCCGTGGCGTCCGTGGCGTCCCGGCCCGAGGAGGGCTGATGCTGCGCGTCGCCAACTGCTCCGGCTTCTACGGTGACCGGCTGTCGGCCGCCAGGGAGATGGTGGAGGGCGGCCCCATCGACGTGCTCACCGGCGACTGGCTCGCCGAGCTGACCATGCTGATCCTGGCCGGGAACCGGATGAAGGGCCGCCCCGGCTACGCGCCGACCTTCCTCAAGCAGCTGGAGGAGGTCCTCGGGACGTGCCTGGAGCGGGGCGTCAGGATCGTCTCCAACGCGGGCGGGCTGGATCCTGCCGGGTGCGCCGAGGCCGTACGCGAGCTGGCCGGGCGCCTCGGGCTGCCGGTGAGGGTCGCCCACGTCGCCGGCGACGACCTGACCGGCCACGACCTGGGCGGCGCCCCCAACGCGGACACCGGCGAGCCGCTGCCCGCCCCCGCCCTGACCGCCAACGCCTACCTGGGAGGCCGCCCGATCGCCGCCGCCCTGTCGGCCGGGGCGGACGTGGTGGTGACCGGCCGCGTCACGGACGCCGCCCTGGTCACCGGGCCGGGAATCTGGCGGTACGGGTGGGGCCCTGACGACCTCGACGCGCTGGCCGGTTCGGTGGTCGCCGGGCACGTCATCGAGTGCGGCTGCCAGGCGACCGGCGGCAACTACGCGTTCTTCGGCGAGGTGCCCGACCCGGCGCGCTGCGGGTTCCCGCTGGTGGAGCTGGAGGCCGACGGATCCAGCGTGGTCACCAAGCACCCGGGGACCGGGGGGCTGGTCTCGGTGGGCACGGTCACCGCGCAGCTGCTGTACGAGATCGGGTCGCCCCGCTACCTCGGGCCCGACGTGGTCGCGCGCTTCGACACGATCCGGCTGGAGCAGGAGGGCCCCGACCGGGTCCGCGTCTCGGGGGTGCGCGGCGAGGCCCCTCCCGGCACGCTCAAGGTCGCCGTCAACTACCTGGCGGGCTACCGCAACACGATGACGCTCGTCCTGACCGGCCTGGACATCGAGGCCAAGGCCCGGCTGGCCGAGGAGGCCATCTGGTCGCGGGTGCCGAAGGAGTCGTTCGACGAGGTCCACGTGGAGCTCACACCGCTCGCCGGGACCGCCCTGCTGCGCGTCACCGTGATGGACGCCGACCGGCGGAGGGCGGGGCGCGCCTTCTCCTCGGCCGTGGTCGAGACCGGCCTGGCGAGCTATCCCGGCTTCTACGGCCTCACCCCGCCCGGAGACGCCTCGCCGTACGGGGTCTACTGGCCCACGCTCGTCCCGGCGGAGACGGTGCGGGCCCGCGTCTGGCTCGACGGCCGCGAGCTCGCCGCCGTACCCGGCACAGGCGGCGCACCCGGCGCACGTGACCTGTCCGAAGTGTCCGGCACACCGGATGTGACGACCGCGCGGGTGGCGAGCGGCGGCGAGACCGCGGGCCACGGGGGCGACACCGACACCGACACAGACGCCGACACCGCCCCGCACGACGAGCGCGGCGACGGTGAGACCGCGCGGGTCGCGCTGGGCGCGATCGTGGGCGCCCGCTCGGGGGACAAGGGCGGCAACGCCAACCTGGGGGTCTGGGTCCGTACGGCGGAGCAGTTCGGGTGGCTGGAGGGCTACCTGACGGTCGAACGCCTGGCGGGACTCCTGCCGTTCACCGCCGGCCTGAAGGTCGAGCGCTTCGAGCTGCCCAACCTGCTCGCCCTCAACTTCGTCGTGCACGGCCTTCTCGGCCGGGGCGTGGCCGCGAGTCCCCGTCTCGACGCCCAGGCCAAGGCCCTCGGGGAGGAACTCCGCGCCGGGCTCGCCGACATCCCGCGACGCCTCCTCTGAGCCGACATCCCGCGACGCCTCCTCTGAGCCGACATCCCGCGACGCCTCCTCTGACTCGCCGGCGCGACTCCGGTCCGCCGCCACGACGGCGCTCGCATCGATCCTCCGTCTCGCCGGGGAGGGGTCGCCTCATCCGCGCAGACCCGCCAGGGGCACCGAGAGCACGACGGGCGCCTACCTTGACGCGATGGACGCCATCCCGCTGGGCTCCCCCGCGCCGAGGACGCCCCCGCGACGCGTCCTCGCCGCGCTCGGGCCGCGGATGCTCGCCCTGGCCGCCGAGCGGACCCTCGGCGCCCACCCCTACTTCGTGCCGGTGGAGCACACCCACCGGGCGAGGGAGATCATGGGTCCCGGCGCCTTCCTCGCGGTCGAGCAGGCCGTCGTGCTGGACACCGACCTCACGAGGGCCCGCGAGGTCGCCAGAGGACACCTGGGTCCCTACATCGGCATGGCCGCCCACCAGATCGCCAGCCTGCGCAGGCTGGGCTTCGGCGACGACGACCTGGCGGACGGCGGGAGCGACCGCCTGGTCGACGCGATCGTCGCCTACGGGGACGCCGACGTCATCGCCGGGCGCGTCCGGGCCCACCTGGACGCGGGCGCGGACCACGTGTGCCTGCAGGTCCTGACCGCCACCCCCGCGGCGCTCCCCATGCGTGAGTGGCGCGAACTGTCCGCCCTGGCCACGGCCGGCTGACCACGGCCCGCCGGGCGGGTCATCACCCGGCCGGTGCGCCGCGAGCACGTGGGCGACGAGCCGGAAAAGCCCACCCGATGTCCGGAAACGGGTTCTCGCGGCGCGGGCGCCGCCTCCGCCGACGCGGACGCCGTTCCCGCCGGAGCGGGAGACTATTGACCGTCGCGAACGGGAATCATAGATTCGCCCCACCTAGAACATCATTCGGTCAAGGAGGGCGCATGACGTCCACGCACATCGACGTCACCGCGATCGACTTCGACGTGCTCGGTGCGTGGATGGACGCGCGGGGGCTGCCGGAAGGGCCGTTCGAGCGGGTCGCGCCGGTGACGGGCGGGACGCAGAACGTCATGGTGCGCTTCGAGCGGGGCGGGGCGTCGTACGTGCTGCGCAGGCCGCCGTTGCACCCGCGCGCCAGGAGCAACGAGGTGCTCCGCCGGGAGGCGAGGGTGCTCGCGGTCCTGCGCGACACGCCGGTGGCGGCGCCGCGCCTGGTCGCGGCCTGCACCGACGAGAGCGTCATGGGCGCGGTCTTCTACCTGATGGAGCCGGTCCGGGGGTTCAACGCCACCGTCGAGCTGCCCGAGCCGCACGCCGGCGACCCCGCGATCCGGCACCGGATGGGACTGGAGGCGGCCTCGGCGCTGGCCGACCTCGGGCGGGTGGACCACGGCGCGCTCGACGGGTTCGGCCGCCCCGAGGGGTTCCTGGAGCGGCAGGTGCCCCGCTGGATGGGCGAGCTGGACGGCTACGGAGCCCTGGAGGGATATCCGGGACCCGACATCCCGGGGCTGGCGGAGACCGCGGGCTGGCTGGAGCGCAACCGGCCGAAGGAGTTCACCCCGGGGATCATGCACGGCGACTACCACCTGGCCAACCTCATGTTCGCCTGCGACGGGCCCCGGGTGGCCGCGATCGTCGACTGGGAGATGTGCACGGTGGGCGACCCGCTGCTGGACCTGGGATGGCTGCTGGCCACCTGGCCGGCCCCCGACGGCGTGGGGGTGATCTCCGGCGGGGTCACCGGGCTGGCCACGGCCGCCGAGCTCGTCAACTGCTACGCGGCCCTGTCCGACCGGGATCTGTCGGCCGTCGACTGGTACGCGGTGATGGCCTGCTTCAAGCTCGGCATCGTCCTGGAGGGCACGCACGCCCGCGCCTGCGCGGGCAAGGCTCCCAAGGAGATCGGGGACCTGCTCCACGCCACCACGCTGAACCTGTTCGCCCGCGCCCGGACGTTCATGTGACATGCGATGGAATCGGCGTCGGCGCTCCCGGCCGGCGCCCGGCCGCGGCCCGGCGGGACGATGCCGTGGTCGACGGCCGAGGCGCGGGCGGTGCCCGCACGAGCGGGGAAAACTTGACTGCTCGTTCCAGATAAGGCTAGCTTGGACGACATGGCACGGGTGAGGGAGTTCGACACGGAGGCCGCGCTGGAAGCGGCGATGTTCGTCTTCCGGCACAAGGGCTACGAGGGCACCTCGGTGCAGGACCTGGTCGACGCCACCGGGGTGGGCCGCGGCTCCCTCTACGCGGCGTTCGGCAGCAAGGAGGGCGTGTATCAGGCGGTGCTGGACCGCTACCGGGAGCGGTACGCGCTCCCCCTGGTCGATCTGCTGCGCAGCGGCACCCCGGCACGGGAGCTGATCCGCGACATCCTGGTCGACCTGGTGGAGACCATCCTGCGGGACGGGCGTGAGCAGACCTGCCTGATCGTCAGCGCCGCGACCGAGCGGCTGTGCCACGACCCCGAGGTGTCCGCGCGGGTGGGGGCGACGACCTCGCTGCTGGAGGACGAGCTGACCGAGGCGATCAGAGCGGCCCAGAACCGCGGTGAGCCGGTCGGCGTCCGTGATCCCCGCGACTCGGCGAGGTTCCTCATGACCCTCATCCACGGGTTACGTGTCACGGGGGCGATCAACCCCGACCGCCGGTACCTGATGAGCGTCGTGGAGGCGGCCCTGGGCTGCCTCGACTGATGTTTTCACGGCCCGAATCTGTAACGATCATTCAAGATATTCGCCGTCGGTGGACAGGAAGAGACGACATCGGCACACCCCGTTCGCCACAGGCGGCCGGGCATCACCCTAGGAGCATCATGAACATCGGCGTCGGCATCATCGGGGCGAGCACCGGCGGCTGGGCCGCCATCAGCCACGTTCCCGCGCTCAAGGCCCTCCCGGGCTACGAGTTGCGCGCCATCAGCACGTCACGCCGCACGTCCGCCGACCTGGCCGCCAAGGAGTTCGACGTCCCGGCGGCCTTCGACGACCCCGCGGACCTGATCGCCCACCCCGGAGTGGATCTGGTGGTGGTGTCGGTCAAGGTGCCCCACCACCACGCGCTGATCTCCGCGGCGCTGGCGGCGGGGAAGATGGTCTACAGCGAGTGGCCCCTCGGCGTCGGCACCGACGAGGCGGCCGACCTGGCCACCCGGGCCGAGGCCGCGGGGGTCCGCACGGTGATCGGGCTGCAGGGCGGCTTCCTTCCGGCGATCCGCCACACCCGTGACCTGGTCGCGGACGGCTACGTCGGGAAGGTGCTCGGCACGACACTGGTCGGATCGGGCCTGGCCTGGGGCCCCGTGACCGACCGTGCGCACGCCTACCTCTACGACGCCGCCGCCGGCGCGACGCCCCTGACCGCGTCGGCGCTGCACGCCCTGGAGGCGGTGAACGCCGTGCTCGGCGAGCTCACGACCGTCTCGGCCAACCTGGTCACCAGCCTCACGCAAGCACAGGTGATCGACGACGGCTCCACCATCCCGGTGACGGTGGCCGACCAGGTGTCCGTCACGGGCACCTTCCGCGGCGGTGCCGCCCTCTCGCTGTTCTACCGGGGCGGCGTCTCCCGCGGCGACAACTTCCACTGGGAGATCAACGGCACCGACGGCGACCTCGTCCTGACCGCGCCCGGCGTCAACGGCAACCTCCAGGCGCTGGACCTGCGACTGCGGGGAGGCCGGGGCGACGCCCAGGCGCTCGCCGACATCGCCCTGCCCGACAGCCTCTTCCATCCGGTCCCGCGCGACCTGCCCGCGACGGCGCAGGGCGTGGCCCAGGTGTACGCGCGCTTCGCCCGGGATCTGCGCGAGGGCACGCACACCGTGCCCGGCTTCGACCACGCGCTGCGGCGGCACCGGCTCGTCGACACGATCGAGCGGGCCTCCCGCACGGGAACCGCCCAGACTCCGGCCCCGGCGTAGGGGCGCCGCCCGGGCGTCCTCCGTCGCGGGAACACCTCGCCCATCAGGTCCGCCGGGTTGTTCCCGGCCTGCGCCTCAGCACCCCCTGCCCCCTGCTCCGGCACCGGTCCGCCCCCTTGAAACCTTCATGCAACCTTTCGCGCCCCAGGATTGCTCGCAATTGCTTCAAGAATGTGGTTCGGGGAAGGATTCAGTCATGCGTCTCCGGTTTCTTGGCTCCACCTCCGAGGCGGGGGCCTGTCCCTCCCTCTACGAGACCGACCGCGGGACCATCGTGGTGCAGGGCCTCCGGGTGACCGACGCGGCGGCGCTGGCCGATCTGCGCCACGTCCTGGACGGCGAAACCGCCGTCGAGGTACCGCGCGAGCTTCTCGTGGACATCGCGCGCCGAGTACTTTCTGTAAATGTTGGTCACGATTAGGAGTGCTCTCTGGCTTGATCCACATTCTCGGGTCTAGCGTCGTGCGCACCATGCGGGAGGTGACGTGGGCACGCTGGGAGCACAGGCGGACGGCGGCCGCGCCATCCGGCTCGCGCGAACGGCCGAGGAGATCGTGTGACCGGGTTCCAGCAGGCCAGAACCGAACTCGGGGTGCGGCTACGGCACCTGCGTGAGGCCGCCCACCTGTCGGGCAAGGAGCTGGCCGAGCGGTTGAGATGGCAGGCGTCCAAGGTCTCCCGGATCGAGAACGCCCGCCAGACCGCGACCGAGGACGACGTCACCCGGTGGGCGCAGGCCGTGGACGCCTCCCCCGAGATCGCCGGGGAGCTGGTGGAGCAGGCCGCGAGCCTCCTGGGCCGCCAGGACTCCTGGCGGCAGCGGCACCGCAGCGGGCTGGCGGCGCTCCAGGAGGACATCCGCGACGTGGAGGCGCGGACTACCCAGCTACGGGTGTTCGAGCCCGGCGTGATCATCGGGCTGCTGCAGACCACCGAGTACGCCAGGAGCATCTTCACCCGGATCAAGCGCCTCTACCAGGCGCCCGACGAGATCGACGCGGCCATCCGGGTGCGCATGCAGCGCCAGGACATCCTCTACGACCAGAGCAAGCGGTTCAGGTTCGTCATGCCGGAGGCGGCGCTGCGCCACCGGCTCGCCCCGCTGGACGTGATGCGCGGGCAGCTCGACCGGTTGCTGGCGGTGACGGCGCTGCCGAACGTGGAGTTCGGCGTGATCCCCTTCGAGGCGTCCCTGCCCTCGGCGCTGCTCAACGGCTTCTGGATGTACGACGACGACCACGTGGCGGTGCCGACCAGGACGAGGGACCTGCTGCTGCGCGACCCGGAGGACGTCGCCTTCTACGCGCGCACCTTCGAGGAACTCTGCGAGGTCGCGGCCTTCAGGGAGGGCGCCAGATCGGTGATCGTCCGAGTACTCAGCGATTTCTCCGGACAATCAGCCGACCAAACACCGCAATTGCTTGATTAGCATCCCAAGATCGTGCAATTCTCTGTCGAGACGGAGGTGACGCACGATGCTGGACACGCTGTCTTGTCTCGAGAGACTCGTTGCCGCGATACGACTGCACGCCGACCTTTCCGTGCAACGGATCTCGTTCGGCGATCCCGCCTACGTCTACGTCCGCAACCGCTTCAGCAGCACCCTGGCCGAGACCGTGACCTGCTCCCCGGACGGCGGCTTCATCACGTCGTGGGGTTACCGGCTCGGCAGCAGCGAGAACATCGACGACGCCGCGGCCCGGCTGGCCTTCCTGCTCGCCGCCCTGCCCACCCCCCGGGCCTGACCGCCCGGACACGCCGCGACGGCCGGAAGCCGGACGAGGCTTCCCTCCTCTCAGGTCCGCGTGGTGTAACGGGCGGGTGTGGTGCCGACGTGCCGGGTGAAGTGCCGGGTCAGGTGCGCCTGGTCGTGGAAGCCCACGCTCGTGGCCACCTCGGCCGGCCGCCGGCCGCTCAGCAGGGCCCGGCGCGCGTGTTCGACGCGTCTGCCCGTGAGGTAGGCGTGCGGCGGCAGGCCGTAGGTCTGCTTGAAGCACCGGATCAGGTGGGTCGGGTGAGCGTGCAGGACGGCGGCGGCCTCCTGCAGTGACAGGCCCTCCCGGACGCGCGCGTCCAGCAGTTCACGCAGCCCGGCGGCCAGGCGGTGCGCCTCACGGCCGGGTGTGCGAGGCCGCGACGCCTCGAGATGGAACCGCAGCCGCTCCGCGACGAACGACAGGCGTGATCCGGCCTCGAACTCCTCCCCCGGCCGGCCGAGGGCGGCGTGCAGCCGGTGGATGCGGTGACGCAGGAGCGGATCGGCGACGATCGGAGCGTCCACCGCCCTGCCTGTCAGGTGTTCCGGAAGCACGCCGGTGTCCAGGTAGAGGACTTTCTTGCGGAAGCCGGCGGGGGTGACGGTCCTGCCGTCGTGCGGGACACCCGGCGGCAGGAGCACGACGGCGGCGGCGGGGTCGGCGGCGCCGTGCCGGTGACGATCCAGCCCGAAGTCGACCGCCCCGGCATCGAGGATCATGAGATCCCACGTGTCGTGCGTATGGGCCGGGTAGGCGTGGTCGGTGAAGTGCGCGTGGAAGACCTCGGCGATGCCGGCGACAGGCGGCCGCCACGCCCTGATCGTCGGCGGCGGTCGGCGGGCGGTCATGCCAGAAACGTACAAGACGGACGGCCTGCGCGTGGGCCACGCTCGTCACATCGGCCACCGCCCCGGCCGGGGCGGTCCTGTTCGAAAGGTGGCAGCGAGTTGTCCGTTTCCCTGGATCCCGTCAACATCGTCCGCGCGCTGGACCGGTTCGGCGAGTTGTGGACGCAGAAGAAGATCGCCGACCTCAACGACTACGAGATCAAGCTCGCCAAGCTCAAGGGGGAGTTCGTCTGGCACACCCACCCGGAGACCGACGAGCTGTTCCTGGTCATCAGCGGCCGGCTCACCATCCGGCTCGGAGAGGGGGACGTCGTCCTCGGGCCCGGCGAACTGTACGTGGTGCCCCGCGGTGTCGAGCACTGCCCGGTGGCCGAGGAGGAGACGGCCATCCTGCTCGTGGAGCCCGCCGGCACGCTCAACACCGGTGACGCGGGAGGTCCGATGTCCAAGGCAGCCGAATCCCTCGGCTAGGGCCGCGAGGCCACGGTCCTCGTCGCCGTGACCGGCCTCGACGCGGGTCCTAGGAGGACTCGGCCGGCGCGTCGGGGAAGTCGGAGAGGGCGAGGCCGACCTCTCGGGCGGCGGCGACCCGGGCGTGGTGGAGCATCCTGCTCCGCGACATGTTGCCGGTGTGCAGGGTGTACCGGACCACGAGACCGTCGAGCATGCCGTCGATCCGCTCGGCCGAGCCCAGGGGGTCGTCGCAGGTGAACTCGCCCGAGGCAACGCCGTCGGAGATCACCTGGCTGAGAATCTCGATCCAGGCGCCCTCCAGCTCCAGCAGGATGGTGCGGACGTGCTCCTCGCGCACCCCGACGGCCCAGGCGTCGACCCAGAGGATCCAGCTCTGGTCGGAGCGGGAGGCCGGGATGTAGAAGCGCAGGACCCGGTCGAGGAGCTGGACGGCGGTGCCGGGGCCCGCGACGATCTCCTTCAGCCGCTGGATCTCGGAGTCGCTGGTGCTGCGGAGCATCTCGGTGATGAGATCGTCCTTGGTGGCGAAATGGTAGTGGATCAGCCCACCGCTCACGTTCGTCGCCCTGGCGATGTCGGCGACGCGGGTGCTGGCCAGCCCGCGCTCCAGCACGACCCGCCTGGCGGCTTCAAGGAGCTCCGCTCGGCGCTGGTCGGCCTGGTCGGCGCGGCTGCTGCGCGCTCCTCCTCCGCTGTGCACGGCGCAAGACTACAGCAGCGTGGGGTCACCGCCCCACTACTCCTGATTGGCCAATCAGTCAATAGTTTCGCCCCGGTCTCACCGGCCGTATCCGGTCACCGTACGAGCGGCTCACGCGCCCGCGGCGGGGGACCGGGTGGGAGAGCCGGGCAGGCGGAGGCGGGCGAGGGTGCCACCCCCGGCGGCGTTCTCCAGGTTCACCTCTCCCCCGGCGTCGCGCACGGCCTTGGCCACGATGGCCAGCCCCAGTCCCGAGCCGGGCATGCTGCGGGCCGAGGACGACCGCCAGAACCGGTCGAACACGTACGGCAGCTCCTCCTCCGGGATGCCGGGGCCGTGGTCCCTGACAGTCAGCTCGCCGTCACGCAGCCGCACGCTCACCGGATCGGCCCGGTCCGCCGAGAACTTCACCGCGTTGTCCAGCAGGTTCACCACGGCCCGCTCCAGGGCGGCCTGGTCGCCGCGCAGGTACCAGGGACTCAGCTCCACCTCGACCGCGGTGTCGGGGGCGCGCAGCCGGGCCCTGCGCACGGCCGCCTCGACGGCGTCGTGGAAGGCGACCTCGACGTGCGGCTCGTGCTCGTCCTCCGAGCGCGAGAGCTGGAGCAGGTCCCCGACGAGCGTGGACATCTCCTCGAACTGGGCCTTGAGGTTGGCCAGCAGCCTGCGCTTGGGAGCGGCGTCGAGGGGGCGTCCGGCGTTCTCGCTGCGCAGCAGCAGGTCGATGTTGGTGCGCAGGCTGGTGAGCGGGGTGCGCAGCTCGTGCCCCGCGTCGGCGATCAGCCGTCGCTGGCGCTCGCGGGACCCGGCCAGCGCGGTGGTCATCGCGTTGAAGGAGACGCCGAGCCTGGCGATCTCGTCGGTGCCCTCGACCGGGATCCTGGTGTCGAGGTCCTCGGTCCTGGCGACGTACTCGACGGCCTCGGTCAGGCGGCCGACGGGACGCAGCGCCGTACGGGAGACGAGCAGCCCGGCGGAGGCGGCGCCGAGCACGCCGAGCGCGGTGACCCCCGCGAGGATCCAGGCGAGCGCGGCGAGGGTGGAGCGGACCTCCTCCAGGGACCGGGACTCCATGACCGCGAGACCCGGGCGGACGTTCCTCGTCATCACCCGGACCTCCTCGCCCCCGTCGGTCACGCCGTTCCTCAACGCCCGCCCGCCCAGGGGGCCGTGGGTCAGGGCCAGGTCCGCCGGGGTGACCCTGACGGGGGTGGAACCCGCCACGCACCTCCCGCCGTCGGCGTAGACCAGCTGGATGGGCGGCAGGCGGGACGGCAGCCTGCGACCGGCGATCTCTCCCCGGTCTCCCGGGACCCCCGGGACTCCCTGCCCTCGCGGCCCCCCCGGACAGTACGGCCCGATCCACTCCATGCCCTGCGGCCGTCCCTCCAGCGAACCGTCCACCTGCCGCAGCAGCTCGGCCCGCACGACGAACCAGCACAGCGCCGCGCACACCGCGATCGCCAGCGCCACGGCCGCCGCCACCAGCAGGGTCAGCCGGGAGCGCAGGGAGCGGCGACCGTTCACGCGGAGGCCCGCAGCACGTAGCCGACGCCCCGGACGGTGTGGATCAGCCGGGGGCGCCCGCCGATCTCGGTCTTGCGGCGCAGGTACATGACGTAGACGTCGAGGGAGTTGGAGGACGGCTCGAAGTCGAAGCCCCACACCTCGCCGAGGATCTGCTCGCGGGTGAGCACCTGGCGGGGGTGGACCATGAGCAGCTCCAGCAGCAGGTACTCGGTGCGGGTCAGCTCCAGCGGCTCGCCGGCCCGGGTGACCTCGCGGCCGGCGACGTCCATCCGCAGGTCGCCGAAAGTCAGGACCGCGTCGTCCTCGGCCGCGGGCGCGCTCAGGGCGCCGCGCCGCAGCAGCGCCCTGACGCGCGCCAGCAGCTCGTCCAGCTCGAACGGCTTGACCAGGTAGTCGTCGGCCCCCGCGTCCAGGCCCGACACCCGGTCGCCCACGGCGTCGCGGGCGGTGAGCATGAGCACCGGCAGGTGGTTGCCCGCCGCCCTGAGCCTGCGGCAGGCGGTCAGCCCGTCCAGCCGGGGCATCATGACGTCGAGCAGGACCAGCTCGTACGGCTCCCGGTCGATCGCCTCCAGCGCCGCCCGGCCGTCCGAGGCCAGGCCGACCCGGTAGCCCTCGAACTCCAGGCTGCTCTGCAACGCCTCCCTGAGCGCGGGCTCGTCGTCCACGACCAGCACCCGCGCCGCCTCACCCTCGGCCATGGCCTCCACGGTAGACGCCCATCATGAGAGCCGGATGAACGTCTCAGGCGAGCAGCGCCATGGCGGCGTTGTGGCCGGGGATGCCGCTGACGCCGCCGCCGCGCCGGGCGCCCGCGCCGCAGAGCAGGACGCGCTCGAAGGCGGTCTCCACCCCCCACCGCCCCGGCTCCCCGTACGGCCAGGACAGGTCGCGGTGGAAGATGTGCCCGCCGGGCAGGCCCGCCTCGGTCTCCAGGTCGACCGGGGTCTTCGCCTCCAGGCAGGGCCTGCCGTCGGGGGCGCGCAGCAGGCAGTCCTCGACGGGCTCGGCGAGCACCGCGTTCATCGAGGCGAGCGTGGCGCGCAGCGCGGCCTCGTGCGCCCCCGCCGGGTCCTCCCGGAACAGCCTGGCGGGCATGTGCAGGCCGAACAGCGTCATCGTGTGGGCTCCGGCCTCGCGCAGTTCCGGGCCGAGGATGGAGGGGTCGGTCAGCGAGTGGCAGTAGACCTCGGCCGGGGGCAGCGAGGGGATCCGCCCGGCCGACGCCTCCGCGTACGCGCGGGCGAGCTGGTCGCGGCCCTCGTTGATGTGGAACGTGCCGCTGAACGCCGCCGCGGGGTCCACGCCGGGGTCGCGCAGGCGCGGCAGCCTCGAGAGCACCATGTTGACCTTGAGCTGGGCCCCCTCCGGGACGGGCCCGGCCCCTCCGAGCAGCCGGGCGAGCACGGCGGGCGGCACGTTGGCCAGGATCCGCTCGCCCGTCACCGTGTGCTCCCCGTCCGCGTCGCGGAAGGCGACCTCGCCCGAGGGGTCGACCGCGAGGACCTCGGCGCCGGTCAGGATCTCCGCCCCTGCGGCGCGGGCGGCGCCGGCGAGCGCGCCGGACACCGCGCCCATGCCGCCGACGGGGACGTTCCAGTCGCCGGTCCCGTCGCCGATCACGTGGTAGAGGAGGCAGCGGTTGGCCAGCAGGCCGGGGTCCGAGGGGTCGGCGAAGGTGCCGATGAGGGCGTCGGTGAGGACCACGCCGCGCACGGTGTCGTCGGCGAACCGCTCGTCCACCACCTCGCCGACCGGCCGCTCGAACAGGTCGCGCCAGGCCTCCTCGCCGACGAGGTTCCGCATCGCCGCCCGGTCGGCGAGGGGTTCCAGCAGCGTCGGCGCGACCCGCTCGGCCACGTCGGCGGTCATCCCGTAGAAGCGCCGCCACGCCTCCAGCTCGCCGTCGCCCCCGGTGACCCCGGCGAAGGACGCCGCGGTCCGCGCGGCGTCGCCGTTGTCGACCAGCAGCCCGGTCTCCCCCACCGGCGTGTACGAGGCGTACCGGCGGCGGCGCAGTGCGATCTTGAGGCCCAGGTCGGCGACGACCTTCGAGGGCAGCAGGCTGACCAGGTACGAGTAGCGCGAGAGCCGGGCGTCGACCCCGGGGAACGCCCGCGCCGACACGGCGAGCCCGCCGACGTGACCGAGGCGTTCCAGGACGAGGACGCGCCGTCCGGCGCGGGCGAGGTAGGCGGCGGCGACCAGGCCGTTGTGGCCGCCTCCGACGATCACGGCTTCGTAGCGAGAGCGGAGCACGAGACTTCCCGGTGAGGTGAGGTCTTCCCGATGAGGGGAGGTGAGGGGACGCGGGGCCGGGACCGCGGCCGTCAGAGACCCGTCTGCCAGTGCGGCTCGGGACAGAGCACGCTCGGCGTCTCGACCATCACCATGTGCCTCACCATATCCCGAATTCCCGAAATATCGCCGTACTGGCGGCCATAAGCGCAGCCGCACGCGCTCCACCGCCCCCACCCGCCGGCAACCGCACACGCCCCGCCGCCCTACCCGCCGGCACACCCGCCGGCAGCCGCACGCGCCCCCGACCGCACCGCGCGACCGCCCGGATCACCGCCCCTCGCGGGCGGCGGAGAGGGTGATCGTGAGGAGGGTGGCGGCGGGGCCGGTGGGGGCACGGCCCTCGCGCCAGACCGCCCGCAGCCGGCGCGTGAGGTCGATGTCCCTCGTGGGCACCTCGACCAGGCGGCCGGTGGCCAGCTCGGCCTCCACCGCGTAACCGCTGAGCACGGCGGGGGCGGCGCCCTCACGGGCGGCGCCCTTGACCGCGGCGTTGGAACCGAGCTCCAGCTTCGGGGCGGCGACGTCGTGGCCGGTGAGCGCGAGGTCCAGCGTCTCGCGGGTGCCCGACCCCCGCTCGCGGACGACCAGCGGGGTGGCGGCCAGTTCGGCGGCGAGCAGCGGGGTGCGGCGGCGCGCCCACGGGTGCCCCGGCGCGACCACCACCACGAGCCTGTCGGTGGCCACCACCCGCGACACCAGCCCGGCCGGGACCGAGGGCCCCTCCACGAACCCCAGCTCGATCTTCCCGCCGATCAGCCTCGCCACCTCGGCCGAGTTCTGCACGTCCAGGCCGACCTGGACCTGGGGCTCGCGGTCCTGGAGCTCCCCCAGCCAGCGCGGCAGCAGGTACTCGGCCACCGTCATGCTGGCGGCGATGTGCAGGTGCGCGGCCCGGCCGTGCCGTACCGCCTCCGCCCCCCGCATGAGCTCCTCCGCCGCCGCCAGCACCTGCGCGGCCCAGGCCGAGACCATCACGCCCTGCGGGGTGAGGGTGGACCCGCGCGGGGTGCGTTCCAGCAGTGGCAGCCCGAGGCGGCGTTCCAGCAGCGAGATGCGCTTGCTCACCGACGGCTGCGCGACGCCCGCGGCCCGGGCCGCCTGGCCGAGGCTGCCCAGGCGTTCCACGTCGACGAGCAGGCGCAGGGATTCGAGGTCGGGCAGCTCGCTCATAGCGCCAGGCTATGACCTTCCAGGGAGGTGATGGCTACCGGCCTCCGCGCGCCGCGCCGACACTCGGGGGATGCCCGCCTCCCCCTCCCCGCTCACGCGTTCTCCCGGCTCCGCCGCGCGCACTCCTCAGGCACCCGTACGACCGGCGCCGGCACCGAGACCCGGAGTGCTCGCGGCACTCGGAGCGCTCGCGCCGGGGCTCGGGGCCGCGGCCGTCGCGGTGGTCCTGGCGACGGCCGCGACCAGGGTCGTTCCCGGGGTGAGCGCCGCCGTGGTCGCGGTGGTCCTCGGGGTCGCGCTCACCAACCTCGGCGGCCTGCACCGGTCGCTGGCCCCCGGGCTCGGGTTCGCCGCCCGCCGGGTGCTGCGCCTGGCGATCGTGCTGCTCGGCCTGCAGATCGCGCTGCCGGAACTGCTGGCGCTCGGCTGGCGGGCGCTGGCGGTGGTCGCCGTGGGGACCGGCGTCACGTTCGCCGCGACGCGGTGGATCGGAGGCCGCGTCGGGGTGAGCCCGCGCAGGTCCCTGCTGATCGCGACCGGCGTGTCCGTCTGCGGGGCCGCGGCCGTGGCCGCCATGCACGAGGTCGCGGAGAGCGACGACGACGACGTGGCGGCCGCGGTGAGCGTGGTCGTCCTGTACGGCAGCGTCTCGATCGTCACGCTGCCCCTGCTCGCGGGGGCGCTGGGGCTGACCCCGCACCAGCTGGGCCTGTGGGCCGGGGCCTCGGTCCACGAGGTCGCGCAGGTGGCGGCGATCGGCGCGGCGGCCGGGGCGGGGGTGCTGGTGAGCGCGGTGGCCGTCAAGCTGGCCCGGGTCGTCCTGCTCGCCCCGATCGTCGGGCTCACCTCCGTCTCCCTGCGCCGTGCCGCGGCCTTCCCGCGCCGTACCGCGGCGGAACGTCCCGAGGCCGGGCGGGCGGCGCGACGCCCGCCGGTGGTGCCGCTGTTCGTCGCCGGGTTCGTCGCGGCCGTGGCGGCGCGGAGCCTGGGCGTGGTGCCGGCCGGGATCACCCGGGTGGTCCCCGATCTGACGGCGGTGCTGCTCGCGGCGGCGCTCTTCGCCCTGGGCACCGGTGTCGACCTGCGGAGGCTCGTGCGGGGTGGGCGTTCGCTGCTCCTGGGCGGGATCGCCACGGTCATCATCGGCGGGATCTCACTGTTCGGAGTGCTGGTCATTGGCTGATCTTTAAGTGGACGTCTCCCCGCAACCGCCGTAACGTGCTCTTTTTGGGGAAGACGGTGTCGTTTACACCGTTCCAAAAGCAAGCAATGATTACGACCTCGGACAAGGAGACAGAACCAGCTCATGCGTACCACCCGACAGTCCCTCTCCGGCATGCTCCGCCCCTCCAGCGAGGTGGCCGAGGCGCTGGAGCAGGGCGCCCCGATCGTGGCGCTGGAGTCCACGATCATCTCCCACGGCCTGCCCCAGCCCCGCAACCTCGAGGTCGCGGTGGAGCTGGAGCAGATCGTCCGGGAGGCCGGGGCGGTGCCCGCGACGATCGCGGTGCTGGACGGCGTGGCGCGCATCGGCCTCGACAAGAGCGAGCTGGAGCGCGTCGCCGGTGAGCGGGGGCTGCGCAAGCTGGGCTTCCGCGACCTGCCCGCCGCCGCCGCGCTCGGGGCGAGCGGGGCGACCACGGTCTCCGCCACCTCGTTCCTGGCCGCCAGGGCGGGCATCCGGATCTTCGCCACCGGCGGTCTCGGCGGCGTGCACCGCGGGTGGACCGAGAGCCAGGACGAGTCGGCCGACCTCGACATGCTGAGCCGGACCCGCATCACCGTGGTCTGCGCGGGCGTGAAGTCGATCCTGGACGTCCCGGCCACCCTGCAGCGGCTGGAGACGCGCGGCGTCACGATCGCGGGGTTCCGCACCGACGAGTTCCCCGGCTTCTACCTGCACTCCTCGGGTGAGCCGGTCGACTGGCGGATCGAGACCCCGGACGAGGCCGCGGGCATCATGCGGGCCCAGGACGCGCTCGGCGGCCCGGAGACCGCGCTGATCGTCGCCAACCCGGTGCCGCTGCCCGAACAGCTCGACCCCGAGCTGCACGACCGGGTCCTCGCCGGGGCCCTCGCCGAGGCGGAGCGGCGGCAGATCACCGGTCAGGCCATCACCCCGTTCCTGCTGGGCTACCTGGTGCGCGGCACCGACGGCGCCTCGCTCGAGGCGAACCTGGCCGCGGTGCGGGGCAACGCCCGCGTCGCCGGGCAGATCGCGGCCTCCTGGAGCCGGGGAGACTGAGGACACCGTGGCCGGAACGGGTCTGCTGGTCATCGGCGACGTGGTGACCGACGTCGTCGCACTTCACGGTGGGTCCGCCAGGAGCGGCCTGGCCGTCGGGACGGACACCGTCGCCGACATCGTGCTGCGCCCCGGAGGGTCGGGGGCGAACACGGCCTCCTGGGCCGCCCGGCTGGGCGCCGACGTGCGGATCCTGACCCGGGCCGGCTTCGACACCGCCGACTGGCACGCCGCCGAGCTACGGCGATTCGGGGTACGGCCGCACCTGCGGGTCGACCCCGACCGGCCCACCGCGGTGGTGATCGCCATGGTCGACGTGACCGGGGAGCGATCCATGCTCACCAACAGGGGCGCGGGCGGGCACATCGGCACGGGCGACTGGGACGAGAGCCTGCTCGACGGGGTGGGTCATCTCCACCTGTCCGGGTACACGCTGTTCGCCGAGCCGGGGCTCCAGCTTTCCCGGCTCGCCATGGCCGAGGCGTCCCGGCGCGGCGTCTCGATCAGCGTGGACCCGGCCTCGACCGGTTTCCTGCGCTCGTTCGGCGTCGAGCGGTTCGTCCAGGAGACCCTGACCGCCCAGCTGATCATCCCCAACCTGGACGAGGCACTGCTGCTCACCGGCGAGGCCACCGCCGAGGGGGCGGCCGAGAGCCTGAGCCTCCGCTACGGCGCGGCGGCGGTGAAGCTCGGATCCCGCGGCGCGTTGATGGCCAGGGACGGAAAGTTGGCCGCTCGGGTTCCCGCGCTCACCACCGAAGTGGTTGACTCCATTGGGGCGGGGGACGCGTTCGCCGCCGGGCTGCTCACGGCCCTGCTGAGCGGGGCCGGGGACGAGGCCGCGCTGGACGCCGGACGCCGCGCCGGGGCGGAGGCCGTGACGGTCCTGGGCGGACGTCCACGTGTCCTTCCGTCTGATTTGGGTACCAAGGAGCTTTACCCTCTTAACACCAATTGATAGCTTGCGGCGTAAGCTGCACCATTAGCCACACGCGTCACTTTGGGGAGGTTACGGTCCGCCGATGGATGCCGAGTCATCGATCTGCCTGAGTGATCTGGTCCCGGCCCTGCGCTGGAGCCGCCCCCAGCAGGTCGCCGAAGCCCTGGCCGACCCCCGGCTGCCCGCCGGCTGGTGGTCGTCGGTCACCTTGCCCAAGGCCCTCGGCGCCGCGGGGCTCGACTGGGTCTGCGACCGGCTGGCCCGGCTATCGCTGTCACGCTGGGACCATCTGCCGTTGAGCGACGTGCTGCCCGCGCTGCACGTCCACACGGTCGACCCGACCCTGCCCGGCTGGCCGGAGCCCGCGCGCTCGGCCATCGCCGGCCTGGGCGGCTGGAACCGCCTGCGCCGCCTGACCGCGGGAGACCTGAGCGGGCCCGCGACGTCCTCCCCCGAGATCGTGGTCACCGCCGTGTTCCGCGAGGTGCTCAGCCGCATCCCGGGGATCGCCGAGCACGCCGCGCCGGCCCCCGTCCACGCGCAGGTCCCGCTCCAGGAGCGGGTCCAGAACCCGGCGCAGACACCCGCGCCGCAGATCCCCGCCCAGCCGTCGGCGCCACCGTCGGCGCCACCGTCACCGCAGGAGCAGCGGCAGGCGCCGGTCCCCGAACCGGCCGCACCGGAGCCGGTCGCTCCCGGCCCGCAGGCCCTTCTCAGCGACTACCCGCTGGTCCGCCTGGTCGACAACATGTTCAGGGACTGGAGCCCGCTGGAGCGCGCGGTCGCCGTCGAACGGCTCTTCGCGGTCGACCCGATCAGCCTGCGCGCGCTCGCGCACAAGCTGAACGCCGACCGCGACGCGCTCTCGGCGGCCCAGCGCGCCGCCGAGGAACGCATCCTGCTCTGGCTGCGCTCCTCGGAGTCCGCGCCGCTCACCGGGCACATGTTCGGGCTGACCGAGTGGCTGGGCTCCGCCGCCACCAAGGACCAGCTCATCGGCGCCGACCCCGCGCACCCGATCGAGGTCCCCACCCTGCGGACCCCGTTGTGGAGGGTGCTGGTCACGCTCATGCCCGACCGGCGGCTCCAGGACGACTGGCTCGTCGTGGGCGACCTGGGCGGCCTGCGCGAACGGACCCGTCAGCTCCTGGCGGGCAAACCGATCGACAGCGACGCGCTCAGGCTCATGGAGCACCAGCTCGGCATCCGGTCCCACTCGGTCCAGGCCTGGCTGGACGCCCTCGCCGCGAGCGCCACGCAGGAGGCGGCCCCCCAGGAGAGCGCCACCGAGGCGGTCAGGCAGCTGCCGCGCCGCACCCCGGGGGCGAACGGCCACCACCACCACCGTGGCGGGCAGCCGATCCCTCAGGTGAACACCGGTGCCATCGATCCCCGCGCCGCCCTGGCCACACTGTCGGCCCTGGCGAGCGGGAACTCCAGGCCGCATCTGATCACCAGCCAGCGGGTCCCGCTGCACCCGCCCGCGAGCCCGTCGTCCGACCCGACCCGCTGGCAGCGCATCGAGGTGACCAGCGACCACCTGCGGGGCGGCCCGGTGGCCGTGCCCGAGGGGTACGCCACCCAGCTGGGCATGCGTCCCGGCACGCTGCTGTCGGTCACCGGCCCCGGCGACAACGCGGTGGTCCTGGTCTGGCGGGACCATCCCGTCTTCGACTCCCTGCAGCCTGTCCTGATGCGCCTGAACGCCCGCCCGGGCGACCAGGTCTACGTCACCGTGGACGGCTACCGCCTGGACGCCCAGCTGCCCGCGTGATTCCGGCCCCTTTCCCTCAGGACCGTTTCCACGGTCCGGGGGAAGGGGACAGGTCCGCGCCGGAGGGCGAGCCGCGAGGATGTGGCCGGGAACGCCACGAGTGGTCCGGGCGCCGGGCGACCGGCCTGAATCGCTCCGACGCCGGGCGGCGGTGACCACCGGGGCGAGGTTTCCGGCGGCGACTTCCGAATGCCGCTTTCCAGACGCGGAAATGGCCGACCATTCCCGGCTGCTCTTTTTCGGCGCTATGCTCTTGGGACTCAAGTGACTTGGTAACACCAGTGTGACCTGTTTTGCCGGACAGGCTCGCACTGTTGCCGATTCCTGCGGCTTCTTGTCAAGAAATTGTCATCGTTCGCCTAACAACGGGAGTCTGTATAGCTCTCTCCCTGAATTGCCTTGTGAGGTGTTCCCTAGAACGCGGACGGGGACGGTGGGCGACCAGGTCGCACCAGGGCCCGGGATCAGAGAGCGACGTCGAGCTAGCCGATGATAAGAATCGCCCGCGTCTGGCTGGGGATGACGTTCTCGACCGTGGGGTCACGAGCCGTGAGCGTCGCCTATCCCCTCCTGGCATTGGCACTGACCGGTTCTCCGGTGCAGGCGGGCTGGACCAGTTTCGCCCTGACCTTCCCGATCCTGGTCTTCTACATTCCGGCGGGTGTCCTGGCGGACCGGGTGGATCCGCGTTCGCTCATGCTCCTCACCGAGACCCTGCGAGGACTGACCGTCCTCAGCGTCTTCCTCGCCCTCGTCCTCGGCCGTCCGTCGCTGCCCCACCTCCTGGTGGCGGCCTTCCTCGAAGGCACGCTGTGGGTGGTCTACTCACTGGCGGAGACCGCGCTGATCTCGTCCCTCGTCCCGAGGAACCAGGCCTCCATCGTGATGGCCAGGAGCGAGACGATCTCACACATCGCGGTGCTGGCCGGCAGGCCGCTCGGAGGATGGCTCTTCGGGGTCATGCACGCGATGTCCTTCGCGGTGAACGCGGCGCTGTTCTTCCTCGCCCTCCTCTCTCCCCTCAGCGTGGCGGCCGGGAAGGGGAAGGGCCGGCCGCTGTCGCACGCGCTCCGCGAGCTGGTGGCCGGGGTGCGGAGCCTGGCGGGACGGCACCTGCTGCGGGAGATAGCCGACGGCTTCAAGGAACTCTCCCGGCACCCGTTCCTGCGCAAGGCCATGGCCCTGACCATGGTCACCAACCTGATGATCAACGCACTCATCATGATCTTCATTGCCGGGTCGGCGAACCTGCCCTCGTACCAGGTCGGCCTGGTCCTGGCCGCCGGGGGCATGGGCGGTGTGGCGGGATCGGGCCTGGCCCCCTACCTCAGGCTCGAGCCGAGAAACTTCACGCTCTTCGCCCAGCTGTGGATATGGGTGCTGGCGCTCCTCATCGCGGCGTACGGGGAGGGCCCGCTCTTCTTCGGGCTCGCGATACTGCTGACCGGGTGCACCGGGGCGCTCAGCAACGTGGCCATCAGGACCTTCGAGGTCGACACCGTCGACCAGGGCAAGCTCGGGCGGGTGATGAGCGTACACCGGCTCGTCGCGCACGGCGCCGTGTGCGTCGCCGCCCCGCTCGGCGGGATCCTGGTCGCCGTGTTCGGTATCCGGGTGGCGGCCGTCATCCTGACCTTCGTGATGTTCGTCATCGCCACAGTGGTGACGTTCGCGTCACTGCTGCGTCTCCACGCGCGGCTGGGTCTCGCCGGGACGGCCAGGAGGGTCAGGGCGACCGGTGCCCAGGTGGGCGCGCGGATGCTCACGACCGGGCGAGCAGCCGATCCGCTTCCGCCGCGAGATGGGCAGGCAGGCCGGGCGCTCGCGCCGCCCTCGCCCTCCGGGCCAGATCTGCCGCCGACGTGGCGTCACCGGCCAGGGCGTGAACCCGGGCGGCGTACAGCAACGCCGGACCGTGATCTCCCGCCTCGGCCGGCACGGCCCTGATCTCCCGTTCCGCCTCGGGGAGACGCCCCAGGAGGGCGAGCGCGAGAGCGTGGGCGGCCCGGGTGGACGGCCACTGCAGCGGCCGGACCCGGTCGAGGTCACGCAGCGCCGCCTCCGCCCGGCCGAGGCCGGCGAGGATCTCGCCCCGCGCTCGCAACGCCTCGGTGATGTTCCCCTCCCTGCCCAGGACGTCGTTGAGAACGTCGCGCGCAGCGTCGGGATGGCCGTCGTACCAGAGCGCCCAGGCGAGCTCGGTCTCGATGTTCGGGTCGTCGGGCACCCGGCGTATCGCCGAGTACAGTTCCCGGACCGCGGCCGAGGGGCGTCCCTGGGCCAGCCGCAACCGGCCGACCCCGGCGAGAAGGCCGCCGACGGCCGAGGTCGCCCCCAGCGTCTCGAAGTGGACCGCGGCGGTGCGGTAGTGGAAGACGGCCTTCTCGAAGTCCTCCCGCCGGTGCGCGACGTTGCCGAGGAAGGACTCGATCTCCGCCCGCATCCTGGTGTTGTCCCCGCACCGCGCCAGCGCCTCCTCGGCCTGCTTCGCGGCCAGGGCGAACTCCCCGTCGCGGAAGGAGAGCTCGGCGGCCCGCAGGTAGTCGTCGGGAAGGGAGCGGCTCTCGGCCCGCGCGACGACGACGTGGTCGTTCTGCAGGATCGGCTGGATGAGGCGCTCGTGCGACAACTCGCACCATCGCGTGCCGGCCTTGATGTCCTCGCGCAGGATGTGGCGGTCGACCAGCGCCCTGACCACCGCGTTCGGCATGCCCGCGGTGACGGTCTCCCCCTGGTAGACGACCTCGCGGGTGCCGAGCTCGGTGATCAGGCAGCGGCGCAGCCAGCTCCTGAGCTCGGCGACGTCATCGCCGAAGTGGTCGCGGGCCACCTCGGCGATCATCCGTTCGAAGAAGTCGGTGAGCGACCGGTCGGCGTTGGCGAACCTGCGGACGTGGTCGGAGGAGATGACCCGCACGTCCTCGGGCAGCGAGCGCCACATGGCCGAGCACACGACCTGCAGTTGGACGGGCTCGACCGCCTTGGCGTCGGCGACGACCTCCTCGCCGAGCGCCCTGCCGACCCTGATCATGCGCAGGTCGTCCACCAGGCCCCGCGCCGCGCCGGGGGCGAACGAGCGTCCCGTCCCCTCCAGCGGCCCCTCGGTCGCCCGGACCGCGGCGGCCGTGTCGAGGGCGGTCAGCGAGAACCGGTTCCTGGCCATGCCCGCCAGTTTCGGCTCGTGGGGGAGGATCGAGGCGAGGTGGTCCTCCCTGATCGAGACGAGGAGGCGCAGGTTCGGATCGTCGTCCAGCGCCTCGACGAGCTGGCTGATGAACCACTCCCGGTACGGCTGGCGGTGGGCGAAGTCACCGAAGAGCTCCTCCGCCTGGTCGATCGCGGCCAGGGTGAGGACCGGGTCACCGTACGGGTCCTGGCGGGGCGGGCGCCGGCTCAGGAACTCGCGGATCGTCAGCCCGGCCAGCCGGGTGGGCGTCTCCGAGGGGGACCACGACGACAGCAGCGCGAACACGTGCGGGTTGTGCCGCGAGAGCGCGGCGGACGGGAAGGGCGAGCCGTGCGACACCCGGCCTATCGGCAGGATGTCGGTCCTGCCCGCGTCCAGCAGCGGGAGCACCCCGGCCTGGATCAGCGAGGTCTTGCCCACCCCGGACGGCCCGTACAGCACGGTCAGGCGCCCGGCCTGCCACAGGTCGGAGACCTCGCAGGCCTCCCTGTCGCGGCCGAAGAACTTGGAACCGTCCTCGCGGCGAAAGGCCCGCAGCCCGACGTACGGCTGGCCGTCCACGTCGATCCGGTCTCGGTCGGGGCTCGCGTCAGGGGTCACGGTACCGGTCCCATCCGCCGGCGCAGCTCACGGCAGAACTCCTCCGCCGTCCCCCAGAAGATGGAGATCCGCCAGTCTTCGTAGTATCTGGCCAGCTGGCGCTGGACTTCCAGCACGTCCGCCTTCGTGCTGGCGAGAGAAGGGGCGAGCTGGACGCTCACGTGCCTGCGGCGGTTGATCCCGGGAACGGCTTTCAACAGCCCGTGGAAGAGCACCCGGAACGTCCAGTCCTGCAGGCTGTAGCCGATGAACAGCAGGGGTCTCCTGGTCAGCGCCGCGAGGATGGAGGTGGGCAGCATCCGCTGGCCGCCCGCGACGCCGTCCACCGCGAGGTTGGTGAGGAACTCCAGGTAGTCGTCCTCGGCCAGCACGATCGACGCCGGATCCTGCAGATTTCCGTGCAGGTGGTAGATGAGCGGGGCATCGGGCCTGGGATTCCAGCCCGCCTCGCTGCTGAACAGCTCCTCCGCGTAGGCCAGCCCTTTGTTCCACGGGCAGACGGCCACGTTCGGCCTTTTTCCCACCGCTTCGAGCGAGCGCAGGATGAAGTCGTCGTAGTTCGTCGTCAGGTACACCGGGAGCGGAAAGCTCGCGAGCAGGCCGTGCGGCTCCAGGGGGTCCAGGAAGTCGGGCGCGCCCCCGGCATCGAGCTCGTCGCAGATGCGCCTCTTCACATATACGGAATCCCCGTATCTCATCACCGCGAACTGCGTCACCCGGGGGAGATCATGATCGTCCTCGAAGGGATAGTCCCATCGGCGTGCCATGTCGCGGCTCAGCGCCGTCCCCGTCGGCAGAGTCCCCACGCACGCCCCGGATCCCAGAAAGGGCGTGCAGTCTCCGCTGTTCAACTGGTCGAGCAGGCGCTCCCACTCGGCCTCCCCCATGTCGTGCACGCAGGGCACCGCCTCACGGACAAGAGGTCCAATCAGGTCATGGACTCGATGCCGTACGACTCTATTGGCATGGTCAATCCCCCCCGCGCGGGAAGGCACCCCTCGTATCGCCGACGCGACCGGAGTGGACGAATGATTCACGACCACCTTTCTGCCGCAACCCGCGTGAAACGGCAAGGTGATTCCTCAGATCGAACTCGTGAATCCCGCCGTCGGCTCCGCCGTCTCCAGCAGCAGCGGCTCCAGCATCCTCCGCAGCCAGGCCTCGTCGACCTCCGTGAGCCTCTCCAGGGAGAGGCCCTCAAGGTCGACGAGACCGTCCGACCTTGAATTGTCATCGCGCATGCGTGCTCCCATTCGTGTCGCGTCGCATCCGGTCTGGCCCGGACCGAGATTGCGGATGTCCCAAAAGCGTAATGCGACACCGCTTCCGAAAATCACCGGGCCGTGTTTTTCCTCAATGTGATTCTGTAATACCCCACTCTTCGAATCAACCTTTAGGATGACCGTACGATCCCTTTGGCTAGAAAAAGGCGGAGGCCCGAGGTGGTGGAGCTTTCACACGCGGCGAACACGGTGCCGGAACGACAGCCCGAGGTCTGGGAGAAGGTGCCCCCCCGCAACAGGAACTTCACCGGGCGAGACGACATGCTCGTCAAGCTCCGCCAGGGCATCAGCACCGTCACCGCCGTCGTGCCCCAGCCCCAGGCGCTGCAGGGGTGGGGCGGTGTCGGCAAGACCCACCTGGCCATCGAGTACGCCCACCGCTACCGGTCGCACTACGACCTCGTCTGGTGGATCCCCTCCGACCAGCGCGTGCTGGTGCCGTCCGCGCTGGCGGCGATGGCGCCCCACCTGGGCCTGCCGCCGGCCTCGGCCACCGGCGTCGAGGAGGCCGCCGAGGCGGTGCGCAGGACGCTGCAGAGCGGCACCCCCTACCGGCGCTGGCTGCTGATCTTCGACAACGCCGAGGAACCGGGGCAGGTCCAGGAGTTCATCCCGCGCGGGCCGGGCCACGTCCTGATCACCTCGCGCAACCCCAAGTGGGAGGACCACTTCGAGACCCTCCAGGTCGACGTCTTCACCCGCGAGGAGAGCGTGGCGTTCCTGAAGAAGCGCCTGCGCCGGGAGGTCCCCGACGGCGACGCCTCGCGGCTGGCCGAGCAGCTCGGCGACCTTCCCCTGGCCCTGGAGCAGGCCGGCGCGCTGCAGTACGAGACCGGCATGTCGGTCGACGAGTACCTGGAGCAGCTCGACGAGCAGGCGAGCAGGCTGCTGGGGGCGAACAGGGCGCCGGGATACCCGTTGTCGATGACGGCGGCCTGGAAGGTGTCGGTGTCGCTTCTGGAGGATCGCCTCCCCGAGGCCATCACACTCCTGCGGTGCTGCGCCTTCTTCGGCCCCGAGCCCATTCCCCGCGACGTCTTCCGCAGGGGAAACAAGGCCGTCGTCCCCCGGCTCGGCAAGATCCTGTCCGATCCGATCCTGCTCGCCACGGCGCTGAGCGAGCTGAGGCGCTTCGCGCTGGCCAGGATCGAGCCCGCCACCCGCACCATCCAGGTCCACCGCCTGATCCAGGCCCTCCTGCGCGACGACCTGCCGGAGGAGGACCAGGCGGAGATCCGGCACGAGGTGCACGTGCTGCTGGCCGGCAGCGCCCCGAACGATCCCGACGAGAGCGCCAGGTGGCGCCGTTTCGAGGAGCTGGTCGCCCACGTCACCCCCTCCGGCCTGGAGGAGTGCACCGATCCCACCGTCAGGCAGTTCGCCCTCAACGTCACCCGTTATCTCTACATATCGGGCAACTACCAGTCGGCCCGCGCCTTCCTTGAGAGCTTCGCCAAGAGGTGGACCGAGGTCAGCGGGGCGAGGCATCCGGACGTGCTCGTCGCGCACAAGCACCTGGGCAACGTGCTGCGAGGACTCGGCCAGTACTCCGCAGCGTACGAGACCGACCACCGGACCCTCGACGACATGCGCGAGGTCTTCGGCCCCGGCCACGACGAGACGCTCCTGACGACCAACGGCTACGGGGCGTCCCTGCGGGCGCGCGGCGACTTCATCGCCGCCAGGAGACTGGACGAGGAGTCCCGGGCGGCCCACGTCGCCAGCCGGGGCGCCGACCATCCGTCCACCCTGCGCGTGCTCAACAACCTGGCCCTCGACTACGCCCTCACCAGCGACTACACGCAGGCGCGACGCCTGCACCAGGAGACGTACCTGGAGATGAGCGACGCGGTGGGGGGCATCGGCAGGACCATTCTGCTGCTGTCGTGGAACGGCCTGGCCAGGGCCGTGCGGCTCTGCGGCGACTACACCGAGGCGTGCGACCTGGGCGAGGAGGCCTACGCCTACGGCGTCCAGGAGCTGACACTCGACCATCACGCCACGCTGCTGACGGCGAAGGACCTGTCCATCGCCAAGCGGCGCTCGGGAGAGGTGGCCGAGGCGCTGGACCTCGCGCGCGACACGCACACCCGCCTGCAGCGGCTCTTCGGGGACGAGCACCCCGACACGATGGCGGCCGCGATCAACCTCTCCAACGCCCTGCGAACCGTCGGTGACCTCGACGAGGCGTTCGCGACGGCCGACAGGACGGTCGCCCTCTACCCCCGGGTGTTCGGCGAGGAGCACCCCTACAGCCTCGCCTGCGGCGGCAACCTGGCGATCCTGCATCGCCTGCGAGGCGATGTCGCGACGGCCAGACGCCTGAACGAGCGGGCGGTGAAGGGCCTGGTCGCCAAGGTCGGCCAGGAGCACCACTACCCGCTGACGTGCGCCATCAGCCTCCAGGCGGATCTCGCGGCGATGGGAGAGGCCGCCCAGGCGTGCGCGCTCGGCGGGGAGACGCTCGCCCGGCTGCGGGCCCTCTTCGGCGAGAACCACTTCCTGAGCCTGTCCTGCGCCAGCAACCTCGTCCTCGACCTGAGGGCCGCCGGCGAGAAGCGGGAGGCCGAGATCCTGCACGAGGACACGATGCGGCGGTACGAACGCCCGCTGGAGGCCGGCCACCCCGACGCGCTCCTCGCGAGCGAGGGCCGCCGCATCGACTGCGACTTCGACCCCCCGCCGATCTGACCGCCGATCCGCCCACCGATCCGCCCCGTCTAGTCCGCCCGGAACCGGGGGTTGCGCCTCTTCCACGCGTCGAGGTGGTGCTCCGCCTCGCGGAAGGCCTGGCTCTCCGCGGCGGCGTCCACCGGTTCCGCGGCGCACTCCTCCAGCGTCTTCCTCATCCGGGCCACGAACTCCTCCCCGCGCTCGTTCAGGCCCCCACCGGCCAGCAGCGTGCCGGTGACCGCGTAGGCGGCCCGTCTCCAGCGGGCGAGCTCCACCCGCGCCCGGAAGGCCTCCTCGTCCCGCTCGAACCGGTGCTGCCTCCGCCAGAACTCCGCCACCCCGAGATAGGCGTACGACCCCTGCAGCAGGCCGTAGACGGGGCGCGGGTCGTCCCGCCAGGGCGCGTAGTAGCGCCTGCCGTCGTCCGGCAGGGTCAGCGGGATCACCTCGGTCAGCGCGGTGAGCTTGGCGTGCTGGATCTCGTGCGCGAACGTGGCGGCGAGTCCCACGCCGTGCCACGGGTCCGACATGGCGATGGTCCCGAACGTCTCGCGCGAGGAGGCGCTGTTCTGTCCCCTCTCCGGCGCCTTGACGGGGGTGAGCACCGACACCGCGGAGCTCACCTCCTCCGCCACGGTCCCGTGGTGGGCGGCCAGGACACGCCATGCCTCCTGCGTGTGCGTCTCCCACGCGCGAAGCCGCTCGCGCCCCAGTCGCGGCTCCATGACATCCTCCGCCGACCACCGGTACGGGTCGAGGTCGTCGACGACCAGGTCGAATCCCGTGGTCACCCGGAGCGTGTGCAGCGCCTGCCAGCCGGGCCGGTCGCCGGAGGGGTGGACACGGACCGTCAGGCCGCAGGCGTCGAGTTCGGCACCGTCCCCGTCCGGCCTCACCGTGACGTCGGCCGCGTCTCCCGCGCCGCCGGGCAGGACGAGGCGCCCCAGGGACGGCAGCATGATCGCGCCGTCGCGGACGGGCAGCCGGACGCGGCAGGCGGTCCGCGCCCGCACCGCGGCCACCGCGGCCAGCGCGCCCAGTTGCGCGGGGTCATCGCGCGTGCCGTTCCCGCTCCTCAGGGACCGGTAGGTCCGCCACGCCCACGCCCCCACCGCCGGGTAGCGCAGCACGCGCTCGACCTCCTCGCCCGCCTCCCCCTCCAGGTCCGCCAGGAGGTCGTAGGCACGCGCCGCCAGGGCGGCGCCGGGGTGCCCCGCCGATCGCGCCTCGGTCGCGACACCGCGTACCAGCAGCCTGTTCTTGACGCGCTGGACCGCGCTCAGCTCGGCCACGGCCTCGGCTCCCCCCTCACCGGCCGCCAGCGTGAGAACCGTCGTGCCGGACACTCCCTGCGAACCGAGCCTCATCGACTTCCCTTCAGCCGGGCGACATCTCTCGCGAAGCTTGTACGAATGTGGGTGATCAGCCGGTAGAGGTCCGGACAGTAGACCGAGGGCCCCTTGAAACCAGCGGCCTCGCTGTACCTGTGCGCGTACAACCCGCCGCCGCAGACCGAACGGATGTCGCAGGCCAGGCAGACGGGAGCCAGCGCGAGCTCGCCGATCTGCCGGGCGGCCATGGCGGGGTGCCTGAGCGCGGCGTCGAAAGAGTCGCGGAGCAGATGCAGGCGCGTCGCGGCCGCCCCGTGGTAGCTGGACTTCAGGATGTCCGACTGCTCGATGCTGCCGTCGGTCTCCACGACGGCCATCCGGGCGGGAGAGAGTCCCACCGTCTCGCTGCGCGAGGCGCCTCCCGCCAGCAGGCGCATGATCTCGCGGAACAGCCGGATCTCCGTCTGGTCGGCGGCCGAGCCGTACCACCGGTCGAAGATCGGTATCAGCCAGTCGGCGTACGGCGTCGCCTCCGCCCCCGGGAGGCGGTACGGCGGCGGGGTCGACCAGTTGCCGTGCGGGAGCAGGAAGTCGACGGCCGGCGGGTCGAAGTCGAGGAGCGCCTCGTAGGTCGCCAGCGGATCGTTGCGGACGTCGATGGTGCACAGCAGGCCGCTGAACAGGTGGTGGAAGGGGCCGGTGGTCAGCCTGCGGAGCGAGTCCGCGACGATCGCGTGGCTTCCCCTGCCGTCCGCGTAGCGCCTGTGCCGGTCGTGGCCTTCGGCGTAGCCGTCCATGCTCACCCCGACGCGGATCTCCAGGCTGTCGAAGAGCCGCAGATAGGTCTCGTCCAGGCGCAGCCCGTTGGTCTGCACACCGACGCGGACGCGGGTCCCGACGTCGGCGGCGGCCCCCCTGATGGCGCGCACGGCGTGGGAGATGAGATCGGGTCCGGCCAGCAGGGGCTCTCCTCCGTGCAGGATGACCTCGACCTCGGCCAGTTCGTGGGCGAGAGCGTGCTCGGCGATGCGCCTGGCCGTGCAGTCGACGATCGCCTCCGACATGCGCCGCGGCTGGGCCCTCCAGGACTGGTCCGCCATCTCGTAGATGTAGCAGTGGCGGCAGGCGAGGTCACATCTGCTGTGGATCTTCAGGATGAACTGCCGGAAAGCCGCTGGCCGCCACCCCGAGTCCAGCAATTCCCCGACATCGAGCGTCGCGGGGAAGACGCTCTGGGGTGAGGGGATTATGGGGTCAGGTTTCTCAGGCAAACGTGGCACACCTCTCTTGCGCCATTCCCTATCTGGCATGAGTTTGCCCCAATAGTCAAGTTTCAGCCTCGATAATACGTACCCTTCCCCGACATGATCACTGGTTTTCCCCTCAGCCTGGAACGGCGACCGGCCATCATCTATCGTGTAAACATCTTTCGGGCGTCACATAACGTGGTCTCAACAGGGGGCTGATCAGCGATGCACGAGTGGCCGTCGACTCTCGATGTCGGAGAGCTGATGGCAGGTGGCTGGCGGCCGACTCCGTTCAGGCAGTTCATCCTGAAGATCCACAGCAGGTGCGATCTTGCTTGCAAATATTGCTACATGTACGAAATGGCTGACTCCTCGTGGCAGAGCCGACCGAAACAAATGTCACGGGAAATCTTCGCCGCCACAGCCGCGAGAATCGCCCAGCACGCCCACCGCCACAACCTGGCCGACGTGGAGCTCATCCTGCACGGGGGAGAGCCCCTGCTCGCCGGTCACGACGCGATCCGCGAACTCGTCACGCTGGTCCGCTCGGCGGTCGGCCCCGGCACCAGGACCGCGGTCGGCCTGCAGACGAACGGCACCCTGCTCGACCTGCCCTACCTGCGGCTCTTCGACGAGCTGGGCGTCCGGGTCGGGGTGAGCCTCGACGGCGACGAGACGATGCACGACCGCGGCCGCCGCCGCGCCAACGGCCAGGGAAGCCACGCCGACGTCCTGCGCGCCCTCGGCCTGCTGGGCTCCCCCGCCTTCAGGCACCTCTTCAACGGCCTGCTGTGCACCGTCGACCTCAGAAACGACCCGATCGGGGCCTACGAGGCGCTCCTCGACTTCGACCCGCCGGCCGTCGACTTCCTGCTCCCGCACGGCAACTGGTCGGCGCCGCCTCCGGGCCGGGCCCCGGACACCGAGGCGACGCCGTACGCCGACTGGCTGATCCCGGTCTTCGACCGGTGGTACGCCGCGCCGCGGCGGCCCACCCTGGTCCGGATGTTCGGCGAGATCATCCACCTGCTGCTCGGCGGTTCGTCGTCGAGCGAGCAGATCGGCCTGTCTCCGGCGGCCATGGTGGTCGTGGAGACGGACGGCGGCATCGAGCAGTCCGACTTCCTGAAGTCGGCCTACCAGGGGGCCCCGGAAACCGGGCTGCACGTGACGCGCGACTCCTTCGACGACGCCCTGCTGCTTCCCTCGATCGCCGCCCGCCAGATCGGCGAGCTGGCCCTCTCCCCCACCTGCCGGGCGTGCCCGGTGTCCCGGATCTGCGGTGGGGGCCTCTACGCCCACCGCTACCGCTCCGGTCACGGTTTCGCCAACCCCTCCGTCTACTCCCCCGACCTCCTCCGTCTCATCGGGCACATCAAGAAAACGGTCGAAGCCGACCTTTCGGCCCGATCGAAACGGCAGGGGAAGGGCACGATGCACCTACGTGAGCACCGGATCGCGGCCGGGACGTTCTCGGAACTCGCCGGCGGCGGTGGAGGCACCACCGCGGTCGCCGAACTCTCCGCGGCACAGCACAGCAAGCACGTCCTCCTCGTACGCGGGGTGCTGGAGACCGCACGGGCGAGTGGCCATCCCGACGGCGCCGCCACCCGCCGCGCCTACGACCTGCTCGCCACCGTCCAGCGCCGCCACCCCGAGATCGTCAACGCCGTCCTCCGTCACCCGTCAGTGGGCGCCTGGGCGCGCCGGACGGTCAAGATGCTCGACGCCGGCGACGGCGCCGCGGCTCCGGGACAGCTCGCGGCACTCGCCGCCGCCGCGGCCATCCGTTCGGGCACCACCTGTGAGATCGACGTGCCGGCGGTGGAAGGAGTGGTCACACTGCCGTCACTGGGCCAGGCGATCCTGCCGCCGACCGTCTCGGCGGTCACGGTCGAGTGCGCCGCCGACGACACCGAGATCGCGGCGGCCGGGACCATCGTCCGGATTCCCCGCGACCCACGCCGGGACGCCCCGGGGTGGAGGGGGCTGCGGTCGCTGTCCAGCGAGACGGACGGCATGTCGCTCCACCTGGTCATCGACGACCTCGACCCCTACCGGATGCCGGAGACGACCAACATCGGCGGGCGTCTCACCGAGGCCGAGACGGAGCAATGGCAGTCGACGCTGCACCAGGCCTGGGATCTGCTGGTGCGCCACCACCGGATCGTGGCCGAGGAGGTGGCCACGGCGATCACGGTTCTCACGCCGCTGACCGCGCCCGCCAGGGGCCAGTCGAGCTCGTCCTCGCGGGAGACCTTCGGCTGCGTGGCCCTGTCGACGCCGCCGGACGCCTCCACCCTCGCGATCACGCTGACCCACGAGACGCAGCACGCGAAGCTCTCTGCCCTACTCGACATCGTCCCCCTGACCCTGCCCGACGACGGCTCCCGCCACTACGCCCCCTGGCGCGAGGATCCCCGCCCCGTTCCGGGACTGCTCCAGGGGGCGTACGCCTTCCTGGGGGTGACCGGCTTCTGGAGGCGTCACCGTCACCTGGTGACGGGAGAGGAGGCCGTGCGTGCGGGCGCGGAATTCTTCCGGTGGCGCGAGGCGACGCGCCTGGTCACCGGCACCCTCCTCGGCAGCGGCCGGCTGACCTCCGAAGGCGAGGCCTTCACGGCCGGGATGGCACGGCGGCTCGACGACTGGTCGCGGGAGGGCGTGCCGGCCCGTGCCGAGACCCTGGGCCGCGAACGGGCCGACGAGCACCGCGCGCGCTGGCACGAACGCAACGGCTAGCCGGCGGGGAAGCCCTCCGCCTCGGGGGGGCAGGCGAAGTCTCAGGGGGCAGGCGGAAGTCTCAGAGCGCGGGCGGGTCGAAGTCGAAGTCGAGCCGCTCCCCTCTCAACGCCACCTTCACGTCGGGGTGTTCGTTGCCGAGCACCTGCCCGTAACGCTTGAAGGTGTCCTCCTCCAGCACGTCCGCCTTCTCGGAGACGCCCTCGGCGCGCAGGTCCACGACCAGGTTCGCGGCACAGGCGAGGGTCAGCGGGTGCGCCACCCCCAGAAGCTGCCGCAGCTGGGTCAGGGTGTCCTCGCCCAGTCGTCTGGCCTCGGCGGCGTCACCCTGTGCGGCGAGGTCGCTGGCGAGGTTGATCACGCAGGTGAGGGAGTAGTGGTGCTCCCTGCCCAGCTTGCGGTCGAAGCCGTCCAGGGATGCGCGATCAAGGCGTTTCGCCTCCTCGATCTCACCGTTGACGCGCAGCAGCAGGGCCAGGTTCATGTCGCATCCGTACTTGAAAGGATGATCGTCGCCGTACATCCGCGGATAGCGGTCCGTGGTGTCCCGCAGCAGTTCCAGCGCCTCGGCGACCTCCCCCCTGGTGCGCTGCGCGTTGGCCAGGCACAGGGCCGCCGCGAGCGTGTCGGGGTGGTCTCGGCCGAAGATGCGCTCCTCGCGGTCGAAGGTCCGCTGGGCGATCTCGAAGGCCTCGTCGACCAGACCTGCCCGGCGTTTGGCGATGGAGAGGTCCTTCGCCGCGCGCAGGGTCCAGGGATGGTCCGCGCCCAGCTCCCGGACACCGAACTCGTAGGCGTCCTCGCCGAGATCGCACGCCTCGAAGTAGTCGCCCCTGAGCCGGACGATGCGGGCGAGGCCGTTCCACGACACGAGGACGTCCTGCTTGCTCGACCTCGACTCCGGGAGGCTGTGCACGATGTACGCCTTCTCCTGCAGGACGCGCGCCTGGGCGTAGTCGCCGAGCAGCAGGTAGTCGATGGAGAGGTTGTTCATGGCGCGCAGTGTCCGGCGGTGCCCCGGCCCGAAGACGCTCTCGTGCCGGCGCAGCGACTCCTCGTCATGCTCCAACGCGGCGGCGAAGTCGCCTCGCGTTCGAAGATCGCCGCCATGGCTGTTGGTCAGCAGGAGGGTCTCCTGGTGATCCTCGCCGAGCAGGGCGCGCATGCGCGCGAGGGTGACCTGGTTGAGCTCGTACGAGGCCTGGTAGTCGCCGAGTTCGCGCAGGACGACGCCGAGATGGCGCTGCGCCGAGAGTACGTGCTGATCATCGTCGCCGCTGTCGGCCCGCCATCTCTCGATGAAACGGCGGACGAGGTCGCTGGCCAGCTGGTATCCCCCCGACGAGTAGAGGTAACGCACGATGTCAAGGGCGAAACCGCGAATCCGGGGATCGTCGCTCGTCTCCACCCTGGCGGGGATCACGTGGTCCAGCAGCTCCGCGTAGCGCGGCCAGAAGACGTTGTTGTCGGGGGAGGGCGGTGCCGCCGCGGCCAGCAGGACGTGCACCTCGCGGCGGAAGGCGACGTGCCTCTCCGCGCTCAGCTCACCGCGCAGGAGTGCCTGAACCAGCCGGTGCACCTGCATGGTCCGGCTCTCGGAGTCGATGCGCGCCAGGGCGTAACGCCCCAGCTCCCTGATCGCCTTGCTCAGCAGGATCGGATTGGCGAGCAGCCCGTGGAGGTGTGATTCGGCCGCGAAATCCTCGGGAAGGGCTCCGAACACGTCGCGGGGGATGGGCTCCGGCCCGAAGAACGCGCAGCACCGCAGGAGTTCCACCGCCTCGGGCAGCTTCGCCTCGAGTTGCGACACGGAGAGCGACCACGCGGCCGTCATGGAGAGCGGATAGTCGGAGGCCTTGTTCGCGTCGAGCAGCTGGGTGGTCTGCTCCTCGAGGAGCCGGAGATATTCCTCCATGGACATGCCCGTCTCGGCCTGGAGTGCCCCGGCCTGCTCCAGTGCCAGCGGGAGATCGCCCAGTTCCTCGGCCAGCCGGTTGGCGTCTTCGGGGCTGACCGTTCCCGGCAACCGCTTGCGGAGGAACGCCACGCTCTCGGCGCGGCTGAAGACGTCGACGGGAACCGTGTCCACCACTCCCTGCCAGGAATGGTTGCGCGAGGTGATCAGCACGTGTCCCGGGCCGCGGGGGACGATCTCGTTGATGTCCTCCGGCTGCTCGGCGTTATCGAAGATCAACAGCCATTTCGCGTACGGCTCCCCTCGCCGCAACGCGTCGAGCACGGCCACGGACGCGTCCTCGATCCCCGTCACCGCGGAGGAGGGCAGGCCCAGATGCGGCGCCAGGGCCGCCAGCGAGGACCGCACCAGCATGGGCTGGTCCGCCGGGATCCACCAGACCAGTTCGTACTCGTGGCGAAACCGGTAGGCGTACTCGATCGCGACATGGGTCTTGCCGACGCCGCCGAATCCGTGCAGCGCGTGGGGCACGACGGCGGTCACATCGGCCGTGACCCCGCTGTGCAGTTTTTCGAGCAGGTCCTCGCGACCGGTGAAGTTCTTGTTCTGCTGGGGCACCTTGCCCCAGATCTGGGGCTGGCGCCCCGGCATCCGGGAAATTCCCGACTGAGAAATGGACATGTCACGGTCTCCGCTCGCCCGATTCGAGTTCAGACTAGACGTTCGACGCGGCAAAGCGGATAAACGAAGGGGGCAGAGTCTCATGACGGCCTGCCGAACCTCTCATATTTCCCAAAACCCCCAGACACCCTCTCCGGAACCGCCCGTTACCAAGGGTGCCCGCTTGGGCATGAACACGACGAGGTGAACGAGCGGCAGGCAGGGAGAATCAAGGAGGATTCCCTCCAAGAGCACGAAGGAGACCGCATGGGCGAGGAAGTCACCCCGGCGACCGCTGATTTCGGCAATGGCCTGATCGATGTGACCGGGTTGTGTTTGGCCGACCTCGATCGGATTGGCCAGTCAAGCCTCGACTTCGCATTACGTCGAATAGTCGATGAGCTGGACGCGGGACCGGTGGCCGGATTCAACGCGACTATATGACAGCCTTGGTTTTGGCGCTTTCGCGTGCGACATTGGAGTACAAGCCAGACACTCTTTGTCAACAGCGATGGTGGAAACGTGGACGATGTCGACTGGGAACGTTTGATCGACCAGCTCGGCAGGGGTGACTGCGCCCCTTTTCTCGGAGCGGGAGCCTGTGCCGGCACCCTTCCCACCGGCACCGTCCTCAGCAACCGGTACGCCCTCCACTACGGCTATCCGTTCACCGACGCGGGCGACCTGGCCCGCGTGATGCAGTACGGCGAGGCCGTGGTGCGCGATCCGGTCGACCTCAAGGAGACGGTCTGCGGTCACCTGCGCTCGCACGGGCGGCCTCCCACGGGTGATCCCGGGGAGCCGCACCGGCTGCTGGCCGGTTTCCCGGTGACGACGTTCCTCACGACGAACTACGACGACTTCCTGGCCGAGGCGTTGCGGGCGGAGGGCAAGGAGCCCCACGTGGCCGTCTCCCCCTGGTGGGACACCGACCCGGCCGCGGCCCCCTTTCTGCCGGAGCCGACGGTGGAACGGCCCGTCGTCTACCATCTGCACGGAAACTGGGCGGAGCCCGCGTCGCTGGTACTGACCGAGGCCGACTACCTGACGTACCTCGTCAACATGGTGGACGCCGTCGCCACCGACGGGCGGCACCCGCTGCCGACCCCGATCCTGCGGGCGATGACCACCAGGCCGCTGTTGTTCGTGGGCTACAGCCTGCAGGACTGGACGTTCCGGGTGCTGTTTCACGGCCTGGTGCGCAACACACCCCGCAGCAACAAGCGGCGGCATGTGAGCGTGCAGCTCATGCCCGAGGTCAACGGGTCGGCGGGCGGCGCCAAGGCCGCCGAGGCCGCCGAGGACAAGGCCAGACGCTACATCACCCACTATCTCGACCGCTGGAACATCTCGATCTTCCTGGGGACCGCCTCGGAGTTCTGCGCGGAACTCCAGCGGAGAATGGGACGGATGCCATGACGACCCCGACGCGCGGCGGTGACGGGACCATCCGGCCGTACGTGGGGCTGCGCCCCTACGACCGGAGCGAGCACGCGCTGTTCTTCGGGCGGGAGCGCGAGGCCCGCGACATCGCCACCATCTGGCAGGCCACGGGCCTCACCGTGCTGTTCGGGGCGTCGGGGGTCGGCAAGACGTCCCTTCTCCACGCGGGTGTCCTGCCGCGCGTGGAGCCCGAGCGCGCCGACGTCCTGCCCGTCGCCCGCGTGTCGCCCCGCGGCATCACCGCACTGCGCCCGAGGGTGACCGGCAACCCCTACGTGCTGGCGCTGCTGTCGGCCTGGGCGCCGGACCGCCCGCTGCCCGCGCTGGCCGGGATGACGGTCTCGGACCTCCTGGCGGAACGCCCGGAACGCGTCGACAGGTACGGCGACCCCGTCCCCGTCCTGGTCGCCGTCGACCAGGCGGAGGAGCTGTTCGGCGGCCCGCTCGACCTGGAGGAGGAACGCCACGGGCTCCTGCGCCAGCTGGCGAGTGCGGTGGAGGACCACGACGGCCTCCACCTGCTGCTGTCGCTGCGCGAGGAGTATCTGGCCTCCGTCCTGCCGCACGAGCGCCCGCTGGGCCGGGGCTCGCGGGCGCGGTTCCAGCTGCTGCCGCTCACCCGCGCAGCGGCGCTCGACGCCACCACGAGGCCGCTCGAGGGCACCGGCCGGCTCTTCGCCCCCGGTGCCGCGGAACGGCTCGTCGACGACCTGCGCACCGTCCCGATCTCCAACGACGAGGGACAGACCACCACGCTGACCCTGAACACCGTCGAACCGGTCCAGCTGCAGGTCGTCTGCTCCGCGCTGTGGGAGTCGCTGCCCTCCGGCCTGCGGGAGATCAGCGTGGAGCACGTGAACCTGCACGTGAACGTCGACCGGTTCCTGACCGGCTTCTGCGATCGGATGCTCGCGCGCGTCTCGGCCGAGTCCGGCGTCACCTCGAGCGAGATCCGCTCCTGGTTGCGCAGGACCTTCGTCACCGAGCACGGGACGCGCAACACCGTCTACGAGGGCCTGCACGAGACGGCCGGCATGCCGAACGCCGTCGCCAAGGCGCTGGAGGACTCCCACATCCTGCGGGGCGAGCACCGGCTGGGAATCCGCTGGTACGAGCTGCAGCACGACCGCCTCATCGGCTCGGTGCGCCAGTCGCGGCACCCGGCGGCCTACCTCGACGACGCGAGGCTGGCCCTGGCCAGACAGGGCTGGGAGACGGCCCGCGGCCTCGCGGAGGAGGCCGTCCGCGCCTCGGGGAGCGGCGAGACCTGGGTGCGCGCCGAAGCCCTGCTGATCCTGGGAGAGGTGGCGTCGGCGGAAGGTGAGGCGGAGAGCGCGCTGAGCCGGTTCGAGGAGGCGGCCGGCATGTTCGCGACGCTCCAGCGGTTCAACGGGGTGGCCTCCGCGCTGACCGGGGAGGGACGGCTCTGGCTGTCGCAGGGACACCACGACAGGGCTGTCGAGCGGCTGCGCGCCGCCCTGTCCTGGGTTCCCAACGACCTGCCCGCGCATCTGGCGCTCGGGCAGGCCCTGTGGCACCTGGGACAGCCGCGCGCCGCCCTCGCCCTGCTCAACGGGGCCGTGGCGCTCGCGGACGAGCCCCCCGCCGAGGCGCTCGCGCTGCGCGGCGAGATCCTGGCCGACCTGGGAAAGGCCGCGGAGGCCCTGCGCGACCTGGACCTCGTCCGCAGGCACCAGCGGCCGTCCACGATCGCCGCCAGGGCGCTGGCCCTCGCCCTGGAGCGGCGGTTCGACGCCGCCCAGCAGGAGATCCTCGACGCGCTCGCCGACGGGTCCGACAGCGGTCCCGTCCTGGTGCGGGCCGCGCGCGTCCACGCCCTGCTGGGAGGGGCCGCGACGGCGGAGAGACTGGCCTCGCGGGCACTCGGCACGGTCACTCCTGGACTTCCGCCGCATCTGCGCAAGCAGGCCGAGGAGCTCCTGCGGAGAACGGCGTGACGTCGTCGCGCCTCGCCGCCTCCCACATGTGGTCGAACTGGTTCAGCCAGTAGGCGAACCAGCGCTCGTCGCGACCTCGGGTCAGCTCCAGGTGCATGCGCGAGGAGGTCGACGCGTTGTGATAGCCGTGGATCTCCACGATGACGCGGCCCCTGGGGGTTTCCGGGTCGACGAGCACGAGGCTGAATCCCGGGTTGTAGGAAAGCAGCCGGTATTCGAACTCGCCCGCCGTTTTCCATCCGCTCATCAGCCGGAGGCGTTCCATCGTGCTGTCCAGCGCGGCGGGGAGCCGTTGCACGGGAAACTCGATCGAATCGTCCAGCTGCTTCGCGGCCTGCCGCACGGCCACCTTCTCCAGGGGGTCGAGAATGACGATCCTGACATTTCCCCGTTCCCGCGCGAGCACCGTGTTGCGCATGAGCTCGCAGGTCTGCGCCGACAGCAGGTTTACCGCGGACGGCGCGAAAACGCGCACGTCGCGCGCCTGGGCGAGCAACGACGACAGCGGCACCACGTCGTACACGGAACGGTCGTGCAGAAGGCCGGCCGGCGACTCGGCCGGCTCCGCAGGCAGGGTGATCCGGTAGAGGAGCAATCCGACTCCGGAGAACAGGACCGCCCATCTGAGGTCGACGTCCAGCTTTTCAGCGAAGATCGAGAGAAAGGCGAAAGCGAAGAGGACGACCGTGAGAGCGTACGCGTCGATGTGCTGCCGAGCCTTGAGATCCCTGCCGATTCTTTGGAGCGAACGCACGCCGACCCCCAGCTCTTCGGGCACTGTCGAAATAGCTATGCATAGCTATGCCCATTGTCCGGGGTGGGATCTCGTGATTTTCGATCTCGTGAATTCCGGTCGGCCGGGCCCTCCGGTTGTGGAAAGACCCGGCATCCGTAATCCCGGTCTCCGGCCGCACCCGCGCGGCCCGCGCCCGCCCTGGCCGGCTTGGTTCGTGACCGGCCGGATCGGCGACCGGCTAGACGGCGGCCAGCTGGCGGCGGCGCTGCCAGAGGGCGTCGACGGCGAGGGCCCCGCCGCCGCTGAAGGCGACGGCCAGGGTGCCGGCGGCAAGGGCGAGGACGAACTCGTAGCCGCCCTCCCCCACCGAGAAGCCGTTGGCGAGGTGGACGAAGACGAGGGCGCCGAGCATGTTGAGCGTGAGCAGGAGGCCGAACACGGGCAGGGCCGCGCCCAGGATGAGCGCGATGCCGCCGACGACCTCGAGGACGGCGACCGCCGGTGCGGCGACGGCCGCGAGCGGGATCCCCGCGGACTCGAAGAACCCGGCGGTCTTGTCCAGTCCTGTCAGGAACTTCTGGGCGCCGTGGACCAAGAAGATCACGCCGAGGGCGATCCGCGCCAGCAGAAGGGCGTAGGGCCGTACCTGGTCAAGCATGATGACTCCTCTTGTCATTCGAATTTGTACAAACCATAGCGGTTAGTTCAAATTTGAACAACCCGTACAATACTCCGGTGAGCGACACGAAATGGCTCAATGAGAGCGAGATGGCCGCATGGATGGCCTATGTGGCCGCGACGCACCTCCTGGAGCGCCGTGTCGAGGACCAGCTGAAAGCCGACTCGGATCTGACTCACGCCCAGTACGAGATCCTGGCGAAACTCTCCCAGCAGCCCGGCGGGCAGCTGCGGATGACCGAGCTGGCCAACCGGCTGATCGTTTCGAAAAGCGGCCTCACCTACCAGATCGGGCAGCTGGAGCGGAGGGGACTCGTCACGCGGGCGGCGTGCCCGTCGGACGAGCGGGGCGTGCTGGCCGTGCTCACCGAGGAGGGCGCGCGCTGCCTGGAGCGGACCGCGCCGGGGCACGTGGCCGTCGTGCGCGCCTTCCTGATCGACCGGCTCACCCCCGAGGAGGTCGAGACCATGCGGCAGATCATGACGAAGGCCACCGCGGCCATGAAGGCGGCACCGGCGGGCCCGCTGCGCACCCGTCGCCCGGGCAAAAGCCCAGGGTAACGCACGGAACGAACCCGAGGGAGCAGTTCTCCCTTTCGGCCACGGAACCGCGGCGAAGACGGAAGAATCCGGTACGGCTCGCGCGGGGGGCATACCGCGCGAGCCGTACCGGATCACGGCCGCACCACCGGGTCAGGCGGCGGTGCAGCTGACCGAGGAGGGCGCACCGTTGCTCCCCGACCAGTTACCGGTGAACCCGAAGGACGCCGAGGCGCCCGGGGAGAGGTTGCCGTTGTGCGACACGTTCCGCACCGAGACGCTCGCGCCGCTCTGGGTGTGCTGCCCGTTCCAGAGCTGGGTGATGCTCTGGCCGTTGGGGAAGGACCAGCTCACCGTCCAGCCCGTGATGGCCGCGGTGCCGCTGCTCCGCACGGTCACCTCGGCCTGGAAGCCGCCCTGCCAGGAGCCGGCCGGATTGTAGGCGGCCGTGCAGGCCCTGCCCACGCCCGGCGTCGGAGTCGGAGTCGGGGTCGGGGTCACGGTGGGCGTCGGGGTGGGATTCGGGGTGACGGGCGGGGCCGCCATGGCCAGGTCGTAGGCGCGCTGCGGGACGAACTGCCCGGCCCCGGCGATGCAGCCGTCGGCCTCGCCCGGCAGCTTGATCCACAGGAAGGCGTCGATCATCGAGTCGCCGGTGGCGTTGGTGCTCGGCGTGCCGATCGCCCGGCCGCCCGGGTCGCACCACTCGCTACCCTGCGGGCCGTTGCCGTTGCGGCTGGTGTCGATCACCGCGCGGAGCCGGGAGACCCCGGTGGCGGAGATGACGCTCTTGGCGTACGCGATCTCGGTGGAGCTCCACCGGTAGTTGGAGACGTTCAGGGAGATGCCGTCGGCGCTGTTCGCCACGTCCGCGGCCCTCAGGCGGGCGCCGGCCTCCGACGGTGACAGCCATCCCGAGTGCCCGATGTCGAAGTAGACCTTGGCCGAGGACGAGGCGGCCCTCAGCTTCTTGCCGGCGTACGCCATGGAGGCGTTGGTCTCCTGCTGCTGGGAGGAGCTCATGCAGTTGGTCATGATCGGGAGCACGTCGGGCTCCAGGATGATCGACGCCGGGCGTCCCTGGAGACCGGCGGCCACCTCGTCGACCCACTGCCGGTAGGCCGTGTGGTTGGGCGCGCCACCCGTGCTCGCGCCGCTGCAGTCACGGTTGGGGATGTTGTAGACGACGAGGATGGGGATCTTGCCCGCTCCCTGCGCCGCTCCGACGAACGCCGACACCTGCCCGCGCACGGTGGAGGTGTTGGTGGTGGTGAACCATCGTGCCTGCGGCACGGCGGCGATCCGGTCGCGGATGACCGGCGCCCTGAAGTCTCCGGGGTTGGCCGCGACCCACTTGGCGGCACCGGTCTCAGGATCGACGTAGAACGGGGAGTCGGCGGCGGACGCGCCGGAGGCGACGGCGACCGCGGCACCTGACATGATCACCAGAGCCGCGCAGAGCGTGGCCAGAATCGATCTTCTTGGCATGGAACGGCTCCTTCAAGGGAGGCATGGGAGCGCTCCCACCCTAGGTGTCACACCCCTCCCTGACGTAGGGGACACAGGCGCCGCCTCACACCGTTACACGCTGACCTGTGCGAACACCCTGGTGTGCATTGAAAGTTTCACTACCTCGGGCCCCCCGGCATCGGGCACGGCGGTCCCGTCGATCGGCGGGGAAGAATCCGCGGGGCGGCGGCGGCCCGGCCGAGGCCGCCCCGAAGCTCCGTGGTCCCAAACTCGCCGCCCCGAAAATCCATGATCCCGGGCCCGCCGTCCCGAAGACCCGTGGTCCCGGGCCCGCCGTCCCGGAGGCCATGGCCTGGAGGCCCGCGGTCTGGAACCCTGGTCTCCTATGGCCCGGGCATTTGACACCTTTTCTCCTCCTCGCGGCGCCCCCGACCGGCCGCGTGTCGGATTCGCTCCTCCCCTCGCGGGCCGCCCGGCTCGGTCGCGGGCCGGGCGACCGCGGCGGTGAGGGTTTCCAGGACGGCACGGACCGCACCCGGCAGGGCACGGGCGACGGTGGGGACGTGGTTCGCGGGCAGGCTCCCCGCGCCCGGGGGGAGATGGCCCGCGGCGAGGCGTTCGCGCGTCGCCGACGTGCTTCTCGCGCTGGGCGTGTGGGCGGTGTACGTCACTCTGGGCGTCCTCCAGGACAGGTTCGGCACGCGAGAGCTCCCCCTCCTGGCATTCGCGTTCTTCACCGTCTCGTCGGCGGCCCTGGTGTGGTGGCGGCGCCGGCCGATCACCGTGGTGGCCGTCACCGTGGTCTGCGACTGCGTGATCGTCGTGTCGACGGGCTGGCAGGGGTACGGCCTGCAGGCGATGCTGGCCCTGTACGCGGCGGGCAGGTACGGCGCGGCCCGGCACGCCTGGGTCGCGGCCGTGGCGGTGGGCCTGTTCTACCCGGCGGTGTCGACGGCCGTCCAGCTCGTCACCGGAGCCGGACGCCGGGACTCCGGCTCCCTCGGGGTGTTCGTCCCGCTGCTGCTCGTCGGGCTGGGCAGGCTGGTGTGGCTGCGCCGGGAGACCGTCCGCAGGAGGCAGGCCGAACTCGCCGAGGAGATCGTACGGGCCGAGCGCCGCCACATCTCCCGCGAGCTGCACGACGTGGTCGCCCACAACATCAGCACGATGCAGATCCTGATGGGAGCGGCGCGCACGACCATGGCCCGCGATCCCGCCGGGGCCGAGGCCGCCCTGCTCAGCGCCGAGCGCGCCGGGCGGGAGGCGATGGCGGAGATGCGGCAGTTGCTGCACGTGCTGCGCGCCGGCCCGGGGGCCACCCCCGTGGACGGCGACTCCCCCACCGGCGCGGTAACCGGCTTCCCCGGGAAGGCGGCTCCTCCCGGCGGACCGGGCTCTCCCGGTGGGACGGGTCCTCCCGGTGGGACGGGTCCTCCCGGTGGGACGGGCTCTCCCGCCCGCAGGGCCGCGGCCCTGCCCTCGCTGGTCAGCCGGGCCCGCGAGGCGGATCAGCCCGCCGTCCTGGAGGTGACCGGCACCCCCGGCAGGCTGCCCGCCGCGGTCGACCACGCCGTCTACCGCATCGTCCAGGAGTCGCTGACCAACGCGCGCAAGCACGCCGGAAACGTCCCGGTGAGGGTGCGGGTCGAGTACGAGCCCGCCGCGGTCGAGGTGGAGGTGGTCGACGACGGACCCGGGACGGCCGCTGCCGGGAAGAGGTACGAAGGCCACTCCGGTGGAGGTTTCGGGCTGGGCGGCATGGCCGAACGTGTGGCACTCTGCGGTGGGCGGCTGGAGACGGGTCCCCTGCCGGGCGGGGGCTTCCGGGTCCACGCGCGGTTGCCTCTCCCGGTCCTGGGAACGGACGGACGGCGAGACGCCGGCGAAGGGCCGGCCGAACGGGAAGCGGCCGAACGCCCCCCGGTCGCGGGCAGGCCGATCGAGCGGGAAGCGGCGGAACGGGAAACCACCGGACAGGAAGAACCCGGACGGAAACCCGCCGAGCGGGAGGGGGAGACATGATCAGGGTGCTGGTCGTCGACGACCACGCGCTGGTGCGCTCCGGCTTCCGGATGATCCTGAACGCCCAGGACGACCTCTCCGTGGTGGGAGAGGCGGGCGACGGCGAGGAGGCACTCGCCCTCGCCCGCGACCTGCTGCCCGACGTGGTGCTGATGGACCTGCACATGCCGGAGGCCGACGGTGTCACCGCCACCGGGCGGATCACCGCCGAACTGCCCGGCGTGCGCGTGCTCGCGCTGAGCACCTTCGACCTGGACGAGTACGTCGTCGATGCCCTGCGCGCCGGGGCCTCGGGCTTCCTGCCCAAGGACGTCTCCCCCGAGGAGCTGCTGGAGGGGGTGCGGGTGGTGCACCGCGGCGACTCGGTCGTCGCGCCGCGGCTGCTGACCCGGCTGATCGGCACCTTCGTCCGCGCCGTACGGCCCCGGCCCGCGACGATGCCGCCGGAGCTCGCCGGTCTGACCGACCGCGAGCGGGAGGTGCTGGTCCTCATCGCGCGCGGGCGGTCGAACCCGGAGATCGCCGAAACGCTCGACGTGGCGGCCTCCACCGTGAAGAACCACGTGACCAGCCTGTTCGCCAAACTCGGCGTCCGCGACCGCGCCCAGGCCGTGGTCATCGCCTACGAGGCGGGCTTCGTCACCCCGGGCGCCACCGGCTGACCCCTCCGGCCACCTCTCCCGGGCACCTCTCCCGGGCACCGCCCGGCTCCCGGCCGGGTCCTCGTACCCGTCTGGGACCGTACTCCCAGACGGGGGCGCGACCGGTGCCCGGCTCCCAGGCGGGAAACCGTTCCCGATGGTGAAAGACGGGGCCCGGTCGTGAACGAGCCTGGAAACATGAACGCGAACCAGCGATCCATCACACGCCGGGCCGCCACGGCGCTCGTCACGACGGGAACCTGCGGGACGCTTCTCCTCTCGCTCCTCACCGCCCCGGACGCCGCCGCCCGTGGCCACGGCACGTCCTCCGCCGCAGCACGGACCGCGACCGGAGAGTCGACCGGAGAGGCCGGAAGGAGCGCGGGCGGGTTCCGGCATCCGTGCGCCGCCGCGAGGACCCGCTGCGACGGGGAAATACGGGTTCCGCTCGACTGGGGCGACCCGGCCTCGGAGCGGATCACGGTGGCGTTCGCCTGGCTGCCCAGGAAGGACACCTCCCGCCCGGCGTCCGGGACCGTGCTGGCCAATCCGGGCGGGCCGCTGCCGGCGCTCCCCGCGGTGCCGTCCCTGGCCGAGGGCCTGGGACCGGTGCTCGACCGGCACAACCTGCTGGTGGTCGAGCCGCGCGGGCTGGGAAAGTCCGCCCCGCTGCTCTGCCCGGGGCTCGACCTGGTGGTCCGGGAGACCGTCAAGGCCTGCGCCGCCCGCCTCGGTCCTCGTACCCGGTTCTTCACCGCCGACCAGGCCGTCACCGACATGGACGCCGTCCGCGACGCCCTGGGCGTGCCGAAGGTGACGTTCTACGGCATCTCGTACGGCACCCTGTTCGCCCAGGCGTACGCCACCCGCCACCCGGGCAGCCTCTCCGGGGTGCTGCTCGACAGCATCGTGCCCACGGGCGAGGACGGCTACGTGGCCGAGCGCATCCGCAAGCGCGCCGACCTGCTCGACGTGGCCTGCGACCCCTCCCGCGCCTGCCGCCGCCTGCCGGGCGATCCCTCCGACGCCTTCTCGAAGCTGGTGCGGCGGCTGCGCGCCCACCCCGATCCGGAGATCCGGCTGTCGTCGCTCGCGCGCCTGCCGGACTTCCTCTTCATCCCGGTGGCCGGCCGCGAGGGAGGCGCGGCCGTCGCCGCCTACCTGGACGGCGACCCGCTCCCGCTGCGCCGCCTCGTGCGGATGGTCGACGGAGCGCCGAGCCAGCCGCTGCGCGCGGCGGAGCTGGCGGGCCTGCTCTCCTACGTGTGCGCCGACACCACCTTCCCGTTCGAGCGCGCCGCTCCGGCGGACGAGCGGCGACGCCGGCTGGACCGCCACTACGACGGTGAACGCCCGTTCAGGCCGTTCACCGTCGCCGAGCTGGGCGGGCCTCCCGCCGGCACGCAGGACTTCTGCGTCGACTGGCCGACGCCCCGCACCAGCCCGCCCGTGCCGCCGGGCGCCGGGCACCCCCGGGTGCCGGTCCTGGCCCTGGGAGGGGACTTCGACTCGACCACCCCGGCGGAGGCGGCCGCGGTGACCCGGCGCTTCCCGGACTCCACCTTCTCCCGGGTACGCTTCGCCGGCCACAACCTCACCACGGGCGCCCAGATGAACGAGTGCGTCCGCGGCGCGACGCGCGCCTTCCTCTCCGACCCGGCCGCCTTCGACGGCGAGCCCCGCTGCGACGAGGCGAACTACCGTGCCCTCGGCTCCTTTCCCCGGACCGTGGCGCAGGTGCCCCCGGCACGCGGCACCACCCTGGACGCCGAGGAGCGGCGGATCCTCGCGGCCGCCTTCGCCACCGCCACCGACGCGACCGCCAGGCGCAACCCTCTCAGGTCCCCGTTCTGGCTGCCGGCCACGCAGGAGGGCCTGCGCGGTGGCCGGCTGACGTTCGACGACAGGGCCGGCACCGTCCGGCTGCGGGACGTCCGCTTCGTCGGCGACCTCACGGTGAACGGCGAGGTCCGGCTGGGCAGCGGTGCCACGGCCCGGCTGACCGTCACCGGCGACGGCGGATCGCACGCGCTGGAGCTGTCGTGGAAGGCGTTCCTGGCCGAGGACGACACCGCCGTCTCCGGCACCTTCGCGGGCCGCGGCTTCACCGCGACGGTCCCCGCGCACTGACGCCCCGGCCCGGCCGGGCGGCCCGGCCCCTCGCGGGGGCCGGGCCGCTCTTCGGCACGACCGCGGTAGCCGGTATCGGCGGGACGGGAGGCGAGGGGAAGGCAGGCCACGAGCGGCCGTGCTCCCCCCGCACTCCCTCCTCGCCTCCGCTCACCGGCCGGCCGTCTCAGGCGGCCGGTTCACCCATCGGGATCGTCGCGGCCGCAGCGACCGCCGCCGCAGCACGCGCGGTCCGTGGTTTCCCGGCCGTCGGCGTCGGTGACCGTCTCGAAAACGAACTCCGGCGTCTCGTCCTCGCGAGTGATGTCATCGTTCACGATGTTTCTCCCTCCAGGAGCGCCTGCCGAGGCAGGGCAGGGTGACGACCCGATGCCGGGCCGGTTTCCCCGCGTACGGCACACCGGGTGCGCCGGGCGCGGAGGATCGGTGGCGACACCCGCGAGGGGTCGCGCCCCGGTCGCGGGGCGGGGGCCGGCGACGGCGGCCGGGGATCCGGGAATCCGGGCGGACATCTCGTCCGGCGCGGCCCGTCGCGGGAGGGTAGCGGCCTGCCGTGATACCGCGAAGGCGGGCGCGGACCCTCCCGGCGGGCGGCGCGTGCGGGTCAGGATCGCGGCCACACCAGACCGGCCAGTGCCAGCTCGGCGAGCGTCTCCGCGGCGCGGGCGCGGTCACCGCCCACCGCGGCGATCACCTGGTCGGCGTCGCGGGTACCGTCACAGCCGGCCAGCAGCATGGCGGTGCCCTCACCGATCCGGTAGGCCCGCACGACGGGCGCCCGCCAGCGGCGCTGCAACAGCACCCGCGTCCGCACGGCGGGCAGCTCGCCGATCGGCGGCCCCGCGGTGACGTCGTGGGTGTAGGTCTCGACCCGGGCGGCGGCCGACAGCCGGAGCGCCCCGGCAGGCGTCCGGCGGCCCGGGCCCGCCACGGCGGAGGCGCGGGCGGCCAGCGCGGCGTCCCGGTCGTGAACCAGCGCGGCGCGCGCCAGCTCGTAACGGGCGTAGGCGGTCAGCCGAGGTGTCGCGTGGACCGCCAGCCAGGCCGTCAGCCGTTCGGACTCCCCCATCCCGAACGGCCGCTCCACCGGCTGCGGGCGGCATACCGCACCGCGGGTGAACTCCTCCCACAGGGCACGGTGACCGCCGGTGAGCTCGGCGACCGTGTCCGGCAGGCAGGCGGTGACCGCCGACCGCAGCTTGCCCCGCACGCCGTCGTGCGTCACCCGGTAGCCGTCGGGCGCGGCACCGCTCAGCATGGCCAGCTCGGCGTCGCTCAGCTCGTACCGGCGCTGCAGCCTCACCGGGTCCTCGCGCAGCAGCGCGGACTCCGCCTCGCAGGTCAGCATCGCCGCGAGCGCGTCCTGCACGCCCATCACGCGCCTCCCGCCGTTCGCGCCGCCACTCGCCCGCCGTCCGGACCGCCCGCGCGGGAGCGCAGCACGGTTCGCGCGCGGTCGATCTCGGCCAGCAGGTCGCCGAAGTCGTCGGGGAAGTTCTGGTCGCGTTCGACCAGCGTGGCGTTGACGTGCGTGCGCGAGACCAGCTCCGCCAGCAGGTCCCACACCCGGGCCGGGATCGCGGCACCGTGGCTGTCGAGGGACAGCCGCCCACCGTCGCCGTCACCGTCACCGTCGACGCCGCCGGCCAGGTGCACCTGGACGACCCGCTCGACCGGGATGGTGTCGAGGAACCCCAGCGGGTCGAAGCCGTGGTTGCGCGCGTTGATGTCGAGATTGGCCAGATCCAGCAGCAGGCCGCACTCGCAGTGCTCCATCACCTCGGTGATGAACTGCGCCTCGGTCAGCGGGGTGGCCAGGTCCACGTAGTAGGTGATGTTCTCCAGCAGGAACGGCCGGCCCACCGCCTCCTGCACCCGCCGCGCCCTGCGCCCCAGCCGCCGGGCGACCTCCCGGGTCCGCGGCAGCGGCACCAGCAGCCCCACGTCGACCCTGTCGGTACGGGTGAAGCACAGGTGGTCGCTGAACCACGGCGCGCCGATGTCCGCCACCAGCGCGGCCAGCGCCTCCACGTACGCCCCGTCCGGCTCCCGCTCCGAGCCGATGGACAGTTCCACCCCGTGCGGCACGACCGGGAACCGGCGGACCAGCTCCCCCAGCCGCTCGCGCTCGTCGGCCGGGGCGAACAGGTAGCGCTCGGTGATCACTTCCAGCCAGTCGATCCGGCCGGCGTGCGCCTCGATCGCCTCGGCCAGCTCCACGCGATGTCCCAGGCCGGACCCCAGTGCGGGCAACCCTGTCAGCATGCGGTTCTCCCATCACTTCACAGTGATGTTCACGACAGTGATGTTCACGGGCACTGCGCAACGGCTGTACCCCGCAACGTGCCCGGCGGTATCGGAGCCACGCCGGGACGCCACGTCAAACTTCCACAAAGCGGCGGCCCGGCCGCACGGTCTTCGGTGGGGACGAGGTTCGTGTGGGCCGGAAAGCCCCGGCTCCCGCGCGATCGGTGTCCCGGTGCCCGTTGCCGGAAAACAGGGATATAAGCCAAGATCAATGGGTTGATCCGCCGCGGCACGCGCCGCGGCCCACCGTCGAAGGGTAGACAAGTGATCAGGTCGGTTCCGAAGATGGTCGCCGTGACGGCCCTGGCCGCCGGTGTTCTCGCGGCAAACCCGGCATACACGGCGTACGCGGCCTCCGCCCCCTACACTCCCGAGGGCGTCTGCGGGGCGGGGTTCACCCGGGTGAAGGACGGCGTCCGTCCCCTCAAGTCCGGACGTGACACCTTCGGCCACGTCTACCTCATGTACAACCGCAGCACCGGTTACAACTGCGTGGTCAGCATCAAGACCGCCTTCTACCGGACCGCCACCTACACCACCGCCACCCTGACGGTGCGGGGCAGCAGGCCGAAGACCGACGCGGGCAAGTTCAAGTACTACGCCGGGCCGGTCAAGGTGAAGGCCCGCGGCAAGTGCGTCTCGTACTGGGGCAGCACCCGGGACACCCGCCTGGACTACGCCGAGGCGACCGGCGGCCGCAAAGCCTTCGGCAACTGCGGATAGGAGACCCCGGGCGCCGGGCCGCCCTGCCCGTACCGGGGAAAGACCCTCGCCGGCGCAAGCGGTTCGCCACCCCACGGAAGGAGGGCCTTCATCCGAACCAGCCCTCCTCCGTCCCCGGTATCCGCAGGTCAGAGGCCGCTCAGGCCGAGCTCTCTGGCGATGAGCATCCGCTGGACCTCGCTGGTGCCCTCGCCGATCTCCAGGATCTTGGCGTCGCGGTAGAAGCGGCCGACCGGGTACTCGTTCATGAACCCGTACCCGCCGAAGATCTGGGTGGCGTCGCGGGCGTTGTCCATGGCGGCGTCGCCGGCGACGAGCTTGGCGATGGCGGCCTCCTTCTTGAACGGCTCGCCGGCGAGCATCTTCTCCGCCGCGTGGTGGTAGGCCAGGCGGGCGGTGTGGGTGCGGACCTCCATGTCGGCGATCTTGAACTGGATGGCCTGGTAGTGGCCGATGGGGTGGCCGAACGCCCGGCGCTCGCGGACGTAGCGCAGCGACTCGTCCACGCAGCCCTGGGCCAGGCCGGTGGACAGGGCGGCGATGGCGACGCGGCCCTCGTCGAGGGTCTGCAGGAACTGCGCGTAGCCGCGCCCGCGCTCGCCGAGCAGGTTCCCCGCCGGGACGCGGCAGTCGTCGAAGGAGAGCTCGCGGGTGTCGGAGCAGTTCCAGCCCACCTTGGAGTACTTCTTCGACACGGTGAGGCCGGGGGTGCCGGACGGCACCAGAATGGTGGAGATCTCCTTCTTCCCCCCGGCCGGTTCGCCGGTGATCGCGGCCACTCCGATGACGCCGGTGATGTCGGTGCCGGAGTTGGTGATGAACGCCTTCGTACCGTTGATCACCCACTCGTCTCCGTCCAGCACGGCGGTGGTCCGCATGCCGCCGGGCACGTCGGAGCCGCCGCCGGGCTCGGTGAGCCCGAAGGCGCCGAGCATCTCGCCCGACGTCAGCCTGGGCAGCCACTCGGCGCGCTGCTCGGGCGTGCCGAACCGGTAGATCGGCATCGCGCCCAGCGACACCGCGGCCTCGACGGTGATCGACACGCTGGAGTCGACCCTGGCCAGCTCCTCCAGGACCAGGCAGAGCGCGAAGTAGTCACCGCCCATGCCGCCGTGCTCCTCGGGGATCGGCAGCCCGAACAGGCCCATTGCCCCCATCTGCCGCACGATGTCGTAGGGGAACTGCTCGCGCTCGTAGAGGTCCCCGATCACCGGGGCCACCACGTCGCGGGCGAACGCCTCGACGGTCTTGCGAAGCTCCTCGTACTCCTCGGTCAGCTTGGGCATGATCACTCCTCGGCGTTCTCTGCGGTGGTGCGGGACGGGTTCTCGCCCAGGGCCTGGACGACCCGCGATGGGCTGGGGCGGCCGAGCCTCGCGGCCAGCCAGGTGCTGGTATCCACCAGCGAGGAGAGGTCCAGCCCGGTCTCGACGCCGAGGCCGTGCAGCATCCAGACCAGGTCCTCGGTGGCGAGGTTGCCGGTGGCGCTCTCGGCGTACGGGCAGCCGCCGATGCCGCCGGTGGAGGCGTCGACGACGGTCACCCCCTCGCGCAGGGCGGTGAGGGTGTTGGCCAGGGCCTGGCCATAAGTGTCGTGGAAGTGCACCGCGAGCCGGGAGGGGCCGCCGAAGGCCTCGATCAGCGCGGCGACGTGGCCGGGGGTGCCGACACCGATGGTGTCGCCGAGCGACAGCTCGAAGCAGCCCAGGTCGAGGAGCCTGCGCCCGACGGAGACGACCTGGGCGACGGGCGTCGGACCCTCCCACGGGTCGCCGAAGCACATCGAGACGTACGCCCTGACCTTCAGGCCGTGGGCCAGCGCCCGTGCGACGACCGGCTCGAACATCTCGAACTGTGACTCCAGCGTCCGGTTGAGGTTCCTGCCGGCGAAGGTCTCGGTGGCGCTGGCGAAGATCGCGATCTCGTCGACGCCGTGCTCGAGCGCGCGGTCGAGGCCGCGCTCGTTGGGGACGAGGACCGGGTAGCGCACGCCGGGAACCCGTTCCATGCCCGCCAGCAGCTCCGCGGCGTCGGCGAGCTGGGGCACCCACTTCGGGTGCACGAAGCTGGTGGCCTCGATCACGCGGTGTCCCGCGGCGGCCAGCCGGGCGATGAACTCGGCCTTGACCTCGACGGGAACCACCGCGGCCTCGTTCTGCAGCCCGTCGCGCGGCCCGACCTCGTAGATCGTGACCCGCTCGGGCAGCCCCGCCGCCCGGACCCGCTGTGGCTCGCGCATCATGCCCCCCTCACCGGTTCGCGCCGCACGGCCGGACGGGCCGCCGGTGTCGCGACCTCGGCGACCCATCCGGCCGTGACCTCTCCGTCGCCGTGCCTCACGGCCCATCTGACCGCCCGCGTCGCGATCTCCCCGCGTTCCCGTACGGCCTCCGCGACCGGCGCGGAGACCGTCACGGCTCCTCCTCGCGGACCACGGCCAGCACGGCGTCCATGGCGACCGCCTGGCCGGCCCGGACCCGCAGCTCGGCGACGATCCCGCCGATCGGCGCGGTCACGGTGTGCTCCATCTTCATCGCCTCCACGATGAGCAGCGGCTGCCCCTCGGCGACCCGCTCCCGGAGACCCGCCTTCACCACGAGGACGGTGCCCGGCATCGGGCTGCGGACCTGCCCGTCCCCCGGGCCGCCCGCGCCGGTCCGGTCGCCGGGGTCGCCCAGGTGGCGGCGGGTGAGCACCCAGGCGTCGCCGTCGCGGCCGAGCCAGATCGTGTCGCCGCCGTCGCCGTCCCTGGCGACGACATAGCGCCTCGCGGTCTCGCCGAGGGTGACGAGCAGGTCGTCGCCCTCCCCGGCCAGCCGCGCCCGCACGACGTCGGCTTCGGGCAGGCGGATCTCGGCTCCCGAGGCGGGCAGGCCGCGGACCCTGAGCTCGCGGACGCCGTCACGGGTCTCCAGCCGGTAGACGGTCCAGGCCGCCTCGCCCAGCCGCCAGCCGTCGGGGACGTCCCACGGGTCGGCGGGCATGCCGGCGGGCACGTGCTCGCGGTGCAGGACCAGGGCGGCGGCGGCCAGGACGTCGTCGGGGACGGAGGGAACGCCGTCGCGGGGGACCAGCTCGCCGAGGTGCCGCTCCACGAGGCCGGTGTCGAGGTCTCCGGCGACCACGGCGGGGTGACCGATCAGGGCCCGCAGGAAGGCGATGTTGGTGGGCACCCCGAGCACGGCCGTGGCCGCGAGCGCGCCGTCGAGCCGCCGCAGGGCGGCCGCCCTGTCGGGCCCCCAGGCGATGACCTTCGACAGCATCGGGTCGTAGTCGCTGCCGACCAGGCCGCCGGCCATCAGACCCGAGTCGACCCGCACCCCCGGCGGCTCGCGCAGCGCGAGGACCCGGCCGCCGGTCGGCAGGAAGCCCCGGGAGGGGTCCTCGGCGTAGACGCGGGCCTCGACGGCGTGGCCGTCGAGGCGCACTTCTTCCTGGGTGAGCGGGAGGGGCTCGCCGGCGGCGACCCTGAGCTGGAGCTCGACCAGGTCCAGGCCGGTGACCAGCTCGGTGACGGGGTGCTCGACCTGCAGGCGGGTGTTCATCTCCATGAAGTAGTAGTCGCCGGTCGCGCCCTGGACGATGAACTCGACCGTCCCGGCGCCGGTGTAGCCGACGGACCTGGCGGCCTCGACCGCCGCCGCGCCCATGGCGGCCCTGGTCGCGGCGTCGAGGAGCGGGGACGGCGCCTCCTCCACGATCTTCTGGTGCCGCCGCTGCAGGCTGCACTCGCGCTCGCCCAGGTGGATGACGCCGCCGTACGCGTCGGCCATCACCTGGATCTCGATGTGCCGGGGGTTCTCCACGAACCGCTCGATCAGCAGGGTCGCGTCACCGAACGCGGCGGCGGCCGTGCGCCGGGCGGAGGCGAGTGCCTCAGGCAGCTCCGCCGCGGAGCGCACGAGCACCATGCCCTTGCCCCCGCCGCCCGCCGAGGGCTTGATCAGCGCGGGGAAGCCGACCCGTACGGCCGCCTCAGCCAGGTCGTCGCCGGGCTCGGCGCCGCCGGGGACGACGGGGACGCCGGCCGCGGAGACGGTGGCCTTGGCCCGGATCTTGTCGCCCATCGCCTCCACGGCCTCCGGCGGCGGGCCGACGAAGACGAGCCCGGCCTGCGCGCAGCTCCGGGCGAAGGCCGCGTTCTCGGCGAGGAAGCCGTATCCGGGGTGCACCGCCTGGGCGCCGGTCGCCGCCGCGGCGGCGAGGATGCCGTCGATGTCGAGGTAACCGCCGGGAAGCCGCACCGCGACGTCGGCCTCGCGGACGTGCCGCGCCCCGGCGTCGGCGTCGCTGTGGACGGCGACGGAGCGGATGCCCAGCCTCCTGAGGGTGCGGGTGATCCGCAGGGCGATCTCGCCGCGGTTGGCGACGAGGACGGTGTCGAACATCCGGCCCCCGCGGGGTGGCGGCGCGTGGGTCGGGGAAACCGAGGAGGTGGAGTGGGTCATGGGTGCGGTCACATCCGGAAGACGCCGTAGCCGACGGGTTCGAGGGGGGCGTTGGCCGAGGCGGACAGGGCCAGGCCCAGGACGGTACGGGTGTCGAGGGGGTCGATGACCCCGTCGTCCCAGAGGCGGGCGGTGGAGTAGTAGGGGTTGCCCTGCTCCTCGTACTGCGCGCGGATGGCGTCGGGATCGGCGTCGCCCACCGTGGACAGGACGTTGGCGGCCTGCTCGCCGCCCATCACCGAGATGCGGGCTCCCGGCCACATCCACAGGAACCGGGGCGAGTAGGCGCGCCCGGCCATCGCGTAGTTGCCGGCCCCGAACGAGCCGCCGACGACCACGGTGAACTTGGGCACCCTGGCGCAGGCGACGGCGGTGACCATCTTCGCGCCGTGCTTGGCGATGCCGCCCGCCTCGTACGCCCTGCCGACCATGAACCCGCTGATGTTCTGCAGGAACACCAGCGGGATGTTGCGCCGGTCGCACAGCTCGATGAAGTGGGCGCCCTTGAGCGCCGACTCGCCGAACAGGATGCCGTTGTTGGCGACGATCCCGACGGGGTGGCCGTGGATGTGGGCGAACCCGGTGACGAGCGTGGCACCGTACTCGGCCTTGAACTCGCCGAACCTGCTGCCGTCGACGATCCGGGCGATGATCTCACGGACGTCGTACGGCGTGCGGGTGTCGGCGGGGACGATGCCGTACAGGTCGCGGGGGTCGTGCGCGGGCTCCTCGGAGAGCGCGCGCTCCCAGGGGGAGGGCGTGCGCGGCGCGAGGGTGGAGACGATGTCGCGGACGATCCGCAGCGCGTGACGGTCGTCGTCGGCGAGGTGGTCGGTGACGCCGCTGACGCGGGCGTGCAGGTCGCCGCCGCCCAGCTCCTCGGCGCTGACCTCCTCGCCGGTGGCGGCCTTCACCAGCGGCGGGCCGCCGAGGAAGATCGTGCCCTGGTTGCGGACGATCACCGCCTCGTCGCTCATCGCCGGGACGTACGCGCCGCCCGCCGTGCAGGAGCCGAGGACCGCGGCGATCTGCGGGATGCCGCGCGCCGACATGGTGGCCTGGTTGTAGAAGATCCGGCCGAAGTGCTCGCGGTCGGGGAAGACCTCGTCCTGCCTGGGCAGGAACGCGCCCCCCGAGTCGACGAGGTAGACGCACGGCAGGTTGTTGTGGAGGGCGACCTCCTGGGCCCGCAGGTGCTTCTTGACGGTGATCGGGTAGTAGGTGCCGCCCTTGACGGTGGCGTCGTTGGCGACGACGACGCACTCGCGCCCGGAGACGCGGCCCACCCCGGTGATGATCCCGGCGGCGGGGGCCGCGTCGCCGTACATCCCGTTGGCGGCCAGCTGGGAGAGCTCCAGGAAGCGCGAGCCCGGGTCGAGCAGGGAGTCGACGCGGTCGCGGGGCAGCAGCTTGCCCCGGGAGACGTGCCGGGCGCGCGACCTCTCCGGGCCGCCCAGGCCCGCCGCGGCGACGCGTTCCCTGAGGTCGGCGACGAGGCGCTCGTTGACCTCGGCGTTGCGCTTGAACCCCTCGCCACCCGGGTCGCAGGCGCTTCGCAGCACCGGCCAGCCACTCATCCGAGCCTCCCCGTCCGGCCTGCCCGGCCTGTCTGATCCGCCCGGCTTCGCCGCCGCTGGGTCACCGGTCATCAACTCCATCGCAGATGTTAGTCATCATTAACGTTACCGTCTACCATGCGAGGGGTGACGACTGCTCAGCCTTCCACCCGCAACCGCGGCTCACGACGCGCGGAGATCCTGGACGCCGCGGCGGAGCTGTTCGCCGCGCGCGGTTTCCACGGCGTCTCGATCGAGGACATCGGCGGCGCGGTCGGCACCTCGGGCCCGGCCCTCTACCGGCACTTCAGCGGCAAGGAGGCCCTGCTCGCGGAGATGCTGCTGGACGTCAGCGAGCGCCTGCACACCTCGGGCGCGCGCCGCGTGACCGAGGCCGCCGACGCGGAGCAGGCACTGGACGCCCTGCTCGGCTGCCAGATCGAGTTCGCGCTCAGCCATCCGGCGCTGATCACCGTGCACGACAGGGAGCTGGGCAACGTCCCCGAGCCCGCCCGGCGGCGAATCCGCCGGCTCCAGCGTCTGTACGTCGAGGAGTGGGTCACCGTGCTGAGCGAGCTCTACCCGGGACGCCCGCAGGCCGGGCTGCGCGCCGCGACCCACGCCGTCTTCGGGCTGCTCAACTCCACCCCGCACAGCGCGGGCGAGCTGCCGCCCGCGGCGATGGCCGAGCTGCTGCGCGGCATGGCCCGTGCGGCGCTGGCCGCCGCCCAGGGTTAGGAAGCACTAACTCCTGACGAGGCGTTCCCATCGCGGGGACGGGTGCCACGCCTGCGAGGGGGTCACCACGACCGTGCACGGCGCCTCGCGCAGCATCACCTGGCAGACCGGGCCGATGGCGGGATCCAGCGGGTCGTCCCGCTCCCGGTCGGCGACCACCAGCAGGTCCGAACGGTCGGCCGCGTGGCGGAGCACCTCGATGTGGGAGCGGGTCTCGATCAGGCTCTCCACCTCGACCGTGGGGTACTTCTCCTCCCACACCGCGACGTTGGTGTTGAAGCGGACGGCCGCCTGCCTGGTGTCGTGGGCGTTCTCGGGGCAGAGGCAGATGATCAGTAGCGCCGCCCTGCGCAGCCTCGCCTCGTCGAAGGCGATGCCCAGCTCCGGCGAGTCGAGACCGGGATCCTCCACCGCGATCGCCACGCGGCCGGCGCGCGGATGGCCGGACCGCCTGACGACGGCCACCGGGCAGTGGGCGTGCGCGGCGACCTCGACGGTCGAGCCGATCCGCAGCTCGTCGGGACCGCCGGCGCCACGCGGGCCGATCGCGATCAGTTCCGCGACGCCCGACAGGCCCACCAGGGCCGCGGCCGGTGTCCCCTCCACCAGCTGCCCGCGCACCCTCACCCTGGGCGCCAGCTCGCGCACCATCGTCAGCCCGCTGTCGAGGACGCGCATGCCCATACGGCGTACGACCTCGGTGGTCTCGGGGGCGAGGGAGAGCCTGGGGTAGGGCCACTGCCAGGCGTGACAGACGAGCAGCGGGAGAAATCTCAGGCGGGCCTCCTCGACGGCCCACCGCAGGGCCAGCCGGCTCTCCGCCGAGCCGTCGAATCCGGCGACCACCGGTCGCCCGTCGTCCTGTACCGGCATCACGGCTCCTCTCCCCCGTCACTCCTTTCCATCCTTCTCCGATCTGTCTGCCGGGAAGGGTGTGCTTTTCCAAGACTCTTCGTGTTTTGCGGCCCGTATCGGCAAAGACGCCTTCTCCCGCCCGAGGGGCGGCGGGAGGGCGCCCATAAGCGGGAGGGCGCTCATAACCGGTCAGGGCCGGAACACGGGCCGCCCGGGCCCGCAGGAGCGGTACGGCGGCCGGTCACCTGCACGGCCGCCGGTCTGTCACCGGCATGTCACCGGCACAGGGCGGTCACGGGCCTGAACATCGGATCACCGGCACGAACCGGTCACAGGCAGGACCCCGCCGCCACGACGGCGGTCGGCGTGCAGAGCACGCTCGCCCAGGCGGCGACGGCCGACGTGACCGCGAGCGGGGTGCCCGGCGCGGCGAATATCACCGGAGCCGGCGCGACCGGGACCGGCGGGACGGCCACGGGCGGCACGACGTCGACCGGCGGGGTGCCTTCGACCGGCGGGACCGCACCGGGCGGAACGGCGTCGACCGGCGGAGTGGTGCCGGGCGGGACGCCGTCGACCGGCGGGGCGGCGTCGGGCGGGGCGGTGTCGACCGGCGGGGTGGCGCCGGGCGGGGCGGTGTCGACCGGCGGGGTGGCGCCGGGCGGCAGCTGCTCGTCCGGCGGCGGCGGGGTCCCGGGCACCCCGGTCGTGGGCGCCGGGGCGGTCCCCGACACCGGGGCGGGCGGGGGCGGTGTCTCGGCCGAGGATGACAGCGCGGACATCGACGCGGCCCCCGGCACCGGTGCGCTTCCGGGCGCCGGTGCGCTCCAGGCGGCCGGTGCGGCCGGTGCGGGCGGGGCCGGTATCCCGGGCACCGGCGTGTCGCCGGAAAGCGCCGGGACGGGCGACGCCGTATCCAAAAACGGCACGGCGGCGTGGGCGGCGGCCGGCAGCATGACGGCCGCCCCCACCGCCCCGGTGAGAATCAGTTTTCCAAGCATGTGCGCCTCCACTGATGTGACCGATGTGACTGGTGTGATGGACGTGAACTCCGAAGATGCTGGCAGCCGCTGTGTCCGCGGATGGCAAAGACACCCCCCTGGGGAAGTCCGCAGGGGGAACGGCTTGTGGCAACAGGGACGCGAGATGCCCGGAGATCGCAACACAGGACCCGGAAACGAATGTGCTCCCACCGTTCGGGGCTTCCGCCCCTTGTGCTGGTCAGACCCGGCATGAGGGTTCCGGTTCATTCATCGGGCGGATCGGTGAAAACAGCCCTGACAAGCCGTCATGAATAATAGTTAAATATGATCGGCCCGCGAGTCCGTACGCATCAAAGATGTCAAGGTTGAGGACGGCATCCATCCATGGGGGACATAATCGGGCTGTGGCGCGCGACACTGTTGAGACCCATTTCACCGAGGCCGTGACCGCCCTTTCCCCCGGGGCGCCGCGCGATCCCGGCCTGCCCGTGCGGGAGGGCACGACCCTGACGGGCGCCCGCTGCCGCGAGCTGTTCGAGTTCCAGCTCGGCAGCAGGCTGCTGGACGTCACCGCCCGCTGGCTGCGCGAGCAGGGCCAGGGCTTCTACACCATCGGCTCGGCCGGCCACGAGGGCAACGCCGCGGTCGCCGCCGCGCTGCGCGCCACCGACCCCGCCCTCCTGCACTACCGGTCCGGCGCCTTCTACCTGACCCGGTCGGCGATGGCGGGCCGGCTGCCCGAGGAGGGGCTGCGCGACGTGCTGCTCGGCCTGACCGCCTCGGTCGAGGAGCCGATGGCGGGCGGGCGGCACAAGGTCTTCGGCCACCCCGACCTGGCGGTGATCCCGCAGACCTCCACGATCTCCAGCCACCTGCCCCGCGCGGTGGGCGTGGCCTTCGCCATCGAGCGCGCCCGCCAGCTCGGCCTGCCGGGGCCGTGGCCCGCCGACGCGATCGCGACGTGCAGTTTCGGTGACGCCTCGATGAACCACGCCAGCGCCCTGTCGGGCCTCAACACGGCCGCCTACGGCTCGTACCAGAAGCTGGCGCTGCCGATCCTGTTCGTCTGCGAGGACAACGGCCTGGGCATCAGCGTGCGCACGCCCGACGGCTGGGTCAGGGCCGCCCACCACCCGCTGATGAGGTATTTCGAGGCCGACGGCTGCGATCTCGCCGACGTCCACGACGTTGCGCTGGCCGCCGCCGACCATGTCCGCGCGCACCGCGCCCCCGCCCTGCTGCGCGTCGGCACCGTCCGGCTGATGGGCCACGCGGGCTCGGACGTGGAGCTGTCCTACCGGACCAAGCGGGAGATCGACGCCGACCTGGAGCGCGACCCGCTCGTGGCGACCGCCAGGCTGCTCGTCGAGGCCGGCCTGACCACCCCCGACGAGCTGCTGCTCCGGTACGAGACGACGCGCGAGCACCTGTTCAAGATGGCGATGGAGAGCTCCCGGCGACCCCGGCTGGTCTCCGCCTTCGACATCGTGGAGCCGCTGGCCCCGCGCACTCCCGCGGCCGTCGCCGCGGCCAGCACCGGGGCGGCGGCCCCGGAGTCCAGGGCGAGGGCCTTCGCCGGCAGGCTCCCGGAGCAGGAGGGCCCGCTCACCTTCTCCCAGTCCGTCAACCGCACCCTCGCCGACTCCCTGGCCGCCCACCCCGACGTGCTGGTCTTCGGTGAGGACGTGGCACGCAAGGGCGGCGTCTACGGTGTCACGCGCGGCCTGCAGAAGCGCTTCGGCCCCGGCCGGGTGTTCGACACCCACCTGGACGAGCAGGCCGTGCTCGGCCTCGCGCTCGGCTCCGGGGTCTCCGGCCTGTTGCCGGTGCCCGAGATCCAGTATCTGGCGTACCTGCACAACGCCCTGGACCAGATCCGGGGCGAGGCCGCGACGCTGCAGTTCTTCTCCCAGGGGGCCTTCCGCAACCCGATGGTGGTGCGCGTCGCCTCCTACGCCTACCAGAAGGGCTTCGGCGGCCACTTCCACAACGACAACTCCGTCGCCGCGCTGCGCGACATCCCGGGCCTGGTCGTGGCCTCCCCCGCCCGGCCCGACGACGCCGCCTCGATGCTGCGCACCTGCCTGGCCGCCGCCCGCGTCGACGGCAGCGTCTGCGTCTTCCTCGAGCCCATCGCCCTGTACAACACCCGCGACATGTTCGAGGAGGGCGACAGCGGCTGGCTCGCCCCGTACGCTCCCCCGGCCCGATGGGCGGAGACGCACATCCCGATCGGGCGGGCCCGCAGCTACGGCGACGGCCGCGACCTGACCATCGTGACCTTCGGCAACGGCCTGCGGATGAGCCTGCGCGCCGCGGTGAGGCTCACCGCCGAGGGGCACGGCTGCCGGGTCCTGGACCTGCGCTGGCTCTCCCCCCTTCCGGTGGAGGATCTGATGCGGGCCGCCGAGCTGACCGGCAAGGTGCTGATCGCCGACGAGACCCGCCGCACCGGGGGCGTCTCGGAGAGCATCGTCGCCGAGCTGCTCGACGCGGGTTTCACCGGCAGGATCGCCCGGGTGACCTCCTCGGACAGCTTCATCCCGCTGGGCGAGGCGGCCAGGCACGTGCTGCTGTCGGAGGCCGAGATCGAGGCGGCCGCCCGCAAGTTGCTCGGCTGACCCACCCCTCGGTCCGGAATCCCGGAATCAACCCCGCCTCCTCAGCGGAACGTGTTCAATTGGTCGCATGCCGTCACGGACCATGGCCCCGGCCCGTCGGCAGGCCGACCCTCCGTTTCCCCCCCGAGTAGGAGGTAGCATGCCCGACGTGGCGACCCGGAGCACCGTTCAGCGCGTGACGGATCTGGAGGCCTGGGCCTTCAGGACCGGCAAGGACCTGGCGGACATCAAGGAGACACTGCACGATCTTCCCAAGATCATCCGCGAGGAGGTCATGACCTACACCGCGCCGATGTTCGAAGAGATCATGAACCGGATGGCCACCAAGGAGGATCTCCTCGCGCTCTCCACCAAGGTGGACGGCCTGGAGACCAAGGTCGACGGCCTGGAGACCAAGGTCGACGGCCTTGACGCCAAGGTCGACGGCCTTGAGGTGAAGATGGACACCCGGATGGCGTCCTTCGAAGGCCGGATGAAGTCCCTCGAAGGCCGCATGGAGTCCTTCGAAAGCCGGATGGAGTCCTTCGAAGGCCGGATGGGCTCTGTGGAAGGCCGGATGGACTCCATGGAGGGCAAGCTGGACCTGATCCTGGCCAAGCTCAGCTGATCTTCGCCGTGAGCCCCGGGCCGGCGGTCCGGGGCTCACGGCGGTGTCAGAGCCAGTCGCGGCGTTTGAACACCAGATAGAGCGTGAGGCAGACGCCCGCCATGAGCAGGACCGCGAAGGGATAGCCCCACTTCCAGTGGATCTCGGGCATCACGTCGAAGTTCATGCCGTAGATGGTGCCGACGAGAGTGGGGGCGAACAGGATCGCGGCCCAGGCGGAGATCCGCTTGACCTCCTCGTTCTGGGCGTTGCTCGCCTCGGTGAGGTTGGTCATGTGCTCGTTCTGGGCCTGGGCGACCATGGTCGAGTTGACCACGAGGATGTCGTGGAGCATCTGGCGGAAGCCGCTGACCCGCTCGGCGACGGTGATCGCGTGGTCGGCCACGTCCCGCAGGTATCTCTGCAGCTCCTGGTCCACCCCGTACTTGGCGGCCCCCGCGATGAAACCCTCGATCATGCCGAGGAGCGGCTGGGTGGCCCGCTGGAACTCGATCACCTCGCGCGACAGCTCGTAGATGCGGCGGGAGACCCCGGGCTCGTTGCCGAAGACCTGGACCTCGATCTCGTCGATGTCGTTCTGCAGGCCGGCGACCACGGGGGCGTAGCCGTCCACGACCGCGTCGAGGATGGCGTAGAGCACCGCCTGCGGGCCCTGGCCGAGCAGCTCGGGGTCGTGCTGCATGCGGCGGCGGACCTGCGACAGGTCGGGCGCCTCGCTGTGCCGTACGGTGATCACGAAGTTCGGGCCGACGAAGACGTGCAGCTCGCCGAAGTCGACCTCCTCGGCCTCGTCGAGGTAGCGGGCCGGGCGGAGCACCACGAACAGGGTGTCGCCGTAGCGGTCGGCCTTGGGCCGCTGGTGGGCGACGATGGCGTCCTCGACCGCCAGCTCGTGCAGGTCGAACTCCTCGGCGACGTTGAGGATGACACCGTCCTCCGGCCGGTAGAAGCCGATCCAGGCCATGCTGTCGGGAGTGTTCTTCAGTCGTTCGAAGGCCTCGGGCAGCGACTCGGGAGTGGCGGTGCGACGGCCGTTGACGTAGATCGCGTTGTCGATGACGCGCGAGCGGGGCGGGACCGGCCGCCCGTCGCCGACGGACCTGGGGTCCATCGACCGCTCGGGAGACTCCCGGCCGGTGCCGGGACGCCCGCGCATCAGGCTCCGCAGGCCCCGCATTCGCCGGTCGGTCACGCGTCTCTCCTCATCGGGCGCTCATGAACTCCTGCAGCGACCGCATCGCGGTGGTGCGGATCTTCGCCCTGAGCATCGGGGTCCAGCCGAGGACGATACCGACCGGCCGGCCCATCGCCATCTTGGACCAGCGCTTGAGGTCGAAGTCGTCGTGGTGCCGGACGATCAGGCCGTCCTCGAAGCGGAAGAGGGCGTCGACCTCGTTGACGACCTTCCTGCCCGTCTTGCCGAAGGTGTAACGGCCGGTCCAGTGTGCCGTTCCCTCGTGCGGGCGGGCGGTGATGTCGCGGACGGTCACGTCGAGGTCGGCGCTGCGGCCGAGCAGCATCCGCCACATGCCCATCACCCTGTCGCGTCCTTCGAGCTCCTGGAAGACGGGGTCACCGAAGGTGACGTCGGGGTGGTAGCAGAGCTCCATCGCGTCGGCGTCGCGGCGCGCGAAGGCTTCGTAGAACGTCTTGATGAGCTCGGCGTTCCGATCGTTCACGAGTTTCTCCCGGTCATCAACATCCTGCCGACCGAGTGTAGTGCGCGGAAAGGTCGAGGAGATTGTCCGCGTTGTCCCAGCACACCGCGCGGAGCCAGCCGTCGCCGAGCCCGAGCCGGTCGAGCGCGTGGAGCTGGTGGGCGTACGGGTGGGGGATGTTCGGGAAGTCGCTGCCGAGCAGGATCTTGCCGGCCAGGCCGAGGTCGCGCAGGCGCGGCAGGAGGCGTTCGGGAAACGGCATGCCGCGCTCGGCGAAGTCGGTGAAGGTCATCGTGGTGTCGAGCCGCACGTTCGGGAAGGTCTCGGCCAGCTCGAAGAACTCGTCGTACTCCGGCATGCCGAGGTGCGCGACGATCATCGGCAGGGCCGGGTGGCGGTCCAGCACCCCGCCGATCGGCCCCGGCCCCGTGTGGCGGCCGGGCAGCGGGATCGAGCTGGCGTGCACGACGACGGGCACGCCCCGCTCGGCCAGCAGCCCCCACACCTCGTCGATCTCCTTGAACCGGGGGTCGAAGTCGCCGACCTGGAGGTGGACCTTGAAGATCCGCGCCCCTCGGCCGAGCGCGTCCCGGACGTAGCCGAGAGCTCCAGGTTCGGGGTAGAAGGTGGCCGAGGGGAGACATCCCGGGGTACGGCCGGCGAAGTCGAGCGTCCATTCGTTGAGGCTCTCGGCCATGCCCGGCCGGTGCGCGTAGGCCAGGGCGGAGAAGACCCTCACCCCGAGTGCCCGCAGCCTGGCGACCCGTTCCCCGGCGGGCAGCCGGTAGTGGATCGGCCACCCTTTCCCCATCAGGGGGCTGCCATGCTCGAAATGGTGCCAGACTCGACGTTCCATCCGCTCCGGTAGGAAGTGGACGTGCACGTCCGCCAGGCCGGGCAGGCCCAGCCCTCGCCACCAGGCGGGGACGCCCGCGTCCGCGAGTTCCGGAATCATGTTCGGCACGGTTCCGACTTTATCGCCAGCACACCGGCAGTCGTGGGACGCTTTGCTCTCACGCCGCGAAGGAGAAACGAGCGTTGTCCGACCTCTGGGTGACCCTGACCTCGACCCGTTCCGGACCGCCCCTGTGGGTCGTGCTGCTGTCCGCCCTGGCCGCGCTGGGCGTGGTGTCGTGGTCCACCTCGTGGCAGCTGTCACGAGGGCTGATCACCATCGCCCACGAGGGCGGGCACGCGCTGGTGGCCCTGCTCACCCGGCGCAAGCTGGAGGGCATCCGGCTGCACTCCGACACCTCGGGCGTGACCCTGACCAGGGGAAAGCCCCGGGGGTTCGGCATGATCCTGACCGCCGCCGCCGGATACGTCGCCCCCTCCCTACTGGGACTGGGCGGGGCGTGGTTGACCGCCTCCGGCTACGTGGCGGTGCTGATCACGATGGTGATCGGGCTGCTGTTCTGCATGCTGCTGCTGATCCGCAACCTGTTCGGCGTGGTGAGCCTGCTGGCCACCGGAGGTGCCATCTTCGCCTTCACCTGGTACGCCGCGCCCGACATGGACGCGATCCTGGCCTACCTGGCCGTGTGGTTCCTGCTGCTGGGAGGCGTACGGCCGATCGTGGAACTCCAGCGCAAGCGGCGTCGCCACCAGGCGCCCGACTCCGACGCCGACCAGCTCGCCAGGCTGACCTTCCTGCCCGGCGGATTCTGGGTGTTCCTGTTCCTGGTGGTGGCGGGCGCGTGCCTGGTGGCCGGGTCCTACCTGCTGCTCCCCCGGGCGTTCGCACTGCTCTGAACGGTTCCGTCCCGGCCAGGTCCGCCCCGCTGTCGCTTCCGTCGTCATGTTCTCCGTCGTCGCCGTCGTCGCCGTCCGGGGCCGCCCCTGCGGCGGCCCTCATCACGACGACGCGGGGGAGGGAGCGAAATCGGCAAGGGCGCGGAACCACGTTCAACGGTCACTCGCCGTAACGGGCCGTCGCCATGCCATGGCTTCGGGAGATCCGATCGCGTCCGGTCACCACGGCCGTCCGTCCGGGCGGCGTGCCCGGAACGGGAGCGTGGCACCCCGGCGTGTCCACTTCTCCGAGATTCGCCTAGTTGTGCGATTCATATCATAATGTTGGGGTAATTATCAGGCACTTACCCCTCGCATGGTTACGCCCCGTAACCGCACCTCTGAATTGACGCTCAGATAATTTTTCGAGTTTATCATCGGGAATATCACTTCTCCTGTGAGAGGCGTTCCATGCCCCACCCCGCTTACCTCGTCGGAGCGGCCGGGGCGGGCGTCCTGCTGGTCTCGCTGAGCGTGACGCTCGTGCTCCTCCGGCGGCTCAGGCGGTTTCGCGCCGAGCGGGAGAGGGCGCTCACCAGAGCGTACGAGGGGTTCGCCCGCGACATGCACGACATCGTGGGGCACTGGCTCTGGCTGGCGTCCATCAAGGGAGAGCTGGCCCATCGCAGGGCGAACGGCGACGCGCGCCTGCGCGAGGACCTGGAAGAGGTGCTGCGGGCGGTGCGACAGGCCGCGCACGCCGTGCGGAACGTGTCGGAGGCCCGTCACCGGCTGTCGTTCTCCGGCGAGGCCGCGCGGGCCAGGACCCTGATGGAGGGCTTCGGGGCCTACTGCTCGGTCCGGGTGGACGTGAACGAGCTTCCCGAGGCCGTGAGCGCCACGCTGGGCGCCGTGGTCCGCGAGGGCGTGACGAACATGCTGCGGCACAGCCAGGTGAAGCGGTGCGCGATCGAGCTGGTCGAGCACGACGGCCGGCTGCGCCTGACCGTCGTCAACGACGGGGCTCCCCGGCGGGAGGCGCACTCCGTCGGCAGCGGCGTGGGCAACCTGACCCATCGCGTGGGCGAGCTGGGCGGCACGGTGCGGGCGGTCGGCGGCGCGGACGGGTGGTTCACCCTGATGGCCGAGGTTCCTGGTAATTTTTCCGAATAACCTTCACGTCCGCCGCGAAAGCGCAGGTAGCGCACACCTTCACGGTCGACACTGTGAGTTTCGCATATACGAGTGGTTTAATTTGTAACTAGTGGTTTCTCGGGTTATCCGTAATTCTCTCTTCTGGAAGACAGCAGGGGAGAATGCCGTGGATGACCAGTATGAACTTTATTGCCTGGCGGACCCGCTTTTTTATGACACGCTTGACGGCCGCCGGGGGGATCACCCCGATTTCGCGCTCGCTGCCCGGGACGTCCCGGACGGCTGGCAGCACCAGGCGACCGACACCTGGATGCACTACGCGCCGCTCGCCGGCCGCACCCCCGCCCAGGGCTGGAAGATCCACGTCTCCGCCCGCGCCGAGGACGCCGACCGCGCCATAGAGGCGGTCTGGGACTACTGCGTCCCCCGCGACATCGCGTTCAAGTTCCTGCGCAGCCTGCCGGTCATGACCATGCTGAACTCCAAGGCCGCCCCCCGCGGCGCCAGCGGGAAGCTCGTGACGATCTACCCGGTGGACGAGGCGCAGCTGGAGCTCACGCTCAAGGAGCTCGACGAGCTGCTCAGAGGCGTCGAGGGGCCGTACATCCTCAGCGATCTGCGCTACGGCCAGGGCCCGCTCTTCGTGCGGTACGGCGGTTTCGCCGGACGGCGCTGCCTGGCCGACAACGGCGAGCTGGTGCTGGCCATCGAGGACGGTGAGGGGCGGCTCGTCCCCGACGTGCGGGAACCCGCCTTCGGCGTGCCGTCCTGGGTGACGCTGCCCGCCTTCCTCGAATCCCACGTGGCCGCCCGCAACGCGGTCACCACCGAGGGACTGCCGTACCGGGTCGAGAGCGTCATGCAGTTCTCCAACGGCGGCGGCGTCTACCTGGGAGAGGACCTGCGCACCGGGGAGCGGGTCGTGCTGAAGGAGGCCCGCCCGCACGCCGGCCTGGACGCCGCCGGCCGGGACGCGGTGGCGCGGCTGGCGCACGAGCGCGACATGCTGGAGCGCCTGGCCGGACTGGACGCGGTGCCCGCGCTGATCGACTACTTCACCCTGGGCGGGCACCACTTCCTGGTCGAGGAGTTCGTCGACGGCAACCCGCTCCAGCGGCAGCTCGTGCACAAGTACCCGCTGACCAGGGCGACCTGCGACGACAAGGCCATCGCCGAGTACACCGGCTGGGTGCTCGACATGCTCCCCAAGGTGCGCCGGGCGGTGGAGTCCCTGCACGGGCGCGGGGTGGTCTTCGGCGACCTGCACCCCAACAACATCCTCGTGACCGAGGACGGCCGCCTGGCACTGATCGACTACGAGGTGGCGACCCTCATCGAGGACCGCGGCCGCGCCGCGCTCGCCCATCCGGCGTTCGGCGCGCCGGCCGACCGGCAGGGCGTCGACGTCGACCTGTACGCCCTCGCCTGCCTCTGCCTCGGACTGTTCGCCCCGCAGCTCACCATCATGCTGCCGCTCGACCGCGCCAAGGTGACCGACCTGGCCAGGCTCATCGGCGAGACCTTCCCCGTACCGCGCGAGGTGCTCGACGAGGCGGTCCTGACCGTCACGGGCCCCGAGCCCGCGGCGGCCACGCCGTACCCGAAGCCGGGGCTCGACGACTGGCCCCGGCTCAGGGAGGCGATGACCCGGGCCATCCTGGCGAGCGCCACCCCCGAGCGCGAGGACCGGCTCTTCCCCGGCGACGTCGCCCAGTTCCAGCCCGGCGGGGGCGTCAACCTCGCGTACGGCGCGGCGGGGGTGCTCTACGCGCTGGCCGCCACCGGAGCCGAGCGCCGTCCCGAGTACGAGGACTGGCTGCGCGCCAGGGCGCTGGCCCCCGCCCCGGGGACGGGGATCGGGTTCTACGACGGCCTGCACGGCGTGGCCTACGTCCTCGACCTGCTCGGGCACCGCCAGGACGCGATCGACACCGCCGACCTATGCCTGCGCCAGAAGTGGGAGTCGCTGGAGCTCGGGCTGTTCAGCGGCCTGGCCGGCATGGGCCTGAACCTTCTCCACCTGGGCGGGACCACCGGCGAGCGGACCTTCACCGAGGTGGCCCTGCAGATCACCGGCATCTGCTCCGACAGGCTGGGCGGGCCCGACGACGTGCCGGAGGTCAGCGGCGGCGCCAACCCCCGGGCCGGGCTGATGTACGGCTCCTCCGGACCCGCCCTCCTCTTCCTGCACGCCTACGAGCGCACCGGCGACGCGTCGCTGCTCGAGCGGGCGGCCGTGGCGCTCCGGCAGGACCTGCGGCGCTGCGTCACCGGCGAGGACGGCACCCTCCAGGTCGACCAGGGCTGGCGCACGCTGCCCTACCTGGACGAGGGGTCGGTGGGCATCGGCCTGGTCCTCGCCCGCTACCTGACCCACCGCGAGGACGCGGACTTCCGCGCCGCGCTCGACGGCTGCCGGCGCGTCACCCGGGGACGCTACTTCGTGCAGTCCGGCCTGTTCACCGGCCGGAGCGGCATGATCGGCGGGCTCGGCTGGGGCCTGGGGCCCGAACCGAACGCCCTCCACACCGGCCACACAGACCTGGCCGAGCAGCTCCGCGGGCTGGACTGGCACGCGCTGCCCCACGGCGGCGGGCTGGCCTTCCCCGGCAACCAGCTGCTCAGGCTTTCCATGGACTTCGCGACCGGTACGGCCGGAGTCCTGTTCGCGATGAGCGCCGTGCTGCACGACCGGCCGGTGTTCCTCCCCTTCATCGAGCCGCCCGGCGGCACGAGCGCCCCGGCAGGGGTGTCCGCGCACGGATCCGCCGGGTGGTTTGGCCCCCACGACACATCGACATCGAAGGAGGTGTAACGACATGGTTCTTCTCGACCTGCAGTCCCTGGAGGCCCCCACCGGCGGCGGTGGTGGCGGCGGCGGCAGCACTCTCACGGTCCTGGGCTGCGCGTCCGGCAAGCCCAGCAACCTGAGCGTCGTCCTCTGCCACTAGGCACCCGGTTCTCCCTATATCGGTTCCCACCAGAAGTGAGGCAATCCCATGGTCCTTCTCGACCTGCAGTCCCTGGAGACCCCCGACGGCGGCGGCCACGGCGGTGGCGGCGGCAGCACCCTCACGGTCCTGGGCTGCGCGTCCGGCAAGCCCAGCAACCTGAGCCTCCTGCTCTGCCACTAGTTCCTCCCGTTCCACACGATCCAGAACCCGTAGAACCCCGTAGAAACGGAGCAACTCCCATGGTCCTTCTCGACCTGCAGTCCCTGGAGACCCCCACCGGCGGCGGTGGCGGCGGTGGCGGCAGCACCCTGACGGTTCTCGGCTGCGCGTCCGGCAAGCCCAGCAACCTGAGCGTCGTGCTCTGCCACTAGTGAGACCCCGTGCCCGGGACGGCCAGCGACGGCGGCCGTCCCGGGCACTCCCGTTCCGGGAGGGTCCGGTACGCCGAGGACGCCGGGAGACCGGGGAGGTCCGCGGCGTCCAGGACGTTCGGGGCGTCGGGAACATCGGGGAAGTTCGCGAAGTCGGGGAAGTTCGGTAAGTCGGGAAGGTTCGGGGAGGAGCCAACGTGCGGGCAGCGGACCGGCTGGTGGCCGACACCGTGCGGCGTAGCGGACCCTGGCTGGCCGTCCTCGCGGTCACCTCCGTCCTGGGCGCGTTCGCGCAGCTCGCGCTCCCGCTCGTGCTGGGCAGGACGGTCGACGAGCTCGTGGCCGGTACGAGTGGCGGCACCGGCGCGGCGACCTGGCTCGGTGCCTGCGCCGCCGCCGTGATCCTGACCGTGCTCTGCGACACCCTCGGCGTCTGGGCCGCCGGATCGAGCGGCGCGCGCTCCTCGGCCTGGCTCAGGAACCGGGTCGTACGGAACGTGCTCGGTGTCGGGCCGGTGATCACCCGCCGGTTCCCCGAGGGGGACCTGGTCACCCGGATGGGCCTGAACACCGAGGAGATCGGGCGCGCCCCCGAGTCGATCGTCACCGGGGCCGCGCTGGTCATCCCCACCGCGGGCGGCGTGGTGGCCCTCACCCTCATCGACCCCCTGCTGACCGTGACGCTGGTCGCCGGGCTCGTCCTCATCGCGCTCGTCCTGCGAGCCTTCCTCACCGTGAGCACCTCCATAGCGGGCGACTACCAGGCGGCGCAGAGCGACATCGCCGCCCGCCTGGTCGACGCCCTCGCCGGGGCCCGTACGATCGCCGCGGCCGGCACCGCCGACCAGGAGCGGGCGCGGGTGCTCACCGCCCTGCCCCGGCTGCGCGGGCACGCCATGGACATGTGGCGGGCCAACGCGCGGGCCGGCGTGCAGGCGGGAGCGGTGGTCCCGCTGCTGGAGGTGGCCGTGCTCGGGGTGGGCGGGCTGCGCCTGGCCGCCGGCGACCTCACGGCCGGAGAGCTGTACGCCGCCGCCCGCTACGTCGTGCTCGGCGCCGGTCTCGGCTCGGCGCTGGGCTACGTCGGCCGCCTGGCCAGGGCGCGGGCCGCCGCGGCCAGGGTGGAGGAGCTGACCGCCGAGAGCCCGCGAGCCTACGGCACGCGCCCGCTGCCTCCCGGTCCCGGCACGCTCGAGCTGCGCGGCGTCGACGCGGGCGGCCTGCGCGACGTCGATCTCGTCATCCCCGGCGGGCAGGCGGTGGCCGTGGTCGGCCGCTCGGGGGCGGGCAAGTCCCTGCTCGCCGCGGTCGCCGGGCGGCTGGTCGACCCGCGGCACGGCACGGTCCTCCTCGACGGCGTGCCGTTGCCCGACCTCTCCCGCGAGGCGCTGCGCCATGCCGTCGGGTACGCCTTCGAGCGCCCCGCGCTGCTCGGCGACACCGTCGGCGCCGCCGTCGCCCTGGGTCTCGACGCTCCCGCCGCCACCCCCGGCACCGGCCGCCACGGCGCCTCCGGCCGCGGCCGTCGCGGCACCCGTACCGGCACCGGGTCCGGCCACCGGCACGACGACCGGGACGGCCGGGCGGACGGGAGGGACGAGGTCGTGCGGGCGGCGGCGCGGGCGGCCCGCGCCGACACCTTCGTCCGGCGGCTTCCCCTGGGGTACGACACGCCGCTGGAGGAGGCGCCCATGTCCGGCGGTGAGCGGCAGCGGCTCGGCCTGGCCCGCGCCTTCGCGCAGGGATGGCGCCTGCTCGTCCTGGACGACGCCACCTCCAGTTTGGACACCGTCACCGAACGCCAGGTCGCCCGCGCGCTCTCCAGGGAGCTGCGCGACCGCACGCGCCTGATCGTGACCCACCGGGTGGCGACCGCCGCGGCGGCCGACCGGGTGATCTGGCTGGACGACGGCCGGGTGCGCGCGTGCGGCGGGCACCGGGCGCTGTGGGCCGACCCGGCCTACCGCGCCGTCTTCCAGGCGGACACGTCCTCCCCGGACGACGCGTCCTTCCCGCCGGGCGCCTCCTCCCCGGCGGGCGCGTCGTTCCAGGCGGGCACCTCCTTCCGGGCGGGCACGTCGTGAGCCCTCCGGACGGGCACGTCGTCAACAGGCCCCTGCGGCGGGCGCTCAGGAGGGACCCGTACCAGCTGGTCAGGCTCGCGGGCTGGTCCGTCGCGGAGACGGCGCCCTCCCTGGTCATCGGCCTGGCCATCGCGCGGGCGATCGACGACGGCTTCGGCGCGGGACGCCCCGCGACCGGGTTCGCCTGGCTGGCGCTGCTCGGCGGCGCGTGGCTGCTGGCCGCGGTCGGCGCGCGGCAGGTGGTGATGGCCGTCGCCGCGATCGTGGAGCCGTTCCGCGAGGAACTGCTCGCGCACGTCGTCGACGACGCGCTGCGCCACTCGGTCATGTCCGGACGGGGACCGGGGGCGGCCGCGGTGGCCCGCTCCAACCTGCAGGTCGAGCTGGCCCGCGACGCCTTCGCCTCGGTCATCACGGTGGTCAGGTCGTTCGCGTTCACCGTGGTGAGCGTCATGCTCGGGCTGGCGACCCTCGTGCCCGAGGTGCTCGCGCTGGTGCTGCCCCCCTTCGTCGCGGGACTTGTCATCTTCCTGCTGTCGCTGCGCGCCCTGGCCAGGCGGCAGCGGGACTTCATCCTGGCCGACGAGCGCACCGCCGGGTCGCTGGCCACCATGGTGGGCGGGCTGCGCGACATCACCGCCTGCCGGGCCGAGGAGCGGGTGGCGGGCGACGTCGGCCTGCGGGTGGCCGAACAGGCCCGCGCGGCCCGGTCGCTGGCGCGGGTGACCGCGCTGCGCACGCTGTCGCTGGCGGTGGGCGGCTGGCTGCCGGTGCTGCTGGTGCTGGCCGGGACCCCCTGGCTGGTGGGTGAGGGCGCGGGCGCCGGGGTGATCCTGGGCGCCCTGGCCTACGTCACGCAGTCGCTGACGCCCGCGCTCGGCAACCTCGTGGAGGGGCTGGGCATCAACGGGGTCCGGCTGCGGGTGGCGCTCGGCCGGCTGCTGCGCGACGGCGACCCGCCCGTACGGGCGTGCGGGCGGATCGCGGCACGGGACGGCGGCGACGGCGGGGCCGGGGCGGCCGAGCTGCGCGGCGTGACGTTCGCGTACGGCCCGCACGCGGAACCGGTGATCGACGGCCTGGACCTGTCGGTCCCCGAGGGGGACCACATCGCGGTCGTGGGCCCCAGCGGCATCGGCAAGTCCACGCTCGCCGCGCTCCTGACCGGTGTGCTCGCGCCGGGGGCGGGCCAGGTCCTGGTGTGCGGGGTGCCCGCCGACCGGCTCGACCCCGCCGACCGGGTGCTCATCCCGCAGGAGGCGTACGTCTTCCGCGGCTCCCTGCTGGAGAACCTGACCTATCTGGCCGACGCCTCGCCGGAGGCGGTGGACGACGCGGTGGCCGCGGTCGGCCTGACGAACCTGGTGGCGCGGCTGGGCGGCTACTCCACCGAGATCCACTCGGGGCTGCTGTCGCCCGCCGAACGGCAACTGGTCGCCCTGGCCCGCGCCTATCTCGCCCCGGCCCGGCTGGTGATCCTCGACGAGGCGACGTGTCACCTGGACCCGGCGGCCGAGGCCCGCGCCGAGGAGGCGTTCGCCCGCCGGGGCGGCACGCTCCTCGTCATCGCCCACCGGCTGACCTCCGCCCTGCGGGCCCGGCGGGTCCTCGTCATGGACGGCACCAGCGTCCGGCTGGGCACGCACGAGGAGATGCTCGCCGCCTCCCCGCTCTACGCCGACCTGGCCGGGCAGTGGGACCCTTCGAGCGCGCAGGAGCTGGTGCCGTGACGTCCTCACCGCGTTTCCCGTCCAGAGCCCGAGCTCTCCACATCGAAGGAAGCCGATGATCTACCCTCCCGCCGAGCGGCAACCGATCGTCGACCACCTCCACGGCCACGCCGTGCCCGACCCGTACCGGTGGCTGGAGGATCCGGACAGCCCGGAGACCCGGAGCTGGACGGCCGCCCAGGAGGAACTCTGGCGCGAGCACGCGGGCACGCTGCCGGGCCGCCACCTGTGGCACTCGCGGGTGGCCGCGCTGACCGGGGCCGGGACGGTCGGCACGCCGATGTGGCGCGGCGGCAGCCGGTTCTTCCTGCGCCGTACGGCCTCACAGGAGCACGCGGTCCTCTACCGCACCGGCCCCGACGGGGTGGAGGAGACGTTGCTCGACCCGATGGAGCTCGACCCGAGCGGGCTGACCACGCTCGACCACTGGCAGCCCGACCTGGACGGCAGGCTGGTGGCGTACCAGGTGTCCAGGAGCGGGGACGAGCGCTCGGAACTGCGGGTCATGGACGTCACCACCCGCCGGGTGGTGGACGGCCCGATCGACCGCTGCCGGTACGCGCCCGTGGCGTGGCTGCCCGACGGGAAGGCGTTCTTCTACGTCCGCTCCCGCCAGGTATGTCTGCACCGGCTCGGCACCCCCGCCGAGGCCGACGCCGTGATCATGGGTGAGGAGCGCTCGTACGGGCTGGGGATCAGCTACAACGGCCGCTGGCTGACGGTCTCGGCGATGGCGGGCGACGGCAACGACCTCTGGCTGGCCGACCTGTCGTCCTCCTCCCCCGAGCGCCCCGACCTGCGGGTGATCCAGCGGGGGGCGGGCGCGGTGACGGCGCCCGCCGTCGGCCGCGACGGGCGCCTGTACCTGCTCACCACCCTGGACGCGCCGCGGGGGCGGCTATGCGTGGCCGACCCGGCGCGGCCGGGCCCCGAGCACTGGGTCGGTCTGGTCGACGAGGATCCGGAGGCGGTGATCGGTGAGTTCGCGATCGCCGGGCAGACGCTCCTCGTCGGCTGGACCCGGCACGCGGTCGGCGAGATCAGCGTCCACGACCTGGCGACCGGGAAACGGCGCGGTTCGGTGCCGCTGCCCGGCCTCGGTTCCGCGGGGGGGATGACCACCCGCCCCGAGGGCGGCCACGAGGTCTGGTTCACCTACACCGACAGCGTCACGCCCGCGGGGGTGCACCACTACGACACGCGCACCGGGCGGACGTCGCTGTGGAGCGCCGCGCCCGGCGCCGTGGAGGTGCCGAGGCTCGAGGCCCGACAGCTGGTCTGCGCCTCCGCGGACGGCACGCCGGTGCGGATGGTCGTGCTGGCCCGCCCGGGCTCGGGCCCCAGGCCCACGATCCTGTACGGCTACGGCGGGTTCGGGCTCTCGCTCGCGCCGTCGTACTCCAGCTACATCCTGCCCTGGGTCGAGGCGGGCGGGGTCTTCGCCCTCGCCCAGCTGCGCGGCGGCGGCGAGGAGGGGGCGGCCTGGCACCGCGACGGCATGCTGGAGCGCAAGCAGAACGTCTTCGACGACTTTGCCGCGGCGGCCGAGAAACTCGTCTCGGACGGCTGGACCACCCCCGCGCGGCTGGGCGCGTGCGGCGAGTCGAACGGCGGGCTGCTGGTGGGCGCCGCGCTGACGCAGCGCCCCGACCTGTTCGCCGCCGCCGTCTGCTCGGCGCCGCTGCTCGACATGGTCAGGTACGAGCGGTCGGGGCTCGGCCCGGTGTGGCGTTCGGAGTACGGTTCGGCCGACGACCCCGAGCAGCTGGGTTGGCTGCTGGGCTACTCCCCCTACCACCGGGTCGTCGACGGCGTCGACTACCCCGCGACGCTGCTGACCACGTTCGGCGGCGACTCCCGGGTCGACCCCATGCACGCGCGCAAGATGTGCGCGGCGCTGCAGGCGGCGACGTCGGGCTCGCGGCCGATCCTGCTGCGCCACGAGGGCGACGTCGGCCACGGCTCCCGCTCGGCGGGCCGCGCCGTCGACCTGGCCGCCGACATGCTCGCCTTCCTCGCCGCCCACACCGGCCTGGACGCCGGTACGTGAGGGCCTCTCAGGCTTCCAAGCAGTTAGGCGTCGGTGTCCTTGGGGTGGCGCGTCGAGGCGTAGACGAGGTGGACAGTGCGCCGGGACTCGTCGACGAGGTAACGCACGCGACCGCCCGCGGTGACCTCGTACTCCCACTGCGGGTATTCGCGACCGCCCAGAGTCCCGGCGGCGAGACGGCCTCGCAGACGGTGCTGCCGATCTGGGTCGTCCTGCGACAGCGGAGCGTCACGCAGCGCCTCGAAACAGCGCCGGGTGTTGCCCGCGGCCTCGGCGCACAGATCGGCCCACCCCTTGGCCGCCTCACTGGTGGCGAACCGCAGGTGCCACTCGTCACCGATCGGCGGCGGGGCCACCGCGTCGCCACGCTTGGGACTCACGGCGCGATCACCTCACCGTGATCGTCATCGGGCAGCGCGCGGGTGAGCTGTGCGGTCAGCGAGGGGTCGGCGAGGACGCGGGCGGTGGCACGCCATTCGACGATGAGCCGGTGCAGGGTGGCGTGGACGTCCAGCTCGACCGCGTCGCGTGTGGCGTCGACCAGTTCCTGGACGAACTCCCTCTTCTCCTCCAGGGAAAGGTGTCTCACCCAGGGGAAGACCGTGGGCAGGGCGTGCAGGACGGCGCGGGTGCCCTCGTCGCTGGCGAGGAGGGCCGCGACCATACGGGCCGCGATGTCCGCGGTCTCCTCTCTCTGCCGGTCATGCCGTGCGGTGGAGATGAACAGGTCTTCTCCGTCTCGACGCTTCACATGCACCCGGTGAACGCGATCAAGGGTCTCGGCGACTCGCTTGGAGTGCTTCGACAGGTCGGAGAACGGGACGGTCGGCGTAACCATGCCACATGGTACTTCGGAACGTGTTCCGAAGTACAGCGGGCCGTTCAACGAGGTCTCGGCATGCGCGGCGGGCCCGGGCTCAGCCGCCGATGATCCGCTCGACCGGTTCGGGGAACCACTCGACGTACTCCGTCTTCGGCCCGCCGACGTGCCGGGCCGGAGATCCTCAAGTCACCGGCCACTGAGACATCCGGCTTCGGGCACCGCCAAGGAGGACGGCGCCGAGGAGGACGGTCCCGCCCGAACACGACGGCACTTCTCAGCACCTCTCGCGAGACCTCCTCGGAACACCGCGAGAGCACGGCGCCGCCTCCGGCCGGCCGAAGAGGGCCGGAGGCGGTGCCGTGCCGGGGGGGGCGGGCTACTGGACGGCCCCGAGCCGGTACCGGCCGCCGCCACCGCAGCAGAACTCGTAGTCCCAGGTCGCGTCCTGGTTGATGGTGACGCCGCCGATGAGGTCGTTGGGATCGATGTCGTCGTACTCCATGAGGCGGAGCTGGGCGCCGACGGGGACGCACTTGTCGACCTCGACCCGCTGGCCCGCGCCCATCGACACGTAGGCCGCGGTCACCGGCCAGATCTTCGTGCCACCGCTCGTGATGAACACCTCGTCGCGGCCGTTCTCGGTGACCGCGAGGGCCCGGAGGCCGTCGAGGAACACGCCGGCGCCACAGGTGAGCGCGGCCTTCTCCCGGGCCGGGCCCGCGTCGGCGACCGCCGCCGGGGTTCCGGCCAACGCGAGGCATCCGGCCATCATGGCCGCGGCCGCGAGCTTCGACGGTTTCCGCCAGGTGCGCATGCCGGTTCCCGTCCGTCGCCCGCGGGAGTTCTCTTCGACTCGCATTCGTGTGCACTCTCCGTTTCGGCTGGTGGTGACGTGTGTTCGCGCCACGCGTGCACCCTGACCTCGGTGGCCGCGTGGCTCTTCCTGCCTCCACCAGATCTACGGCACAGCCGCCCGGGCAGACCATGATCGGGCCCGCTCCTGTCGATAAACCTGGAGTTCGTGTCCGTTTTCGACAGGGTGCGCACCCCTGGACGGGCGGCCGTCCGCGGCCGGCCTCGTCTCATGGCCGTGACGATCGAGACGGCTGCCTATCCGTGGTCCGGACCTGGCCGAGCGGTGTCGTTCGAGGTCCTTCCGGGTTTGGTGTGGAGGACTTCGCGGGCCTGTTCGGCGGCGCGGGTGATGCTTTCGCTGATGAAGTCGAGGAAGCGGGCGATGTTCTCCAGGCGGTCGGCGGCCGGGGTGCGGGGGCCGAGGACGGCGACGCCCTGGCGTGCGGTCTCGACGAGCAGGTCGTTGGATCGGGCGCTGGCGATCGTCGCCTGGTAGAAGAGTTCGTCGTCGACGACGTAGCGGTCGCGACGGCGTTCGTCGCGTTCCCGGCGGACGAGGCTCTGGCTCTCCAGGAAGGCGATCGCCTTGGAGATCGACGCCGGGCTGACCTGGAGGTGCCGGGCGAGCTGGGATGCGGTGAGACTGCCCGCGTCAGTGGTGAACAGGCAGGTCAGCACCCGGGCCGTCATCTTGGTCAGGCCTGAGGCCATGAGGACGGTGGTGAACGTCTCCTCGTACTCGGCCACGGCCTCGGCGTCGCGTCCGTGCGGCTGGGGGACCGGCTCCGGCCCTTGGGAGGAGGCGGGCCTGCGCCGGTTGGCGCGGCGTTCGGTGGCGCGGTGGGCCAGGTCGGCGCGGTAGGCGGCAGGGCCGCCGTTGCGCATCACCTCACGCGTGATCGTCGAGGTCGGCCGGTCGAGTCGCCGGGCGATCTCGGCGTAGGGGAGGCTGTCGGCCAACCCCAGCGCGATCTGCCGGCGGTCCTGCTGGGTGAGTCTGCCTCCCGGCATCGCGATCTCCCTGGTGATCCTTCGTGGTGGTCCCTGGCCCCCCACCATAGCGTTCACTTCTCATTCATTGCAATGATCAGAGCATCTTCCGTTGCTTTAGTATCAGGACTGTTGCAACAGTTTATCGACGTTTACCTGCGTAAATGTATCTTCTATGCAACAAATATGTTGCCAGATTTAGGAACGCAACGTAGCGTTTCCAATGTCAGAAACAACGAGTGAGCACGGGAGAGCACGATGCAGAAGTTCGACACCCCCGCCCCGATCTCCGCCGTCCTGGACATCCCCGCCGGACGCGTCCAGTTCATCGCCGCGGACCGCGCCGACACCACCGTCGAGGTCCTGCCCGCCGACCCCTCCAGGAGCCGCGACACCAAGACCGCCGAGCAGACCACCGTCACCTACGCCGACGGCGTCCTGCGGGTCACGACCTCGACCCTCGACAACCGACTCTTCGGCCCCTCCGGATCCCTGGAGATCACCGTCCAGCTGCCCGCCGGCTCCCGCGTCGAGGCCAGGGCCGCCGCCGCCGAGCTCCGCGGCGTCGGACGCCTCGGTGACGTCGCCTTCGAAGGCGCGTACCGCCAGATCAAGATCGACGAGGCCGCGAGCGTCCGCCTCACCGCGCTCGACGGCGACGTCGAGGTCGGCCGGCTCAACGGCCCCGCGGAGATCAGCACCGCGAAGGGCGACATCCGGATCACCGAGGCGGTGCGCGGCACGGTCGTGCTCCGCACCCAGTCCGGCGACATCTCGGTCGCCGCCGCCGCCGGCGTCTCGGCCGCCCTTGACGCCGGCACCGGCTACGGCCGCGTCAGCAACGCCCTCAAGAACAACGGCACCACCGAACTCGACATCCGCGCCACCACCTCCCACGGCGACATCACCGCCCGCAGCCTCTGAAGGAGCGGGACCGGGACCATCCGGCCGGGTCCATCGCGATCGAGATCCCGCCGGTCGTCGCCGAGGATCCGGCCGTCCGTCCCGAGGGGCCCGCGATCCGCGTACGCGCTCCTGTCCACGTCCACCGCACCCTGCGGCAGGTCGGGGCAGGTCGGGGCAGGTCGGGACCGGGCGCGGGGGCCCGGTGCGGGCGCCGGCCGGCGCCCAGGAGATCACCGCCGCCGAGCGTGAACGGCGGCCCGGGATGCCGGTGCGGGGAGGCCGGGTCAGGCCGCGCGCCACTCCCCGCCACTTTCATTTTGTATCAGATCCGCGCGTCTCATGAGACGTCAGAAAGTGGTTCATACTGCCCGTTGCGAACCGGCCCGACAAGCAATGGAGCAACGGAATTGGGTTACGTGCTGGGTTTCGAGGAGATCGACTCGACGAATATCGCGGACGTCGGCGGAAAGGGAGCGCAGCTGGGCGAGCTCTCGCGAATCGACGGCATCCGCGTGCCGGACGGCTTCTGCGTCACGACGGACGCCTTCCAGCGGATCGTGGCCGAGGCGCCGTCGATCGACGCCCGGCTCGACCTGCTGTCGCGCGTGAACCCGGACGACCGCGAGGCGATCCGCACCCTGAGCGCCGATGTCCGCCGCGTCGTCGAAGGCGTCGCGATTCCCGGCGATCTCGAGGCGGCGATCGGCGAATCGCTCGCCCGGCTCGGAGAGCGGGCCTCCTACGCGGTGCGTTCCAGCGCGACGGCCGAGGACCTGCCGACCGCGTCCTTCGCCGGCCAGCAGGACTCGTACCTGAACATCGTGGGCCTGCCGGCGATCCTCCACCACGTCCGAAGGTGCTGGGCCTCGCTGTTCACCGAGCGGGCGGTGACCTACCGGCGCCGTAACGGCTTCGACCACCGCAAGGTACGGATGGCCGTGGTCGTACAGCGGATGGTGTTCCCGGACGCGGCCGGGATCCTCTTCACCGCGGACCCCGTGACCTCGAACCGGAAGATCGCCACGGTGGAGGCCGGCTGGGGGCTCGGCGAGGCGCTCGTCTCCGGCCTGGTCGCCGGGGACGTCTACACGGTGCGCGACGATCAGGTCGTCACCACGGCGGTCGCCACCAAGCCGCGGTCCGTCCAGGCGTCGCCGGGAGGCGGTACCCATGACGCACCGATCGAGCCGCGACGGCAGACGCAGCCGGCTCTGACGGATGCGCAGGTCGTGCGCCTGGTGCGGCTGGGCCGGCGCGTCGAAGCGCACTTCGGCAGGCCCCAGGACATCGAATGGTGCCTGGCCGGCGATGACTTCCACATCGTCCAGAGCCGGCCGATCACCACCCTGTTCCCCCTCCCCGAGACCGATGACCGGGAGAACCATGTCTACGTCTCCGTCGGTCACCAGCAGATGATGACCGACGCGATGAAGCCGCTGGGACTCTCCGTGTGGCAGCTGACGACCCCACGGCCGATGCACGAGGCGGGCGGACGGCTGTTCGTCGACGTGGCCCCCGTCCTGGCGACGGCCGCCGGTCGCGCGAACCTCATCGGGACCCTGGGGAGGTCCGACCCGCTGATCCGGGAGGCGCTACAGACCGTCCTGGACCGCGGCGACTTCATCCGCCTGCTCGCGGACGAGGATTCCGTCGCCGCGCCCGCCGGCGACTCACCCGCACCGATCGAGACCGATCCGGCCGTTGTCACCCAGCTGATCCGGCGGAGTCAGGAGTCCGTCGCCACCCTGCGGAGCGAGATCCGGACGCTGTCCGGGCCGGCGCTGCTCGACTTCATCGAGGCCGACATCGCGGAGCTGAGGCGCATCCTGTTCGATCCGCGGAGCCACCAAGTGATCATGGCGGGGATGGAGGCGGCCTGGTGGCTCAACGACCACCTCGAGGCGTGGCTGGGCGAGAGGAACGCGGCCGACGTGCTCACGCAATCCGTCCCCCACAACGTCACCTCCGAGATGGGGCTGGCGCTCCTCGACGTCGCGGACACGATCCGGCCGCACGCGGAGGTCGTGACGTTCCTGCACCGCGTCGTGGACGAGGGCCGGGAGGGCGACGGTTTCCTGGACGAGCTGGCCGGGCTGGCCGGCGGACGGGAGGCACGTGACGCCATCCGGGGCTACCTCGACGAGTACGGCATGCGCTGCGCAGGCGAGATCGACATCACCAGAACGCGCTGGAGCGAGCATCCCGCCACGCTCGTGCCCACCATCCTCGGCAACATCAAGAACTTCGAGCCGGGCGCCGGCGAACGACACTTCGAACAAGGACGCCTGGAGTCGCAGCGGAAGGAGCAGGAACTTCTGACGCGGCTGCGCGCCCTGCCCGACGGGGAGCGGAAGGCCGAGGAGACCAAGCGGATGATCGACCGCGTCCGCGCCTTCGCCGGATACCGGGAGTACCCCAAGTACGGCATGGTCAGCCGCTACTTCGCCTACAAGCAGGCGCTGCTGCGGGAGGCCGATCGCCTCGTCCGCTCCGGCACCCTGCGCGAGAAGGAGGACATCTTCTTCCTCCGGTTCGCGGAGTTGCGGGAAGTCGTGCGCACCGGCGACGTGGACGCCGGGCTCATCCTGGAAAGGCGGGAGGCGTTCCGGTCGTACGAGGCGCTCACACCGCCCCGGGTCCTCACCTCGGACGGCGAGGCCATCAACGGCCGGTACCGGCATGACGACGCCCCGCCCGGCGCGCTGGCCGGCCTCCCGGTCTCGGCCGGGACAGTCGAGGGCCGTGCCCGCGTCGTCACGGACATGGCGCGGGCCGACCTCGAGGCGGGCGACATCCTGGTCACCACCTACACCGACCCCAGCTGGACCCCCCTGTTCGTCACCGTCGCCGGACTGGTGACGGAGGTGGGCGGCCTCATGACGCACGGGGCGGTGATCGCGCGGGAGTACGGCCTGCCGGCCGTCGTGGGTGTGGATCAGGCCACCCGGCTGATCCGGGACGGGCAGCGGATCCGCGTTCACGGGACCGACGGGTACGTCCAGATCCTCGGCTGAACCGTCGACTCGGACCCGGGACCCCGGCACCCGAGGTGGGCGGTGGTGCGGACCCGAGCAGAGGGCCGTGCCGGCGGGTGCCCGTCATGTCGCAGGAAGAGCGTGCGTGGTGGGACAGGCTTGGATCGCGTGGATGACGAAACCCGCGAAGCGCCTGGAGGCCGCGGCCTGGGCCGCGGCCGTGGTCGCGTGGATCCCCTTGTTCGCCATGAGCAGGAGAATCAGATCGTCGGGGACGGAGAAGTCGGGGCGCAGCCGTCCGGCCTCCTTGGCGCGGCGGGCCAGTCCTGCTACGGCCCTGAGGGTGTGATCGCGGCCTTCGGTGACGTCCGTGGCGCCGGGAAAGGCCGACAGGAACGCTTCGGTGAAGCCCCGGTCCTGGGCGTGCAGTGCGCAGATCCTCTCGATGACCAGGCACAGACCGTGCCAGGGGTCGGGATCGGCGCACCCCTCGTCGACGATGGCGCGGCACGCGCGCATCTGGTCCGCGAAGGCTTCGGTGACCAGCAGTTGCTTCGTGGGGAAGCGGCGGTAAAGGGTGGCGGGTCCGACCCCGGCGCGCCGTGCGATCTCCCGCATCGGGACGTTCAGCCCCTGGGCGGTGAGGTGGCGGGCACCGTGACCGCGGTCGGCGACGGCGTCGACACCTCATGGGTGGGCCGTCGGGTGTGGGGCTTCACCGGCACCGGCGGAGGATACGCCGAACAGGCCGTCGTGCCGGTCCAGGAGATCGTTCCCCTCTCCGCCGACCTGTCCGCCGTCGACGCGGTGGCCCTCGGCGGTTCCGGAGTGGTCGCCCACTTCGGGCTCTCCCACGCCCGCTTCGCTCCCGGAGAGACCGTCCTGGTGCGAGGCGCGGCCGGCAGCATCGGGATCACGACGGTGCAGCTCGCGGCCCGCGGCGGCGCCGCCGCGGTGGCGGTCACGACCTCCTCGGCCGCGCGCGGCCGGCGGCTGCGCGAGCTCGGCGCGACCCACGTGCTCGAGCGCTCGGGCGAAGGCGGCCAGGACGCTCCGGCCGGCTACGACGTCATCATCGACGTGGCGGCGGGCGCGGACATGCCCTCGTTCCTCGACCGGCTCAACCCCAACGGCCGCATGGTGGTCGTGGGCGTCGTCGCGGGCCGGCCCCCGGCGGACTTCGGCATGCGGATGATGGCGGCGTTCCAGAAGTCGCTGTCCTTCTCCACCTTCAGCGCCGACACCGTCCCCGAGACCGACCGGCGTGCCGTGCGGAGCGAGCAGTTCGCCGCCGTGAGGCGGGGAGAGCTCCAGACGGTGGTCCATGAGCTGCTGCCCCTGGACCAGGCCGTGGTGGCGCACCGGAAGATGGACGCGGGCGAGGTCTTCGGGCGGATCGTCCTGACACCGCGGTCCCGTACCTCGTAGCGCCCGGAACCGGCCGGTTCCGGAGATGACATTTGTCCTGGGGCGTTCGGGATCGATGGATCTGCTGGAGCAGCCCGTCCGTTGACAGCGTGGAGGGTATGAGACGAAAGGCGATGAGTGCCGCGCTGGCGGCGACGATGCTGGTGCCGGCGTGCGCGGGCGTGCCCGCGGGGCGGGCGCCGGAGAAGACCGGCGAGAGCGTGGTCCGGACGGACGCGGGAGCCGTACGGGGAACCGTGACGGGCGAGCACCGGATCTTCCAGGGGATTCCCTACGCGGCCCCGCCGGTGGGTGGGCTGCGGTGGAACTCGCCGGCGCCGGTGAGGCCCTGGAGCGGGACCAGGGAGGCCACCAGGCCGGGCAGCGTGTGCCCGCAGGTGGGAAGTGACTACGCGAAGGTGACCGGCTCCGACGAGGACTGCCTGTTCCTCAACGTGACGGCGCCGCGCACGCCCGGGAGGAACCGGCCGGTGATGGTGTGGATCCACGGCGACGGAGCCCTGGGCTCCGGCGACCTCAGCGATGTGCGCCGCATCGTCACCCGCGGGGACGTGGTGGTCGTCACGATCAACTACCGGCTCGGGGTGTTCGGGGGCTTCGGGTACCCGGGGCTCGAGGGGTCGGGCACGTACGGCCTGCAGGACCAGCAGGCGGCTCTGCGCTGGGTCCGCCGCAACGCCGCCGCGTTCGGCGGGGACCCGGCGAACGTGACGGTGTTCGGCGTCTCGTGGGGCGCGCTGAGCATCAGCGGGCACCTGACCTCGCCGGGCGGCGGAGGCCTGTTCGACCGGGCCGTCATGCAGAGCGGCGAGGGCATGATGGACATGCTCGCCGGCAGCATGGGTGAGGGCGTCCCCGCCTACCCGTCCTACGCCTGGCGCCCGGTGGCGGAGGTCGAGAAGATGGGAACGTACGTGGCCCCGCGGCTCGGTTGCGAGGATCTCCGCTGCCTGCGGGCCCTCCCGGTGGAGAAGATCCTCGAAGTGCCGCAGATCATGAACATGTTCCAGACATACGCCTACGGAGGCGAGACGCTGCCCGGACCGCCGTCCGCGGCGTTGCGGGCAGGTCGTTTCCACCGGGTTCCGGTGATCTCCGGGGCGACCCGCGACGAGCACCGGATCTTCGTCGGGTTGTTCCACGACGCGGCGGGCAGGCCGGTGACCGCCGAACGGTACGGCAGGCTGCTGAAAACCGCGTTCGGCAAGGACGCGGCGAGGGTGCGCGCGGAGTATCCGGTCGCCCGGTACGGCTCGCCGGGGCTGGCGTGGGCCGCCGTGATCACCGACCGCATGTGGGCCAGGGCCACCTTCGAGCAGAACGGGCTGCTCAGCGGGAAGGCGCCGACGTACGCCTACCAGTTCGCCGACCGCCGGGCCCCGATGTTCCTGCCGTTGGGGACGGACTTTCCCTGGGGCGCCTACCACGCGGGCGACATGCCGTACCTGTTCACCGAGAAGGCGGTCACGTTCACCCCGGCCCAGCGGAGGCTGTCCGACCAGATGATCGCCTACTGGACCAACTTCGCCCGGACGGGCGATCCCAACGGGAAGGGGCTGCCCCGCTGGGAGCGCTTCGACCGCGCCGCCCCGGTCCCGCACACCCAGTCCCTGGAGCCGGACGCGGTCAAACCGGTCGACTACGCCGCCGACCACAATCTCGGCTTCTGGCCGGCACCGGGCGCCGGATCCGCGCCCGGCCGGTGAGCATGCCTGCGGCCGGATCCGCAACGCGCTCGAGAACACCGAGGGCGCCGCCACCCGGCTCGACGTACACGACCACCCCTACGGTGACAAGGCCGTCCCCGAAGGGACGACGCGCCGTCCGCCCTCCTCGCGCGGGCCGCGGAAGGTGCGCCGGTAGGCGTGGGGCGTGGTCCCCAGATACCGGGCAAAATGGTGACGCAGCGTGGCAACCGACCCAAATCCGGCTCGTTCGGCGACGAGGGCGATGGGCTCGTCGGTGCTCTCGAGATGACGCTGGGCCAGCAGGACGCGCTGGCCGGTGAGCCACTGCAGCGGCGTGGTGCCGATCTCCCGGTTGAAGCGGCGGGCGAAGGTGCGCGGCGACATGTTGGCCCGGCGGGCCATCCTCTCCACGGTCAGTTCCCGGTGAAGGTTGGCCTCCAGCCAGACCAGCAGTGGCGCGAGGTGCCCGGTGCCCGGCTCCGGGTCCGGACGCCTGACGTACTGGGTCTGGCCGCCGTCGCGGTACGGGGGCGCCACCATGCGCCGGGCGATGTCGCCTGCGACGGCGTTGCCCTGTTCCTTGCGCACCAGGTGCAGGCAGGCGTCGATCCCGGCGGCGGTGCCGGCGCCGGTGATGACGGGATCCTCGTCGACGTAGAGGACGTCCGGTTCCACCCGTGCCCGCGGGTAGCGGCGGGCGAGCTCCTCCCCGTAGCGCCAGTGGGTGGTGCAGCGGCGGCCGTCCAGCAGGCCGGCCTCGCCGAGCAGGAAGGCGCCGGAGCAGATGCTGAGCACGCGGGCTCCGCGCCGCACCGCGGCCCGCAGCGCCTCGAACAGTTCCTCCGGCTGCCGTACGCCCGGGTCGGAGGCCGGGACGCCGATGAGGTCCGCCGACTCCAGCCGCTCCAGCCCGTGCGGGGTCTCGAGGTGGAAGCCGTGCCTGGTGCGCACGCTCCTCCCCGTGGCGGAGACGACCGCGAAGTCGTAGGCGGGCAGGCCGTCGTCACCGCGATCGATGCCGAAGACCTCGCAGAACACCCCGAGTTCGAAGGCGTGCCCGCCGTCGAGGGCCAGGACGGCGACGTCGCGCAGTATGTGGACCTCCTGGTGACGGTACGTGCCCGGCACGATGACTGGCAGGAATTTCACCATATTAGTCATTTCTGCCACTTTCTGGCCCGGCGGGCCGCTGGAAAGCTGGCATCGGGCCGGCCGGACCGGCGATTCCCTCACCCTCGAAAGCCAGGCGCACGATGACCACCGTTCAGCTCACCGATACCGACGAAGCCTTCACCGGGGCGGCCCAGGTCCTGCGCACGCTCGCGCTCGACGAGGAGCTCAAGTGGCGGGTGCCCGCGGACCCCGTGCTCGGTCCCCTCGCCCGGCGGGTGGCCCGGCGCTTCGTGGCCGGCGAGACCCTCGCGGACGCGCTGGAACGCGTGGCGGAGATCCTCGTGGGCGGCCACCGCGCGAACGTCGAGTACATGGGGGAGAGCTGCCGTGACCCGGAGCGGGCCCTGGCGGAGACGGCCGTGTTCGTCGACGCAGCCCGCCGGCTTCCGCCGCGGTGCTCGATCTCCCTCGACCTCTCGCACATCGGCCTGGCGATCGACGAGGAACTCGCCCTGGAGAACGCCACCCGTATCGCCCAGGCCACCGCCGGCACCGGACGGGAGATGATCATCTCGGCGGAGGGCTCCGACCGCACCGACGCGGTCCTGTCGGTGCACCGCGGGCTGTGCGAGCGATTCGACCACGTCGGGATCACCGTCCAGGCGAGACTGCACCGCACCGGCGAGGACCTGCGGGGACTCCTCGCCCTGCCGGGCAGGATCCGCCTGGTCAAGGGCGCCTTCCTGGAACCGGAGACCGTCGCCTACGCGCGCGGGGACGCCGCGCTGCCCGCCGCCTACCTGCGCCACGCCGAGGCGCTGGCCGCCTCGGGACACCTGTGCTCGTTCGCGACCCACGACTGGGACCTGATCCACCACATCGACCGTCATCTCGGCGGGACGGGCCGTGCCGACGCGCCGTGGGAGTTCGAGACCCTCCTGGGTCTCGGCCCCGACCGCCTCGCCGCGATGGCCGAACGCGGCCATCCCACCCGCGAGTACGTCGTCTTCGGCACCGAGTGGTGGCTGTACGTGTGCAACCGGCTGGCCGAGGACCCGCGACGCCTGTTCCAGGCGCTCGTCGACGCCGCCGCCCCCTAGTCAGGGCGGCACCGCTCCCTGGTCACGGCGGCGCCGGGGCCCGCGGGGCGGGGCGCGGTCAGTTGAGCGAGCGGTAGCGGCTCAGGATCGGTTCGGTCAGGTCGTGGGACCACAGCCAGCCCGCCTCCCTGGCGATCCTGACCGCCTCGACGCGCGTGCGGGCGTCGACCTTGTTGAGGATTCGCGCCAGGTAGTTGCGTACCGTGCCGCCGGACAGGCAGAGACGGTCGGCGATCTCCCCGACCGGCGCCCCCTCGGCCGCGGCCTGCAGGACCTCCAGCTCGCGCGCGGTGAGCGGGTTCCTCTTCGCGTTGAGGGCGGCGACGGCCAGTTCGGGGTCGACGACCCGCTCACCGGCGGCCACCCGGCGTACGCAGCCCGCGAGCTGGCCCGCGGGGGCGTCCTTGACGACGAAGCCGCGCGCTCCGGCGTCCAGCGCCCGGCGCAGCGCGGCCGGGGTCGCGAGCCCGGTCAGGATCACCGTCCCGCACTCGGGAAGCCTGCGGTGCACCTCCGCCGTCGCGGTGAGACCGTCGGTGCCGGGCAGGCCGATGTCGATGAGCGCGACGTCCGGCCGGTGGAGCAGGCAGGAACGGACCACCTCGTCACCGTGACCGACCTCGGCGACGACCTTGATGTCACTCTCCGTGGAGAGCAGGGCGACCATGGCTCCTCGGACGAGATGCATGTCCTCGGCGATCAGGACGCTGATCATGAATCGTCTCCCCTTTACTACACCGCGCGCTCTCATCTGGCCCGGGGACACTACCCAAGGAAGTCGGGTGACTACCGCAAGTCCGAGTTAAACACGAAACACGGGGCATTGAGGTGCGATCACCGCAGGTGAGAGGCCCCGTGACGCGGAAAATTGAGTGCTTCCCTCGACGCGGGACCACAGAACAACCGCCCACTTACCTTCACTTTTCTACTTCTTCTACGATTTTTCGCGCGACCGCCTCCGAAGCACTTTTCTCGCTTGCCTGACGGTTATGCCGGGGTTATCAGAGAGGATGCGGCTCATCTCGACCTTTCGCAGGTGTCGTGCCTTGAGCCGCAAGAACTTGGCTTCGGGAACGGGAGGCAGGGCGTCCATGACCGCCTGATAACGCTGGGAGACGCGTTCCCGTGCGGCGGCCTCGTCCCCCGCCGCGGGCAGCGCCCGGTATTCCGCCTTGAGGACGGCGAGTTGCCGAACGGCGTCCTCGTGACCGCGCGCCCTGCCACGCCAATCGAGCACCAGGTCGATCAGGGTCAGCGTGAAAGTGAACATGGCGAACCAGCCCAGGAGGGTCGAGCGCTCGATGGTGATCACAAGGAGGGATATCTTCGCGTCGCCCGACGCGAAGGCGAACGCGGTCGCGACGACGGAAGCGGCCAGCAGCACACAGGTGGAGGCGACGGCCCTGCGACGATACTGACCTCTGAGCATGGAGTGGGAGGTGGCCATCTGATCGACCGTACTTCGCTGCCGCTCGATCTCACGCAGGGCGTGGTCCCCGGAAGTCGCCGGATCGGGGTTGCCTCTCGGACGACCGGCCTCACCCTCCGCGTACTTCACAGCGCTCCTCAATGCCGGTTCGGTCTTATGGCTTCGGAACGATCCGGCCGGTACCGGCATCGGGAGGGATGCCGACCTGACATGACTCCGTTCCTTCCAGCTACGGAAGCCGCCATCGATCAAGGCACTCACCAGGAGGGAACACTCGCGAGCGTCCTCGGAACGCCGCCTGGAACCATGGGAGCACCGAACGGCTCGAACGTCGAGTGGTCGCGATCCGGTGCCCGTGGCACGGTGAGCGGGCTGTCCGGCCCGGTCACGCACGCCCGACCGGCGTGAAACCACGAGGCCTCACAGTCGCGACGCGGCGAAGGGCCATCGGGCGGCGTTCACCAGGTCCAGCGAAAGCCCGCGGCGGCGTGTTCCAGATAGGGGACGAAACGATGGACGCAGGCGTCCCGGTCCAGCGCCGCCGGCTCCTCGACGATGACCTTCCCGTCGCGGTGGTCGTCCCAGATCGTCCACCAGAGCCGGTGCGGGCGACGTCCGGGATCGAACTGCACGACGATGTCGACGTTGTCCGCGCGGGCGTGGGCCACCCGCCGGTATTCGAGGTCCGCGTCACCGGTGCCCGGCCGGAAACTCACCTCGTACTCGAGCGAGGCGACCTGCCCCTCGCGCAACGGGCTGTTGAGAGCGATCTCCAGCACCGGGGTGCTGCCGGTGAATTCCCGCATGGCGGCGACGTACCCGCCCCGCAACACCTTCACTTCGACGGCACCGCGGAACAGGCGGTAGGGGAAGAAGTCGACGCCGTCCTCGCACGCGAGGATCGCCCTGATCGTCCGGTGTGAGCAAGGGTGGCCGTCGGAGCCGATGACGCGCCGTTCGAAGACCGACACGGTGCGATGCCGTTGCCTGATCGGCACGAACTGCGGCTGCCGGAGCGTTCCGCTCACGGCGGGCGAGGCGTTCGACGGGGCGGGGAAGCGGGTGGCGAAGAGAAGGTCGCTGTCATGACGGCTCATCTCGAAGGCACCGACGAACCAGCTCAGCGTCTCCGCGCTCAGCACCTCGCCGCGCAGTGCCCGGTTGACCCGGTCCTTCAGCTCGCGGCGGAGCGCGACCTCGGACTCCGAGCGGCGGCCGGACTCCCAGAGGTAGAGCGCCAGCACCTGCGCGACCGCCGACTGGTTGAGCCCGCCGCCTCGTGACCCGTCGCGCAGTCTGGCGAGAGACCATCTCCGCCGGTAGCGCTCCTCAAGCAGGAGGTCCGCCAGCATCCGCCCAGCGGCCCGAACCTCGCCCGCCATGTAGTGCCCCTGAAACCGTGTGAACAGTGCTCGACCCAGCGTAACCGGCGGAATGCGGCTCCAGCGGTGTTTCCTGGTGACCGACATGGTCCATCCCGGTTTCAGCAGAGACGTACTGGCATCACACCAGGGGCGTATCGCCGCCATTCGTCGGGACGCAGGTCGCGCCGGGCGCGGGCGCAGATGTGTTTCAGCGGGTCGCCCGTGAGAGCTCCGACGTCCCACAGCCGGGCCATGCCGTTTATATCACTGGTGATCGACGTGGCCAGATACCGGCCGTCGGGACTGAAGGCGGCCTTGTAGAGACCCGGGAGGAGTTCGGTCTCCTGGTCCCTGATCGGATCGCCGATCTGGCGCCCGTTCTCCACGTCCCAGAGCCGGACGGTCTTGTCGTCGCTGGTGGTGGCCAGAGTGCTGCCGTCGGGGCTGAAGGCCACGGAGTTGACATAGTTGCGGTGGCCCAGCAGCGGCGTGCCGATCTGCTTGCGCGTGGTCACGTCCCACAGCCGCACGGTGTGGTCCTGGCTCGCGCTGGCCACCGTCCGGCCGTCGGGGCTGTACGCGATCCCGAGGATGGCGTCGGCGTGACCGGTCATCGGCTGCATGGTGATGTTCTGGTGGGTGAGGTCCCAGAGCCTGATCACGCCGTCCTCGCTTCCCGTCACCATGCTCCGGCCGTCATGGTTGAACGCCAGCGAGGTGACGGTGCCGTTGTGGCCCTGCAGGACGCCCGCCTCCTCCCGCGACGATACGTCCCACAGCAGGACGGTCTTGTCCTGGCTCCCGCTGGCGAGGATCTTCCCGCCGGGTCTGAAGGCCAGCGAGTAGACGTCGTCCCTGTGCCCGGTCATCGGCTTGCCGACCGGACGGCGCTTGCGCACGTCCCACAGCCGTACCGAGTCGTCGTGACCTCCACTGGCGAGCAGGGAACCGTCCGGGCTGAAGGCGACCGACAGGACGGGGCCGGTGTGCCCTTTCAGGGGCTTTCCTATCTGCTCCTGCGTGGCCACGTCCCACAGCCGCACGGTTTTGTCCTCACCCCCGGTGGCGAGCGTCTTGCCGTCGGGACTGTAGGCCACCCCGATCACGCCCCAGGTGTGGTTGATGAAGGGGATGCCCACCCCGAAGAGCGGGCGGATGTCCCAGACGCGGACCGTGCCGTCCTCCGAACCCGAAATGATCGTCCGGCCGTCGGAGGCGAAGGCCATCGCGTAGAGGGGACCGGCGTGACCCGCCAGCACCGGCCCGACGGCCTGGTGGGTGGGAACGTTCCAGAACCTCACGCTGTTGTCCAGGCCGGCGCTGGCGAGCGTGATCGTGTCGGAACTGAACTCCAGGGCGGAGATCCACGAGTCGTGACCGCGGATGGCCTCGCCGAAGGCGCGCCGGGTCTCCGTGTTCCAGATCCGGATGGTCTTGTCGGTACCGCCGCTCGCGAGCAGCGGCCTCCTCTTGTCGAACGCGAGCGCCGTGACCGCGTCGGTGTGCCCCTTGATGGGGGCGCCGATCCGGCGGCGGGAGACCGGATCCCAGATCCGCACGGTCTTGTCGGTACCGCCGCTCGCCAGCGTGCGACCGTCGGGACTGTACGCGAGAACGAGGACATCGCCTCGATGACCGGTCAGCGGAGCACCGATCTGGCGTCGCGCGTCAAGGTCCCACAGGCGCACGGTGTCGTCGTGCCCGGCACTCGCGAAACGCCGGGCGACCGGGTTGAAGACGACGGAGGTCACCCAGTCGCGGTGGCCCGTCAAGGGCGTGCCGATCGCGCGGTGGGCCGCCACGTCCCACAGCCGGATGGTCCCGTCCTCCCCTCCGCTGGCCAGGGTCTTCCCTTCGGAGTCGTAGGCCACGCTGAGGGCTCTCTTCTCGTGCCCGGTCAGGGGGGCTCCGATCTGCCGCAGCGTGGCGGCGTCCCAGATCCTGACGCTCCTGTCCGAGCAGGCGGCCGCGAAGGTGCGGCCGTCCGGGCTGTAGGCCACGTCGGTGACCCCGCCACAGGCCGCGTCGAGCCGGGCGACGGCCGGCTTCACCAGGGCGGACCGCATCGCGTACCGGGACTCCGGGCCGGGCTTCAGCTTCGACGCCGCTCCCGCCAGCAGCATCGCCAGTTGCGGATCGTTCCCGGCGCCGTTCTGGCTATCCTCGACGAACTGGGCCGCCACCGCCTCCCGGCGCTGCCGCATTTCCCTGGCCTCGGCGTCCCGCTGATAGTCCTGCATGACGAGACCGTACGTGCCACCGCCCGCGGCGAGCAGCAGGAAGAACACGAGGGCGTTCCTGACGATGACGCCCCTGTCGTTGCGCCGCGCCAGGCGGGCGGCGTCGCGCCAGTTCGCGGCGGGCACGATTTCCAGGGACGGCCTCGCCTGGGCCCGCGCGGTCTTGTAGTCGGGTTCCGGCACGATCACCCTGGCGTTCTCGGGAAGGCTGCCGAGCTTCCGCTCGTACCCGCCGACGGAGCGCAGCACTCCCTTCGCCCCGACGGCGCCGATCACCGCGTTCTTGGCCACGAGCCGCCGTACGGTGCGGAGCCCCGACAGCGGTCTCTGCAGACGCGCGATCTCGTCGATCACGACTGAGAACGCCGCCCCCAGGGACTCGTCGTCGACCCGGGAAAGCGACCCCTTCTCCGTGTCGAGGGACCACAGGACCATGCCCTCCACCCGCTTCGCCCCGGCCTGTTGCCAGGCCGCGCGCAGGGAGTCCGCGAACCGCTCGTCTCCCGAGAACAACGACATCCGGGCGGCGTCCGGCACGAGCGCGGGAGGCAGTCCACGCAGCAGGGTGCCGCGCAGCGTGGCGAGCTGCCCGTCCGTGCCCCGGTCGAAGAGCACCGTGATCGCCTGTGGCCTGCTCGTCCGCCCGCCGGCCCCGGACAGCGTCCGCAGCGTCATGGCGCAGGCGAGGGTCGCGCCTGTGAAACGCGCCTCACCGGCGATCCGGCACAGCAGCTCCAGGCGGCCGAGGAGATGGATGTCGTCGCCCGCCACGTCCTCCGGCCGCCATCCGGGCGCGCCCGCGGCCGTGTACCGTGCCTCGCCGTACCAGGCGAGAGCGGCTCGCAGGGGTTCGCGCTGCACCTCGTCGGCGATGAGGCTCAGCCCCAGACCGGCCAGCGCGCGCACCGCGTGTGACGCCCTCGTCTCCTCCGGGACGAAAGGGCCGCCGGCCCGGCGGGCGAACTCCGGGTCCGATCTGAATCCCGTGATCTCGCACAGTTCGTGGTGAAGGGGTGTCACCCCGCGGTACAACGCTTCGAGTGAGTCGAAGCGCCGGGCCGCGACCAGCTTCGCGACCAGGTCGAACAACGGCTGGAACGGCCCTCTCAGTTCGGTGCGGAGTATCTCGGCCGCATCGTCGTCCCTCGGTTCCTCGAAGAGATAGCGCTCACATTCGTTAACCCACAGGGTGGTGTCTGTCAAAGTTCGTCCTCGATGGTGAGCCTTAAGGGGTGATTCTCGGGAAACTCCCTCGCGATACGTGTCCACTCGGCCACGACACTGTTGGTGGTGGCTCCCCGGACCGACCGGCGTACGTCTTCCGGTGGGACCAGCGAGATCTCCGCGATCCCCAGGGGCGGCCCGGTGACCTCGATCTCGACCCAGTCGCCCGATGGCACCACGAGGCCGAGCCGTCCGCTCAGCTCTCCTCTCTCCACGCGCAGCAAGATGAGGTGGCGGGCGCTGGAAGCCGGGCCCGAGACCAGAACGGGCAGGAACATCGCGCCGTACGCGGCGAGCAGCGACTCGTCGGCGGCGGCCCAGGCGGTCCGGGCCCTGATCTCGACCCTCCCCCTGGAGGTGACCCCGAGACGTACGGAGAACGGTTCGCGCACCGCGTCCGTGGTCTCCCTGCGCACCCCTTCCGAGGTGTTCGCGGCGGGATTCAGCCGGGTGTCGAGTCGTAGCGGCGACCGGGGCGCCACCGCTCCCTCCAGCCTCGCGACCGCCTGGCCCGCGGCGTCGGCAATGAACCTGTCGAGGTTCGGCAGTTCGCGGACGAGTTGGGCCAGCACCTGCCGGGTGGCCGGCGGGAGCCGGTCGGCGGCGATGTCCCTGAGGCGGACGCAGAGCGCGGCGGCACCCAAGTGGATCAGCTCCGGCTCCTCTGCCCGGAGCCCTTCGTCCAGTTGCTCCAGCGCCGCCGAGAAGCGCGACCCGACCGGCACGAACCAGTCACGCAGGAAGACGAGAGAGCTCCCCCGGCCACCCCGGACCATGGACAACGCCTGGGCGGCGAGCCGGTCGACCAGCTCCCAGGGAAGCAGGTGGTAGATCTCCGGCGGCGGGGTGCCCTCCTGCGCGAGCCGGCCGACCAATAGGCGCCTCAGGGTCACGTCGGCCCGCGCCATCGTCGCGAGGTCGGCCGGCCGAAGGACCGCTTCGGGCCAGTTCTCCTCCAGCCGGGCGACGACGGCGAGCTCCTCCCGGGTGACCGGCACCGGGGCCGCGCACTCGTCCACCTCGACGACGAGTTCCGCGGTGCCGTCCCGGCGCAGACCCAGAACCTCGCCGGTGTCGAGGAGCACGCCGCAGCGCTCCCAGCCGGAGGCGAACCCGGGCATCCAACGGGCGTCGGCGCGCTCGTCCCCGTCGTTCACGATGTCGCCCCGCCTCCGTGCGGCCGAGCCGTCACGGAGGGGCCGAGTGGTGGCGACCCAGACGCCGAGCGGGCGGGCGGACATCATCCGGCCCGATCCTGCAGCGCCTTGACCAGATCCTCGGCGACCGTCCCCCGCTTCTCCGAAAGGCGCAGTTCCTCGGCGAGCCCTAGCTGCTCGGCAGGGGACAGACTCGCGGGAAGACACTTGTCCCGCACCTTGAGCAGCAGGGGCCAGTCGGCCTCCGGAATCCTGAAGGGAAGGCCTGCCGGCAGCCCGTCGACCCAGCGCCTCACCCCGTCGGCGTCGACGTCCCCCCAGCGAAGCCGGAACTTCAGGTAGCGCATGATTATGCAGGCCTGCGTGGTCGGGTCGTCCCCCCGGTAGAGGACGTCCAGGACTCTCCTGCCGGTCCGAGGGCCTTCCCCGTTCGTGGTCCTGGTGGCGCCCAGGTGAGTCCTTCCCAGCCCGGAGGGGTCGATGACGACTTCGAGCCGAGGGTCGTAGTAGAGGGCGTTGACCGTGAAGTCTCGTGACCAGGCGTCGTCGAGCAGGTTCCCTCCGTACGCGGGGAACCGGAAACCGGCGAGATCCAGCGGGCGATACTCCATGATCCTTTGCTGGGGCGGCGCCGAGGGAGACACCGACCAGACGAGACGGCCCGAGACCCGCCAGTGATAGTCGCCGCAGCCCATGCGCCTGAGCCGACGGGCCGCCAGCTCGCACAGTTCCCCCGGCCCGGCGGTGCCGGTGAAGTCGAGGTCGTTCACCGACGTGGCATCCCCGTGAGCGAGCAGATCGCGGACCGCACCCCCGACCAGCCACGCACGGTGGCCCGCGCCGGCCATGTCGTCGAGCAGCGCCCCGACGAACCTCCCGTCCTCCCCCATGTCCGACAGGGCCAGCTCGAACGCGGCACGCATGAACGGCGGCGCCGACTCCAGCCTGTCCTTCAGATCCCCCTCCTGCACCGGGGACGGCCCGGTGCGCAGGACGCTCTTGGTCGAACCGACGAAAGAACGGAGACCCCTCCTCGGTGGGGACTCCAACTCCTCCTCCCCCTCGACCAGGACCTGGTCCCCGAACTCGGCGGAGGAGGCGGAATCGGCGATGAAGGCGAATCCTGCGACGGTCAGGTCACCGACCTGGTCGCCGCGTGCGACAGGATCGTCAGCGGCTCTGGAATAGAGAAGCCGCAGGTCATCGGTATTGACAGATGTGGTCGGCAATGATTTTTGATCCATGGTGAGAACCATGGAAGCATTCCTCTGTCGCACTTATGTCGCAAATGACACCTGACATCGCACTTGTTCTACAACAAACAAAAGTCATTGATTATCGCGATAGAACGGGCCGAATATGCCATAAGACACCAGTTATAACCAGGGCGGCATCGTGCTCTGCCGGCCTGCGGGCAACGGGGCGGGTTTTCCCGGAAACCCCTGGGACCCGCCCGGCGGGGTCAAACCGGGGCGGCGGCCTCGTGGTGTTCCATCAGGACGTCGGTCAGCAGGTAACCGCCGCGTATCAGGTGGACCAGCGGGCGGGCGCGCAGCTCCCGGTAGTGAGCGGCTATCCGGATCGCAGCCGCCACCGGGGTGGTGGCACTCGTCCACAGCGGCCTGTCCCGGTCCGCGGGCACCGGGACCATCCACCAGAAGCGGCACGTGTCGTCCAGGCGGGCGACCAGGCCGTAGTAAACGGAGATGACGATCTTTCCGGACGGCAGGCGGTGGACGTCCGCCGGGATGTTGTGGGATCGGGCCAGCAGGGCCGCCAGTTCACGGGCCCGGAGTTCGGCGGGGGAAGGCGCGAGGTCTTCGGGGATTCTGTGATCAACGGTCACGCTGGCGAGGGTAAGGATCTTCGGCCACCCGCCTCAACGATGTTGCGCGATGTTGCGCGTTCGCCCCTCGCGAAGCATCCCCTTCACGGATCTTCGCCTCTCGCGGAACCTCCCTCCCCTCGGCGCATCGCTTCCCGCGGACGCCACCGCCCTCGGGGCGTCACTTCCCGCGGAACCCGCCGGCCGCGGCCCGCAGCATGTCGCGGGCCTCCTTCCCGTACGCCGCGGCACCGCTCAGCGCCTGGAACGCCTTCTCGTACACGGCCACGTCGCTGGGGGCCTTGTGCTGGATCTGGCCGGGCACGGTGTCCACGCGGACCCGGTTGGCGTCGTATATCCAGAAGTTCTCCGGCGGCATGAGCGGCGGCCTGATCGTCGCGGAGACGACGCCGAAGGACACGTTCGCGGTGCCGGAGGTCAGCTCCGCCAGCCGGTCGAGCTGGGCGGCCATCTGCTCGGGGCCGACCAGCGGCATGCGGAGCGCCTGCTCCCCGACGATGAACGCGAACCGCTTGCTCCCGTTGCGCAGGATCTCCTGCTGTTTCAGCCTCGCCGCGACCGCGGCCTCGATGTCGTCCGGGATGCCGCGGAAGTCGATGATGGCGCGCAGGTGACCCCGGGCGTAGTCACCGGTCTGGAGCAGGCCCGGCACGGCCGAATGCTGCCAGACGCGGAACTGGTGGGTCTTGTCGTACAGCGGCTGGAAGGAGCGCTGGACGTGGCCGAGGCCGCTCTCCTCCAGGCGGCGCCAGTCGGTGTACATCGCGTCGATGTTCTGGGCGGCCGCGATGAGGTCGACCACCTGCTCGTCCGCGTCGCAGGCCTCGCACCACGTACGGATGTCCGCCTGGTTGGGCATCTGGACCGCGTTCTCGATCTTGGAGATCTTGGTGTGGTCCAGGCCGGTCTTCGCCGCCAGCGCCCGCCCTGTCAGCCCGGCGTCGGCGCGGAGCGCCCTGAGCCTGGCGGCGAGAATGCCCTTGGCCTCGTCGATGCGTGCTGTGGAGGTCGCCATCTCCATCACCTCGTCACCGCGGGGGGGTTGGTTCTCCGACCGTACGTCGGATGTTGCGATCTGTCTTAAATGTTGCGAATAGTTGCCGGAGAATCGTGGGCGCGCCCCCAACGGGTGTCACCGGCGGCGTCCTCGACGGTGGATCGCGCGGTGACACCGGGGTGACAGGTGGGCGGGCGTTCAGCCCAGGTCGGGCGGCGGGGGCATACGGTCGCCTTCGACCTGGGCCGCGAGGGGTTCGAGGTCGGCGAGTTCGTCGTCGGTCAGCGTGATGTCGAGCGCGCCGACGTTCTCCGCCAGCCGTCTCCGGTCGCGGGTGCCGGGGATCGGTACGACGGTGACGCCGTGCCTGTCGGAGCACGCCAGCAGCCAGGCGAGGGCGACCTGCGCCATCGTCACGCCACGGGCGTCGGCGATGCGCCGGATCGGGGCGAGCAGTGAGGCGTTGTGCCCGGCGTTGGCGGAGTCGAACCGGGGCAGGCCGCGCCGCACGTCGTCCTCGGCCAGCCCCTCGGTGGAGGTGATCCGCCCGGTGAGGAAGCCGCGGCTGAACGGCGAGTAGGCGACGAAGCCGATGCCGAGTTCGGCGCAGACCGGCACCACCGAGTCCTCGTACTCGCGGGTGAACAGCGACCACTCGTTCTGCACCGCGGTGATCGGATGTGCCGCGTGCCCGGCCCGCAGTTGCCCGGCGGTCACGTTGGACAGGCCGACGTACCGGATCTTGCCCGCGGCGACCAGCTCCGCCATCGCTCCGACGGTGTCCTCGATCGGGGTCGTGTAGTCGGGGTGGTGCAGGTAGTACAGGTCGATGTGGTCGACGCCCAGCCGTCGCAGGCTCGCCTCGCAGGCGTCGCGGACGTACTCGGGATCGCTGCGCACGCCCACCAGCTCTCCGGTTCCGGGCTTGCGGATCGCGGCGAACTTGGTGGCGACGGTGATGCCGTCGCGTCCGTTCGCGGCCAGGAAGTCACCGATCAGGCGTTCGTTGGCGAAGTCGACGCCGTAGTAGTCGGACGTGTCCAGCAGGGTCACGCCGAGTTCGGCGGCCTTCCGCAGGGTGGCCAGGGATTGGTCGCGGTCGGTCGGGCCGAGGAATTCGCTCAGCCCCATGCAGCCCAGGCCGAGCGCCGGGACCTTCATACCGGTGCCGCCGAGTGTGACCGTACGCATGGCAGAGCCTTTCGTCGAGGGAATGACGGGTAGAATCCGGGATGAACGTCCCGGTTATCCGGAAAATATACGGGACGGCCATCCCGTTTGTCTATCGATCTTGGAGTACACCCGAGTGAGCAGCAGGCCATTGCGTGCCGACGCCCGGCGCAACAGGGCACAGGTCCTACAGGTCGCGGCGCGGACCTTCGCCGAGGAGGGGCTGTCGGTGCCCGTGCACGAGATCGCGCGGCGGGCAGGTGTGGGGACCGGCACCGTCAGCCGCCACTTCCCCACCAAGGAGTCGCTGTTCGCGGCGGTCCTGCTGGACCGCATGGAACAGCTCGTGCGCACGGCGGGCGAACTGGCGGACGGCGAGGAGCCGGGCGAGGCGTTCTTCGCCTTCTTCGCCCTCATGGTCGAGGAGGGCGCGGCCAACAAGGGGATCGTCGACGCGCTCGCGGGTGCCGGGTTCGACTTCCAGGCCGTCGCCGCCGACGACGCCTACGACGTCATGGGAGCCTGGGAAGAGCTGCTCCGGCGCGCCCAGGAAGCGGGCGTCGTCCGCGCCGACGCCGACATCGCCGATGTCAAGGCGCTGCTCACCGGCTGCCTCGACCGCGAGCGCCACACCCTCGACCCGGATGCGCGCGCCCGCATGCTCGCCATCGTCCGCGAAGGGCTCCGAGTCTGACGGGTGACACCTCGGCCCGGTCGCGGGCCACGGGCACTTCTCGGCGGTCCGGGTCAGGATTGTCGGGCACAAGCCTTACGGTAGGGCGCGTGCCAGAGACGAACCACGAGATCACGCTCGACTCGGCCCTCACCGAGGAGGCCGTGCTCTCGACCTACCGCCGCATGTTCGCGGCGCTCGCCCGCGACAGCGGCGCGGTGGTGGACGACCCCACGCTGGTCGACATCGCCGAGACGCTGTTCGCGGCGTTCGCCGAGGCGGGCGAGGAGTGGCTGACCCACGAACAGATGCGCCACGTCTGCCGGGCCTACCCGCTCGACCGGTTCGAGAACCGGCTCCGGGTCCTGCGCGGTCTCGGCGCGATCCGCGAGGTGTTCCCCAAGCCCAACCAGCTCCGCTACCGCGCGTCGTTCACCAGCGTGGTGGGGCTGATGTTCATCCGCCGGATGATGGACGACGGCGGCCAGTCGGAGATGCACCGCCTGCTCGCGCTCGAAGACCTCAACGTGGCCGACCCCCGCACCACGATGGAGGAGGCCCGCGCCAGCGCGCAGAACCTGTCGCGCGCCTTCCGGCTGTGGGCGCTGGAGCTGATCACCCTGACCGGCGGCACCATCGAGGAGCTGCGTGAGCAGGCGCCCAAGCTGTGGGGCACCGAGGAGATCGCCCGGCGGGCGCAGAGCCTGCACGGCACCATCCTCACCCGCTGGCCCGACCTCGACCGCACCTGCACCGAGCTGCGCGCCGCGATCTACTCCTACAGCGACGCCTCGCGCCGCGCCGCCGGGCGTCTGGCCGACTCCGCGGGCACGACGAGGAACCTGACGCTGCTCCCCGCGGAGACCTGGCGCACCTTCGCGCAGACCGCGAGCAGGGAGCGCCTGGCCGCGGTGCTCGACGGGTTCGTCTTCGACGCCCCCGCCCCCTGGCACGACCCGGCGGCGATCGTCAGAGCCGTGGACGAGAGCCCCCGCCCGGCACCCGCCCAGCCCACTCCCCCGCGCTCGGCCCTGCCCGACCCCGGTCCCGCCGGCACCCACGACCCCGGCACCGACGGGCTCGACCACCTGACCGCGGTGGCCGAGGCCGCGCTCGCCGGGCGCTCCACCGTCCGGCTGGAGGAGCTGCTCACCGCCGACGGCGAGTGGGTCTCCGCCCGCCGGCTGCTGGCCGACCTCGTCTCCGCCGACCTGCGTCCCGACTCCCCCTACCGCCTGCGCTGGTCCGACGGGCTCACCGCCGACCCCGGCGGCGAGCCCGCCTGGCTCTCCCACGGCCACCTCGAAAGGACCGGCGGTGCCGGCTGATCCGCGACACACACCGGCCGCGACGGCCCCGGCGTCCGGCACCGAGCCGTCCCGGACGGCGCACGTCCGTGCCAGGGCGGGCGGTCCCCTCCCGCTCGGAGCCGGAGAGGCGGCTCCCGCCGGGATGGCACGGCTGGGGCGCGGCGACGGGACGGGCCTGGCGTTGCCGGTCTGGCCCGACGGGGCGACCCCGTCGCTCCTGGAGGAATACCAGGTCGCGCCGATGGCGGTGGAACGATCCGGGGAGACCCGGCGGGTGCTGGCCGCGGCGCTGCGGTGTTGCTGGACGGACCTGTCCGCCGACCCCTGGCCCGGCACCGCGGCCACGGTGGACGACGTGCTGTCGGCGTACCGGGCGCTGATCGGGCGCGGCGACGACCTCATGCGCAACTGGGCGGTCGGCGCGCTGCGCCGCCTGCACGACTCGGCCTGGCTGGAGGTCACCGGCGGTCTCGTACGGCTCGGCCCCCGGTGCGCCTCCTGGCCCGCCGCGTCGCACGCCCAGTTGCGGGAGCTGATGCGCCGGCTGCCCGCCGGCGAGGAGGTTCCGGGCGGCCCGGAGGTGCTCCCGGTCGCCGAGGGCGTCCTTGACGGCGTGGAGACGGGGGCCGGTGTCACGGTTCCCGAGGAGGTGGACGAGGATCTGCTCGGCCCGTTCGACGAGCGGCGCAGGGCCGAGGTCGTGGCGGCCTTCATGGCGGTGGAGCACGCGGCCGAGCCGGTGCACGAGGCCCGTTTTCCCGCGTTGCGCGACCCGGTGCTGCGCCGCGCGCTCGCCGAGATGCTGGAGCGCCGCGGCCGGGTCCTCGTCCACGACCGCGACGCGTGGACCTCGGGCTACGCGGCCGAGACGCTCGCGGGAGGGGGTGTGCCCGCCGGGCCGGGTCCGAGCGCTGGATCGGGCCCGACGCCGGGAACGGTCCCGGGGACGGGTGCCACCCCGGGAGCGGGCTCGGCTCTGGGTGAGTCCGAGCGGGCGGTCCTGGTGCTCGTGCTGATCCACTCGGTGGCGATCCCGCGGGCCGACGGCCTGCTGCCCGCCGACAGCTGGCTCTCGCCGTTCCCCGCCCAGATCGACGAGCTTCGGCGGCACACCAGGCTGCCGATCGGTGAGCTGGACGCCGCGTTGCGCGTCCTGCGCCACGCGGGCCTGGTAACCCAGGTGAAGGCGGGCGAGGAGGCCGGGGGTTACGTGCCGGGGCCGCAGTTCCACCGGCTGACCCCGCAGGCCAGGCGCCGCCTGCAGGAGGAGCTGATCCTCGCCGCGGGACCGCACACCCCGCTGGCGGCGGCCGTACGGGCCAACCGGCGGTGAGCGGGTCCGGAAAGACCGCCCCTCGCGAAGGCGGGGCGCCGGAGACCCCGGAGACCCCGGTGGGCCCGGTGCCGGGCGGACGCGAAGAGGCCGTCGCTCACGATGAGCGGAACCCGGGGCGGGGTGCCGGAGATCCGGCGCTCCAGGCACCGGAAGCAGGATGGAAGAAAGGAACGACGGGGTTGACCGACCAGCGGAACCAGGCCGAGAAGAGCTCACGCGGGAGCCGAGCCGGGGCCACGGAGAACCGCACCGGCACGGCCGGGGCCGGAAAGGCCTCCCCGGCCGAGGCCACCGGAGCCGCTCGCACCGGGAACGTCCGGGCGGAGGGTGCCCGGAGCGGGAGGACCAGGGGTTCCGAGACCGCCGGGGACCCGGGCGGGACGCAGGCGACCCTGGTCCCCGTGGAGGCGACCCGCGCCACCGCCCCGAGCGAGAACGTGGTGGGCGACCGGGTGCTGATCGCCGTGCAGCCGGTCAACATCTCCCGGCTCTCGACCCACCCGGTGCCGACCGTGCCGGGCACGCTGATCGTGGTCGCGGGCGCGGGGCCGAAGGATTCCAACGGCGCGGGCAAGTCGTCGTTCATCGCGATGATCACCGCGTTGCTCGGGGACGAGCAGTGGCGTTTCGCCTCGGGGGCGAAATCCGTCGCGGAGCTGCTGTTCAACGCCGAGCTCGCGGCGGGCGGCGGTGGCCGGACGTGGGCCAGCGCCGACCACGGCTACATCGTCGGCGTCTTCGCGGCGGCCGACCCCGCGCACACCGGCTCCGGCTCCACGGACTCCGTCCCCACCGGCCCCGTCCCCACCGGCCCCGCGGACACCGATTCCGCGAACGCCGACCCCGTGGACGGCGTCTCTCCGGGCGGCTCCTCGGGCACGGTTTCCCGGAACTCCGGGGACACCGGCTCCCCGGACCGTGCCTCCCTGGACGACGCGGTGACCGTGTGGCTGCGGGTCAACCAGGAGGCCCCGCATCTGGAGATCAGGTGGATCCAGGGGGTGCACCTGGCGGCGGCGGCCTCGGAGGCCGAGCGGGTGGCGCGGGCCGACGAGCTGTGGGCGGCGCTGCCCCGCTCGGCGGGACGCCGCGACGTGGTGGCGCGCGACCTGACCAGGGTCCTGTACGGCGACCGCGTCAGGTGCGTGTCGTTCCTGTCGACCTCGGTACGGAGCAAGGTCGCCACCAACCTGCTCTCCCAGCCGCTCAACGAGATCTCCCCCGAACGGGTCTTCGAGGCGATCGCCGCGCTGACCGGCCTGGACTCCGAGCTCGACCAGGAGCGGGAGGCCCGCCGCGACGAGCACGCCAGGCGGGTGCGGGCGACGCGGGCCGTGGAGCTGCTCCGGGAGTTCGAGGGCGAGTCCCGCACGCTCCTGGAGACCTTCGACAGGCGTGACCGGGCCCGGGTCCGGCTGGCCGACGCGCTGCGCTGCTGGCGGGGGCGGCTGGCGCGCAGGCTGGCCGATGCCGGGCAGCGGGACGAGGCGCTGGCGGCCGAGCTGGAGCGGGTCCGCGCGGCGGGCGACCGTGCCACGGAGGCGATCGCCGAGGTCAGGGCCGAGATCGCCACGCTCAAGGACGACACCCTGGAGCGCGGGCTGGCCGAGGCTCGCAGGGAGCTGACCACCCTGCAGGCACGCGCGGCGAAGCTGGACGCCGACCGGGCGGTGGCGGAGAACTCGGTCGACGAGCTGCGCGGCTGGATTCCCGGTCTCGAGGAACAGCGCCGCCTGGCCGACGGGCGCGACGTGGCGGCGGCGGGTGCCGAGCTGGCCGAGGCCAGGACGCGGCTGAACGAGGCGCTGAAGGCGCTGGGCGTGGCCGACCGGGAGGCCGAGGGGGCGAAGGCCGCGCTGGACGACGCCGAGGGCGGCCCGGCGGCGGCCCAGCTCAACGCGCTCGCCGAGGCGGGTGTCGGGGCGACCGGCCTGCTCGACGCGATCGACGTCGCCGAGCAGGCCCGCGACGACGAGGCCGCGCCGCGCCGCGACGGTGCGGCCGCCCCCGCGCTGGGAGCTCGCGGGTGGCCGCACGAGCACGCGGTGATCGTCGACGCGGCCGACCTGGCGGCCGCCGCGCGCGCCCTGGGCGCGCTGCCCGGATCGGTGCTGGTCAGCGCGGCGGGGGTCACCGTCGTGGGATCGTTCGAGGTCGCGGTCACCGGCAGGGAGGCCCGCATCAAGGCGGCCGAGCAGCGCCTGCACCGGGCGCGTGACACCCAGGAGAGCGCGGCGGCGGTCGTACGGGCCGCGGAGGACGCCGTGGCCGAGGCGGGCAGGAGGCTCGAGGGGGCGAAGGCGTCCGTGCAGCTGGCCGACATCGAGCGCCGGCTGGCCGAGCGCCGGAGCGCGCTCACCGAGCTGTCCGGGGCGCTGGCCGGGATCGCGCCGAAGGTCGACGAGGCCGAACGCCGGGCGAGCGCCCTGGACTTCCGCGCCCGTACGAGAAACATGGAGATCGAGCGTCTGGAGGGCCGCAGGGCCCGGCACGAGTCCGACCGCGACCAGGCCGCGGAGCAGGCGGCGAGGATCACCGCCGACCGCGACGCGCTCGGGCTGGACACGCTGGCCGGTGACTGGGGCGGCACCGTCGACGGAGCCCGCGAATGGCTGGGCGCCCTGGACGAGCAGGAGCGCCCGCTGACGTCCGAGGAGTGGTGGCGGGCCGCCGAGCGCCGCCTGGACGAGGCGCTGCGCGACACATTCCCCGGCGAGGACGAGGAGATGCCCGAGGAGCTTCGCTTCCTGGTCAGGGAACGGACCGCGCCGGGCGCCGGGCGCACCGCCCGCGAGCAGGCGACGTTCCCCGGCGTGTGCTCGGCGCTCGCGTCCTACCTGCGCGGTCAGGAGGACTACGAGCGGCACCGGCGCCGCCAGATCGAGACGCAGATCGTCACCCGGCAGCGCGACCTGACGGCCGCCGCCAGGGGTGCCGAGGAGGCGGCCCAGTCCACCGCCGTGCACCGGTCCGCGCTGACCGCCGCGATCAGGGCGCGGCTGACCCGGGTGGCCGAGGAGTTCGACAAGCTCGACACCTCCTACGGCGGTTACGGCGCGACGCTGGAGTTCCCCGTCCCGCCCGCGCCCGCCGACCCCGAGCAGCGCTGGGCGTGGCGGGTGACGCCCAAGTGGCGCAGGGGCGAGGGGCAGGGGTTCGTACCGTACAACCGGCGGGCCAACACCGCGCTGATGGACGAGAAGGCGGTGAAGCTGGTCTGCGCGGCGGCGATCGCGTCCTCGGGCGGCGGGCACCTGTGCCTGGTCCTCGACGAGCTCGGCCGCAACCTCGGCAAGGAGCACCGCAGGGAGGCGGTGGCGCTGTTCCGCCGGATCGGCGAGACGTACGGGATCACGGTGATCGGCGCGCTCCAGGACGACATGGAGCCCTACGCCGTCGACGCCTGCGGGCAGTACGTCAAGCTGCGCCGCTCCTCCGACGCGATGCCGTACAACGAGCCGCCGGTCGTCATCGGCCACGACCGGCACGCCGAACGGGTGCGTGCCCTGGCCTCCGCGGTGAGCCGATGAGCCGGTGGGCCGGTGACGAGCCCGGGATCGGACGCTCGGGGGATCACCCTCACACGGGAGGCAGGCCGCCCTCGAAGACCTCGAGCTTCAGGCGGTCCAGCCTCAGGCGGCTGATCAGCCACCTGCCGTCGATCTTCCGGTACTCCTCGTGGTAGTGCCCGTAGCCCCGCATCCCCTGCGGCAGGCCGTCCTTCTCGGGCCATTCGAGATAGTCGTCCATGCTCCAGATACCGGTGGCGGTGTCGGGACCGGTGATGTCGATCTCGGGCATGAAGCCCCGGTGGACGGCGATCGCGTTCCCGTTCCAGCCGCTGGTGATGCGGGCCAGCTCGGCGGGATCGCGGAGCACCGTCCCGTCGATCTCGAGATGGATCTCCGGCGTGAACAGCCTGACCCATTCGTCCCACTTCTTGGTGTCATGGAACCGGAAGTAGCGCGCCTTGAGCTGCTTGATCTCTTCGATGTCGAGAAGGCGCCGCAGCGCGTCGTCGTTACCCACGGTGGTCATGTGGCACTCCTGAACGGTTGTCCGTGACGGGGGCACGGGGATGAGATGTCGATCGCTCGTCGGGGAAGGTCGGGCGACGGCGCCGTGGCCGGCGGGCCCCGCACCGCCCGCGCCCCGGCGGCGGCCGGTGCCCGCCACGGCGGGATCCGTCGTCAGGCGGCGGTCATCCCGCCGTCGATCGCGAGCGCGGCCCCGGTGATGAACCTGGCCTCGTCGCTCAGCAGGAACGCGGCGAACGCCGCGATCTCCTCCGGCTGGGCGATCCGCCCGAGCGGGTGCATCGCCTCGGCCGCGCGCAGGGACTCCTCGGGTGTCGGGCCCAGGTTGGCGCGCAGCAGCGGGGTGTCGACGCCACCGGTGACCAGGGCGTTGATCCGTACGCCGGCCGTGGCCTCATCGAGCGCCGCCGAGCGGGTGAGCCCGACGACGCCGTGCTTGGCGGCGCTGTAGGAGGCCATGCCCGCCGCTCCGACGACGCCGAGGTTGGAGGCGTTGTTCACGATCGCGCCGCCGCCGGCGGCCCGCAGGGCGGGGATCTGGTGCTTCAGGCCGAAGAAGACGCTGCTGAGGTTGAGCGCCAGGTCGGCCTGCCAGGCGTCGCCGTCGATGCCGGTCACCGGGCCGATCGCGGTGGCGGCGCCGACGTTGTTGAACGCGCCGTCGAGCCGGCCGTACCGCTGGACCGCCTGGCGGACCAGCTCGGCCGCCTCGGCCTCCACCGTCACGTCGGCGGGGACGAAGGTGGCCTCGCCTCCGGCGGCGCGGATGCCGGCCGCCAGCGCGTCGCCGGCCTCCTTACCGCGGGCGGCCAGGACGACCTTCGCGCCCTCGGCGGCGATCCGCTCGGCGGCGGCACGGCCCATGCCGGAGGTGGCGCCGGTGATCAGGATGACCTTCTCTGCGAAGCGTGCGGGCATGGCTACTCCTTTGTCGGTGAGGTTCGGTGAGGTCAGAAGGTCAGAAGGTGAGCACGAGCCGGCCGCGGACACCGCCGGCCGCGAGCCGCCGGTGCGCGTCGGCCGCCTCGGCGGCGGGCAGGGTCGCCGCGACGCGCGGGATGAGCACGCCCGCCTCGGCGAGCCGGCGGACCTGGTCCAGCTTGTCCGTCCGCCCCGCGTAGTCGGGGACGAACGTCGTCTGCACCGTGATCGGGCCGTCGCCGTCGAACTCGTGGCCGCCGGGTTCGTCGCCGGTGCGGAACCGGGCGTACGTGCCGCCGTCACGTACGGCGTCGAGGAGCCGCGGCCCGACCAGCGCCGTGTCGGCGACCGCGTCCACGCCGTCCGGGTACCGGGCCCGGATGCGGTCGGCGACATCGGATCCCCTGGCCACGACGTCGGTCGCGCCGGAGCGGCGGACCAGGGCCTCGTCGGCGGGCGCGGCGTCGGCGATCACGGTCAGCCCCGCGTGCGCGGCCATCTGGACCAGGTAGCCGCCGAGTGTCCCGGCGGCCCCGATCACGGCGAGGACGGAGCCCGGCGCGAGCGCCAGCTGGTCGAGTGCCAGCCGCGCGGTGAGCCCGTTCATCGGCAGTGTCGCCGCCGCCGCGTGATCGATGCCCGCCGGTGCGCGGACGACCCAGCCGGCCGGCAGCACCACGTACTCGGCGTAGCCTCCCGCGGCCGGGCCGATCGGCATCACCATCGCCATCACCGGCTCCCCCGGGGACAGCTCGGTCTCCGTCCCCGGACCGATCTCGTCGATCACGCCGGCGATGTCCATCCCGGTGACGTACGGGGCCGGCACCCCGGCGAACGCCTGCGCGTGCACGCCGGCGCGCAGCAGCGTGTCCGCCGGATTCACCGCGGCCGCGTGCACCCGCACCCGGACCTCACCGGGCCCGGCGTGCGGTTCCGGAAGGTCGACGACCCGCAGAACGTCGGGTCCCCCGAACTCGTAAAACCCAATCACTTTCATAACCGCAGCTCCAGGACAGTTCTCTTTAGATACCAGGTCTGTTGTCCGTACCATTGCATCGGAATGGAGGAGGCGGCAAGAGAGCACTTCAACATGCCCAGGTATCCCCGGGAGAACCGTCCAGGACAGAACCAGGTATCTCTCGTATACTGTCGGCCATGGCGCATCCGACCACCGAGACGGACGACCTCACCACCGGCCTGTGCGAGCAGGGCCGCGCCCTGATCCGCGACGTGCTCGACCGGATCGGCGACAAGTGGTCGGTGGTCGTCATCTGCCAGCTGGGTGACGGCACCCGGCGGTTCAACGAGCTGCGCCGGATGAGCGAGCCCATCACCCAGCGCATGCTCAGCGCGACGCTGCGAGGGCTGGAGCGAGACGGCCTGGTGACACGGACCGTCCACGACACCACCCCGCCGCGCGTCGACTACGCGCTGACCCCCCGCGGGATCGACCTGCTCGGGGTCGTCCGCGGCCTGGCAGGCTGGGCGGAGAACAACGCCGCCGGCATCCTGGAGTCGAGGACGGCCTTCGACGCCCGGTGACCCGGAGGCCCGGAGGCCCGGAGGCCCGGAGGCCCGGAGGCCCTGCGCGGCCGGCCGGGCCGGGCGGGCTCACGTCTTCCGCGACCCCGGCGGCACGATCACCCGCGGCACGGGCGAGGTCGAGCCGGATCGCGAGGCGTCGCCTGTTCGCGCGGCCTCTCGACCACTGGCGGCCGAAAATCCGTCGCCGGAGCGCCTGACCGTGGATATGGTCGCCGGGTGCCTGATGCGATCTTCGCTCACCCTCGTCTCGCACCCGTCTACGACGCCTTCGACGGGGACCGCGACGACCTGACCGCCTACCTCGGCATCGCCGACGAGCTGGGCGCGGGCCGTGTGCTCGACGTCGGCTGCGGGACGGGATGCCTGGCCGTCCTGCTCGCCGAGAGCGGCCGTACCGTCGTGGGTGTCGATCCGGCCGAGGCGTCACTTGAGGTGGCGAGGTCGAAGGATCACGCCGCGAAGGTCACCTGGGTGCACGGCGATGTCACGGCGGTTCCGGCGCTCGGCGCCGATCTCGCGGTGATGACGGGAAACGTGGCACAGGTCTTCCTCACCGACGACGACTGGACACGGACCCTCCGGGGCATCCACGCCGCGCTTCGTCCACGTGGCCACCTCGTGTTCGAGACCAGGCGTCCCGAACGCCGGGCCTGGGAGGAATGGGCCGCCGACGATGCTCAGGTCATCCGCGATGTCCCGGGAAGCGGACCGGTGGAGCAGCGTCTCGAGGTCACCGACGTGAGCCTTCCGTTCGTCTCCTTCCGCCACACCTACCGGTTCCTGTCGGACGGCGCGGTGGTCACCTCCGACTCGACCCTCCGGTTCCGCGGCCGCGACGAGGTGGAGTCCAGCCTGGTCGCCCGCGGCTACCGCGTACTGGACGTGCGCGAGGCACCTGATCGCCCGGGTCGCGAGTTCGTGTTCGTCACCGAGCGCACGACCTGAAGCCCGGCCGGCTTCACGCCGCGGGCAGCCGGTTGACAAGGTGGTCGCCGGTGGCCCAGAGATACTGGACGGCGTAGGCGCGCCAGGGGCGCCAGGCGGCGGCACGGCGGGTGAGCGCCGCGGGGGTGACGGGAAGGCCGAGCCTGCGGGCGGCGACGCGGATCCCGAGGTCGGCGGGGATGAAGGCGTCGGGGTCGCCGAGGGCGCGCATCGCGATGGTCTCGACGGTCCAGGGCCCGAGTCCGGGAAGCGCCGAGAGCTGCGCCCGGACTCGGCGCCGGTCGCTTCCGGCGCCGAGATCGATCTCACCGGCCGCCAGGGCGGCGATCAGGCCGGTGAGCGTCGCGCGGCGCGTCCGGGGAAGGGCGAGCCTCGTAGGATCCAGCGAGGCCAGCGCCTCCGGGGTGGGGAAGAGATGGGTGAGTCCTCCGTCGGGGTCCGTGATCGGCTCGCCGTGCGCGGTGACCAGCCGGGCGGCATGGGTGCGGGCGGCCGCGGTGGACACCTGCTGCCCGAGCACCGCGCGTACCGCCAGCTCGGACGCGTCGACGGTGCGGGGCACCCGGCGGCCGGGGTGCTCGTCCACGAACGATGCGAGCGCCGGGTCGGCGCGAAGGACGTCTCCGATGACGGCGGGGTCGGCGTCGAGGTCGAGCAGGTTCCGGCACCGGCTGATCGCGGTGGAGAGGTCACGGCGGTCGCTGAGGGTCAGACGGCAGCCCACGTGGTCGGGCCTCGGCCACAGGGTGACGACGCCGTGGCCGTACGGCAGGCGCAGCGTGCGACGGTACGCGCCGTCGCGCCACTCCTCCACCCCGGGCACGGCGGTCGCGGCGAGATGCCCGAACAGGTTGCCGGGGCACAGCGGAGCCCGGAACGGCAGCCGCAGCGACACCGTCCCGTGGTCGTCGGCCGCCGGCCGTTCGCTGGACGGGGCCGGTACGGGAAAGGCGTAATTCTCACAGTCGAATCTCGCCCGGGAGTGATCCACACAGCCGGACCCCGCCTGGGCGGCGCGATCCCCCGACCTGGAGTTCTCGTCATGCATACCTGCAGTGTCCAGGAGAGCGACGACCGTCCTACCCGCACACCCCGCGAAGGGCGCAAACCTTCTCCGCCATCTTCCTCACCTGGCCCGCGATCTTCTCGCTCACTCCTCTGCCGGCGATGTCGTGGGTGTAGAGGAAGAGGGCGGCGCCCCGGCGGCCGACGCCCCACAGAGAGCTGGGTTCACGATCACGCTTCCCCTTCCTGGAAAAGTGGCTTCCGACGATCATGGCCTCGTCCCCGGCGTGCAAAGTCCTGCCGACGTGAACACGCCCGGGACGGGTGGCGGTCTCCTGCCTCGCGCACCGTTTCATGTCCGTCCTGAGCCTGAGGAACGCGGCATGGGCGGATCCCGCGCTCGGGTACAGCGCGAGCTGCTCGCTGTCGTAGGAGGGACCGCTGGTCAGGTGCGTGATCGTTCGCATCGCGACGCGGCCGTCACGGGACTTCCCCTTCGTGCCACAGGGGTTGAGTTCGAACTGCCGGGACGTACTGTCGCTGATCTTCCACCACTCCTCGCCCACCGCCACGGGAGGAAGCGGCGCCCTCGCCGTGGGTTCGGTCAGCAGGAACCCTTCGGGAATCCTGGTGGGGCTCACCTCGGCCGCACCGGTTTCGCCAAGGATCAAGCAGGCACCGGTCCCGCCCAGGAGCAGACAGATCGTCACCATCGTCACCATCGCCCGGTTGATCACAGAGCACGAGTCTGCGAGCTCCGTGAAGGCCCCGCAACCCGAAAGCACAATATGTTCTGAAATATCGCCTGACGCCTCCGATAACCGCACAAGCACCTCGGTGATGTCCACGCGCCGCGTGATCCGAGCGGCTTTCGGGGCAGGACGCAGCCATGCGCGGACGAACGGACTCTCACTACTGGGGTGTGGTACTCGACGCACCCGACGCACAGGAACTCGCGCGGTTCTACGCGCGCCTTCTCGACTGGAAGATCACCAAGGAGGAACCCGGCTGGGTCACGATCGCACCGGCCGACGGGGTCACGTACCTGGGTTTCCAGACGTCCCAGAACTACGTACGCCCGGTCTGGCCGAACGCCGACGGCTCGCAGCAGATGATGATGCACCTCGACCTGGAGGTCGACGACCTTTACGGCGCGGTCGACCACGCGATCGAGACGGGCGCGACACTCGCCGACCACCAGCCGCAGGACGACGTCCGGGTCCTCCTCGACCCCGCCGGACACCCGTTCTGCCTTTACACGGACGAGTAGCGAAAACCCGCAAGACATACACACCGTATTTGTGGAGTGTGGGATTCTGGTTTCCCGCTTATTGACGCGTATCGCGGGACGCCGTACCCGCTATTCCGGCCGTACGGCGAGAACGGCGGCCTCTTCCACGGGAGCTGCGGGTGCGGCCGGAATGGCGCACCACACCGTACGGCCGACCGCCCCGAAGTCGCGGACGCCCCAGTTTCCCGCCGATGGTTCGTCGACGATGAACAGCCCTCGCCCGTCCTCCGCGTCCAGGGAGGGGCAGTCCCGCAACTGCGGCTCGCTCGACGCGGAGCCGGGGTCGGTGACCTCCACGTACATGAAGTCGTCGACCACCTTCAGGACGACCATCACCAGGTCACCCGCCGGGCCGGAGGTGGAGTGCTCGACGGCGTTCGTGGTGAGCCCGGAGACGGCCAGCCGCACCCGCCCGTAGGCGGGATGATCGGGACCGAGGAGAGCGTCAGGCCATCCTCGACCGGACGAACCGCCCCATGCTCTGGGCGGTCATCGACGAGGGCGTCCTGCTCCGCCCCGTCGGCGCGGACGACGTGATGGCGGCGCAGCTCCGCCACCTCGCCGAGATGGGCGAGCGCCCCGACATCGCGATCCAGATCCTTCCCCTCGACGCCCGCACGACGACCGGCGTCAGCGGGGGCTTCGTCCTCGCGCACGCGCGCAGGGGTGTGGTCAACGCGGCCTACATCGAGTCGGCCGGTGCGGGCCAGGTAACCGATCGCCCCGACGAGGTCGCCGTCCTGGCATTGCGATACGAGGCGATCCGCGTCGAGGCGCTGTTCCAGCGCGAGTCCCTGAAGCTGATCAAGGAGACGACCAAGAGATGGACGTGAACCGGGAACCGGCAGAGGCGACGTGGGTCAAGTCCACCCGCTCGGCGAGCAACGGCGGCGAGTACGTCGAGGTCGCCGGACTGTCCGGCGGGCGCCGCGCCGTCCGCGACAGCAAGGACACCACCGGCCCCGCACTCGTCTTCACCGCCACCGAATGGATCGTTCCAGGACGGCGCGGCGCCGGATGTCGGCGAACGGGTGAGCGAGTTTGATCTCGGAGGCGCGGGAGGGCCCCTCGCCGTACTTGGTCGCGTCGAGCGTCACCTGAGCCACCATGGAACGTTCCAAACGTCGCGGAGGGGTGGGCGCCCCTCACGCTAGAACAATCACCTGACCTCGTCGAGACCCATGTTCACGGTACGCGGCCGGTGACCCTTGCCGTTTCCCTTAAGGATTTCTCCCGTTCCCGTTCCCGTTCCCGTGGCCGGCCGGTTTGCCCTTGTGCTTGTTGGCATTGGGATTGGCCTTCGCGGCGGTTCCCGGCTTGCCCGCCCCGGGGGAACCAGTAGTGGTCGCCGCCCTGGGGGCGACGTCGGTCCGTCCGCTGCGGCGAGGTGCGGCGGTGGGGTACTCGTCGTCGATCACCTGCCGCGTCTCGGGGGTACGGGTGGCCTGTGGCGCCGTGACGGGAGCGGTCCCGGAAGGAGCGACCGGCTCCGGCCGGCCGGACTCGCCACCGCGCCATCCGGCGGTGAGGGCCGCGCCGGCGAGAACGCCGGCGGCCAGAACCGCGACACCCGCCGACAGGCGCCGGCGCCCGATGACCCGCCGGTGTGCCGAGGTGGGCCCGGCCTCCTCACGAAGGTGGTGCGCCGCGAAACCACGACCGGCGTCTCCGTGGAAGTGGTGACCGGTGGAGCGGCGGTCGGCCTCGACAGGCCCGGTGGACCGCTGGTCCGCGGCCGGCACCGCGACGCCGGCGGCGAGGAAGGGCGCCGCGGTGCTGTCCGCGTCCCGCTCCCACAGCGTGACCACGTCCTCCAGCTGTTTCCGGGCACGGGCGGCGTCGGTGCGCCGGGCGGGGTCCTTGTCGAGCAGGCCGGCGATGACGGGCGCCAGGGGCCCGGCGTGCCGGAACGGTTCGGGATCGGCCGTCAGCACGGCGGCGAGGGTGGCCAGCGCGGTGCTGCGCCCGAACGCGGAGCGGCCTTCGGCGGCGGCGTACAGGGTGGCCCCGAAGGACCACAGGTCGCTTTCCGGACTCGACGCGACTCCGCCGGCGCGCTCGGGGGCGATGTAGGCGGGCGTGCCCACGACCATCCCCGTCCTGGTGAGAGACACGTCCTCGTCGACGGCGGCGGCCAGCCCGAAGTCGGTCAGGATGGCGTGCCCGTCCTCGGTGAGCAGGATGTTCGCGGGTTTGACGTCGCGGTGCATGACTCCGGCCGCGTGGGCGGCCTCCAGCGCCGACAGCACGTCCAGCCCGACCCGCGCGAGGGTGGGCGCGCGCATGGGCCCCTCCTCGGCGACCACCTCGGCGAGGTTGCGCGAGCGCACGAGCTGCATCACGATCCACAGGGAGTCGTCGGCCCGCACCACGTCGTACACCGCGGCGATGTTGGGGTGGCTCAGCCGCGCGGCGAGGCGCGCCTCGCGCATCGTGCGTTCCAGCAGGACCTCGCGCTCCGGCCCGGTCAGGTGATCGGGGAGCTCGACCTCCTTGACCGCGACCTCACGGTCGAGGAGGTCGTCATGGGCGCGCCACACCGTCGCCGTGCCGCCTCTGCCCAGCCCGGCCAGGAGACGGTAGCGCCCGGCCAGCAGCCACCCTTCGTAGCGCAAAGAAGACATTGGGCATGCCTACCCGATGATTGAGCCCGTATGTCACTGATATCACTACATCTGATGCCTACCGGTTACCGGATCGTCCTCCGGGGGGCGGCCCGCCCCGGCCTCGGCTCTCCCAGGCCCACGCCACGATCTCGACCCGGTTGCGTACACCGAGCTTGGCCGTGATGCCCGACACATACCCCTTGACCGTGCTCAGCGAGATGAACAGCTCGTCGGCTATCTCCTGGTTGGTGCGTCCCCTGCCGATCGCCTGGACGATCTCGGTCTCCCGCGCGGTCAATGGCTGTGCCGGCACGCGGGCCCCGGTCCGGGTGCCGCGGTCGGTGAGCTGGCGCAGCAGCCGCAGCGTGATGGACGGTGAGATGAGCGCGTCTCCCGTGTACGCGGCCCGCACGGCCTCGACCAGCAGGCGGGGACCCGCGTCCTTCAGCACGAATCCGGCCGCGCCGCAGCGCAGCGCGCCGTAGACGTACTCGTCCAGGTCGAACGTGGTGACCATGACCACCCTGGGCGGGGCCCCGGCCAGCGCGCGGGCGACCTCGATCCCGTCGAGGCGGGGCATCTGGATGTCCACCAGGCACACGTCAGGAAGCGTCCTGCGGGCCTGCTCGATCGCTTCGACGCCGTCGCCCGCCTCGGCGACCACGGTGATGTCGGGCTGGTCCTCGAGAATGATCCGCAGGCTGGCCCGGACCATCTCCTGGTCGTCGGCCAGAAGCACCCGGATGGTCATCGGCACTCCCCGACGGGCAGGGGCCGCGCCATCCGGCATCGGCGCTCCGTGACGGGTGCAGGCGGTCTCATCGGTGTTCTCCGGTGGGGATGGTGGCGCGGACGGACCAGCCCGAGCCGGGGCGAGGGCCGGCGGTCAGGGTGCCTCCGAGGGCTTCGAGGCGTTCGCGCATCCCGATGAGGCCGTATCCGGCGCGGCGGTAGCGGCGGGCGGGCAGTCGCGGGGCGTCGTCCTCGACCTCGACCGTGACGGCCCTCTCGTGCTGGGTGATGCCGATGGTGACCTCGCGGGCGTGCGGGGCGTGCCGGGAGACGTTGGTCAGCGCCTCCCGCACGATCCGGTACACGGTGCTGCTCACCTGGGGCGGCCAGCCGGACGGCTCGGCGTCCAGCCGCAGGTGCGCCCGGCGGCCGTGGCTCTCGAAGCCCTCGATCAGCTCGCCGAGCCGTTCGTGGCCTTCGGCGGCGGGAGCGGCGTCACGCAGGAGGCCGACCACGCGGCGAGTGGCGGCCAGGGCCTCCGAGCCCGCGGTCTCGATGCCGGCGAGGGATCCGGCCGTCCTCTCCGGGTGCTTGGCGGTGACGAGCTGGGCGGCCTGGGCCTGGAGCACGATGCTGGTGATGTGGTGGGCGACGACGTCGTGCAGCTCCCTGGCCAGCTCAAGGCGCTCGGCACGTCGTACCCGCTCGGCGACGGTACGGCGGCGGGCCGCGAGCAGCCGGAGGCCGCCCCCTGCCGTCAGGGCGGTGAGCCAGAGCAGGCCGCTCACCACCGGCACGGCCGAGCCGGGATTGACGAGAAGGCCGCCCGCCACCACGGCCAGTCCCGCGGCGGCCACGGCGCAGGCCGTGCGGGCGGGCAGCGTCCTGACCGCGGAGCCGACGAGCACCGCCGCCCCCAGGGACGCGGCGGGGCTGGGTTCGGCGGGAAGGTGGACGAGGCGGGTGACGAGGACGGCGAGCGCGGCCACGGCCAGGCCGGCGACGGCGGTCCACAGCGGATCGCGGTGGCGCACCAGGGCGAGCGCGCACACCCAGGCGGCGACCGCCGCGCCGAACGGCCAGTACCCGGCGCCCCAGCTGCCGGCGACCTGGTACGCCTGGAAGGCCACGGTCACCGCGAACACGGCGCCGAGCCCGGCGCCGGCCGCCACCTTGAACCGATCGGGAACACCCACGGCCTCCAGGCTAGGGGAGGCGTCCCACTGGCCCGTACCGGCCGAAAGTACTGTTCCCTCCCTGCTTTCCGCCGATGTGGGAACGGGCCGGAGTCCACAGGATGAGGTCCCATGCCACATGAGACGCTCCCCCCGGCGCCGGAGTCCACAGGGCCGGGACACCCCACGACGACCTTCTCCGGCCGGCCGCGTGTCGCCGCGCTCGACGTGCTGCGCGGGTTCGCCCTGTGCGGGATCCTGCTGGCCAACGTCAAGCCGATCGCCCACATGATCCACGCCACCGAGGTCACGCGGTCCGTGGTGGTGGCCCCGGGTCAGGACGACGCCTGGCTGGGATTGGGGCTCTTCGTCGACCAGCGCTTCTTCCCGATCTTCTCCCTGCTGTTCGGCGTCGGTTTCTCGCTGCTGCTGGACTCCGCGGGACGCCACGCCCCGCGCCCGCGGGTGCTTCTGGCGCGCCGGCTCCTGGCCCTGCTCGCCGTGGGCCTGGCCCACATGTTCCTGCTGTGGCGAGGCGACATCCTCACCATCTACGCCGTCGTCGGCCTGCTGGTGCTGCTGCCCTCGACCTGGCTGCCGCGCCGGGCCGTCGCGGGGCTCGCCGCCGTCCTCATCGCGACGCCGCTGATCCTCGACAGCAACGGTGTGCCGCTGGTGCCCGGACTGTTCCTGCTGGGGTCGGCACTCACCCGGTACGGGGTGATCGACCGGATGGAGCGCTCGGTCCGCGTTCCGGCCGCGCTGGCCCTGCTCTTCGCCGCGGGGGCGGTGCCCGCCGTGTGGCTGCAGATCGAAACGCCGGCCGGCGACGCGTACTTCAACACCTGGTTCGGCCTCGCCGGGTCGCTGATGGCGGGCGTCTACGTGTGCGTCCTGTTGCTCCTGCTCAGAACGCCGCTCCGTCCGGCGCTGCAAATGATTTTCACGCCGCTGGGCCGGATGGCGCTGACCAACTACCTGTCCGCCACGATCCTCGTCCTGGTGGCCGCCCGCCTCATCGGCGACTCGCCGGACGGCTGGTCGTCGGCGACGGTGCTCCTGGTCGCCGGGGCCGTTCTCGTCCCCCAGTGGCTGGTGTCCACGCTCTGGCTGCGCCGCTACCGCCAGGGCCCGCTGGAATGGCTCTGGCGCTGGGCCACCTGGGCCCGCCGCCCGCCTCTGCGCCGCACCCCCTGACCGCCGGGTTCATATCGGCGAGGCGTCGGTCGGGCGGCTCGCCGGGCCCGCGTGCGCTGAGCGCGTTCGGTGTTCCGGGCCGGCCCGGCCGGACCTGGCGACGTGGTCGTGGCTCAGGCGACCGAGCGGGTGATCCGGGGCACCGGCGGACGGGTCACTGGCGGACGGTCGAACCCCGGCGCTCCTTGCGGATGTGCAACTGCGCGGGCACCCGGGTGCGCAGCTCGGCGACGTGGCTGACGATGCCGACCGCCCGGCCGCCGTCGCGCAGGCCGTCGAGGATGTCGAGCACACCGTCGAGGGTGTCCTCGTCCAGGGTGCCGAAGCCCTCGTCGACGAAGAGCGTGCCGAGATCCGCTCCCCCGGCCTCGGCGGTGACCACGTCGGCCAGGCCGAGGGCGAGGGCGAGCGAGGTGATGAAGCTCTCGCCGCCGGAGAGGGTCGCCGGGTCACGGCCCACGCCGGTCCAGCTGTCCAGGATGTGCAGGCCGAGCCCGCCGCCGGACCTGCTCCGGTCTCCGGCGGAGCGGTCGCGGTTGTGCTCAAGGAGATAGCGCCCGCCCGACATGTGGTCGAGCCGCTCGTTGGCCGACTCGACCACCTGGCTGAGGCGCTCGCCGAGCACGTAGGACGACAACCGCATCTTCCACCGGTTGTCGGTGGAGTTGCCGCCGGTCAGGGTGGCGAGCCGTTCGGTCAGCCGGTGCCGCTCGTCGGCGGGCTCCCAGCGTCGCAGGCAGGCGGCCAGCTCGGTGCGGAGCGCGGCCAGCCGGGCCAGGCGGGCCTCGCCCCTGTCCCGCTCGGACAGCAGGCGGGCGTGGGCGGCGTCGGCCGCGTCCCGCGCCTCGCGCAGTCCCGCGAGGTCGGGTTCCGGCTCGGCCGCGGCGGCGACCAGCTCGGGATCGGCGAGCATCGCGGCGACCGCGGCGCCCTCCTGGGCGAGCTCGCGGAGCCGGGCGGCCTTCTCCTCCCGTTCGGCGGGGGAGCGGACGGCGGCGCGGGCGTCGTCGAGCCCGAGGAAGCCCGCCTCGACGGCGGCGCCCAGCGCCCGGTCGCGGGCCGTCACGAGCTCGGCGGCGGTGACCCGCTCGTCCCTGACCGCCTCGACGGCCTCCCGCAGCAGCTCCGCCTCGTCGGCCAGCCGGTCCAGCCTGGCGGCCAGTGTCGGGTCCTGGCCGCGCGCCTCGTCGAGGCGCGCGGCCAGCCGCTCGGCGTCGGCGCCGAGCCTTTCGACGTTCGTACGGCGGGAGGCCAGCCCGACGGCGAGCTCGCGCGAGCGCTCCCCGAGCCGCTCGGACTCGGCGGCGATCCGCCCGGCCTCGGCCGCCAGCACCGGCTCGGCCCCCGCCGACTCGTGGAGCGCGGCCAGCGCCCGCTCCGCCTCGGTGAGCTCGCCCGCGGCGTCCCGTACGGCCAGGTCGGTCCGGTCGCGCGCCTCGCGGTGGGCCGCGGCGGCCTCGATGGCGCGGGTCGCGGCGGTGAGCGCGGCGGACAGGAGCGCTGCCTCCCGTGCCAGGCGGTCACGGCGGGCCCGCACCGAGGGGTCGGTGCCCCGGGCGCCGTCCAGGCGGGCGGTGAGGCGCTCGCGCTCGGCCTGCCAGCCCGTACGGCGGGCGTGGCCCTCGGCGAGCCGCCGGGCGATCTCCGCCGCCCGGGTCCTCGCGCCGTCCAGCTCGGCGGCGATCCGCTCCACCTCGGCGGCGAGGGCCTCCTCGGCGCTCGCGGCGGAGGTCAGCGCCTCCAGTTTCCGGCTCGCCTCGGCGAGGATCTCCCCCGCCTCCTCGCCGGTCGCCTCTCCCGCGACGGCGAGTGCCTCGTCGAGGCGGGAGACCAGCGTCGTGACGGTGTTTCCCGCGGCCTGGCGCCGTTCCATGGCCGCCTCGTAGGCGCCCTGGGCGGCGCGCTCGTCGTCGGCGGTGGGCGCCTGGTCGGCCGGGGCGGCGGGGGCGGGGTGGTCGGGTGAGCCGCAGACCGCGCAGGGGTGGCCGGGGGTGAGCTTGGCGGCGAGTTCCGCGGCCATGCCGTCGATCCTGGACTGCCGGATGTCCAGGTGCCGGTCGCGGAGCGTCTGGGCGAGGTCGGTGGCCTCGGTCTGCGCGGCGCGCGCGGACTCCAGCTCGACGCGGAGTATCTCGCGGCGCCGTGCCGCGGCGAGCACCGCGGCGGCGGTGTCGGCGCTCGCCCGCGCCGCCGGGATCCCCGCCGCGGCGGCCCTGGCCTCACCGAGCCGGGCGGACGCCTCCGCCGACGCGGCGGGCAGCCCCTCCAGGGTCTCGCGGACCTCGGCCTCCTGCCGGACCACCTCCGGGAGCTCGGCGTCGAGCGCGGCGATCAGCCCGTCGAGCTCGGCCAGCCGGGCCTCCTCGACCCGCAGCCCCTCCAGCCCGGCCAGCTCCCGCCCGCGCTCCCTCTCCTGGGCGGTGAGGACCTCCCGGATCTCCCCGGGGTCGAGGGTCTCGCGCACCTCGTCGGGGTCGAGGGTCTCGCGCACCTCCGGAGGGAAGGCGGCCAGCCTGGCGGCGAGGTCGGCGCGGGCGGCGGACAGGTCGGCGGCGAGGCGGTCGCGGTGCTCGGCCGCCCGGAGGCGGGTGACGGCGCCCTCCACCGCCGACTCGGCGGCGGGGAGGCGGGCCGCGTCCAGGCGGGCGGCGGTGAGCCGTTCGTCCAGCTCCCGGCGGAGACCGGGGAGGGCCTCCAGGCGGGCGTCGGCCTCTGCCTGAACGGCGGCCAGCTCGACGATCTCGCGAGCGGTCCTCTCCCGCTCCCGGACGATTCCCGTCAGGCGCGACTCCTCCGCGCGCAGCTCGCCCAGGCGGGTGATCTCACTCCGGCGGTCGCGCTCCAGCGCGGCCAGGTGACCGAGTACGGCGTGGCGGCGGTCAGCACCGGCGTCCGTGGGGTCACGGACATCCTCATGGGCGCCGGCGTCCACGTGGTCGCGGGCGTCGTCGCCGTGGGCCGCGCCTGCCGTACCGGCGCCGTCGCGGGCGGTGCCGGTACGGTCGCGGACGGCGTCCCACCGGTCGAGGGGGGCGCCGAGGAGGGGGAGGGCGCGGGCGACGGCGTCGGCGGCCAGGTGGTGGGCCTTGGACGCGGCCTCGGCGCGCTGCTCGGCCCCCTGGATCAGCGGCAGCACCCGGTCGGCGGCCGCCGCCTCCTCCAGGATGGCCTCCAGGTCGGCCCGCTCCTCGGCCGTCTCCTCCAGGGCCCGGCTCCTGGTCAGCGCCTCGGCGTGACGCCGTCGCCGGTCGGCCAGCGCGGCACCGCGTTCCAGGCTCTCGCGCGCCCGCCGTACGGCGGCCTCGCCCTCGGCTCCCTGCCCGTCCAGCCGCGCGGCCTCCAGGCGCGCGAGGTTCTCAAGCGCCTGGGCCCACCCCAGCGGGTCGTCCTCCACGGACCGCGCGGGCTGTGCGGGCTGTGCGGGCTCCACGAGCTTCACGGACTCCCCCGGTTCCGTGAACTCCGTGGAGACCCGCGGCTCGGGGAGATCGGCCAGCGCGGTCAGGAGGGCGGGGCCCGCGGCCTCCTCCAGGCGCTTGACGGCGAAGTCGACCTCCTTGCGGAGGGTCTGCTGCTCGCGGTACGCCTCGGTGCGCTGCTCGGCGAGCCAGGACTCGGCGGTGGCGTAGATCTTCACCGAGAACAGGCGCTCCAGCACCCTGCGGCGATCCTCGCCGTCGGCGCGCAGGAACTTGGCGAAGTCCCCCTGGGGCAGCATCGCGACCTGGAGGAACTGCTCGGCGTTCATGCCGAGCAGGGTGCCGACGAACTCCCCTGCCTCGTCGACCCTGGTCGTCAGCCCCACCCACTCCCCGGAGGGCGCGAGCTCCTGGAGCAGGGCCTTCTCGTTCTCCCTGGTCGTGCCGGTGCCCCTGAGCTTGGGGCGCTGCCAGGCCGGCGACCGGGTGATCTTCAGCCTGCGGCCCCTGACCGTGACCTCCAGTGCCACGCTGGGCCCCCGGCCCGGGGGCGCGTGGTCGCAGCGCAGGCTCTTGGCACTGTCGCGCCTGCCGGGCACCCTGCCGTACAGGGCGTAGCAGAGCGCGTCGAGCACGGTGGTCTTACCCGCGCCGGTGGGGCCGTGGATCAGGAACAGCCCCGCCTCGGCGAGGGCGTCGAAGTCGACCTGCTCCTCACCGGGGAAGGAGCCGAAAGCGGTGATCCACAGACGGTGCGGGCGCATCTACGCCTTCGCCTCCTTCATGCGGGAGAACTCCACGGCCTCCCGCAGCAGCCGGGTCTCGGCGGGGTCGGCGGCCTCGCCGCGCACCTCGCGGACGAAGTCGAGGGCGACGTCGATCTCGGGGCGCCCGGCCGCCCTGGCGCGGGTCACGGTCTCGTGGACCCCGCCCTCGGGTTCGAAGGACAGGGCGAGCGTGTGCGGGAAGCGGGACCGGAGCCGCTCCATCGCGCCCTTGGGCCGGATCCGGTCGACGAGCGTCACCTGGAGCCAGTGGTCCTCGTGACGGGCGTGCTCGGGCGCGGCCAGCAGGTCGTCGATGCGGCCGGTGAGGCGGCTGACCGGCCGGGGCACCGGGGCCTCGACGAACTCGGCGCCCTCGTAGCCGCCGGGGTCGATGTCGACCACCCAGGAGCCCTTCGTCTGGCCGCTCTCGGAGAAGGAGTAGGCGATCGGGGAGCCGGAGTAGCGGGCGGTCTCGCTCATCCGCTGGCGGCCGTGCAGGTGGCCGAGCGCCACGTAGTCGACGCCGTCGAAGGCGCGCACCGGGACGTGCGCGACGCCTCCCACGCTGATGTCGCGCTCGCTGTCGCTGCCCTGCCCCCCGGTCACGAACGCGTGGGCGAGGACCACCGACCGGGGCCCTCGCCGCCCGAGGTCGGCGCGGACCAGGGACATGGCGTGCTCGATCGCGGCGGTGTGGGTGCGCTCGGGCAGCTCCCAGGGGACGCGTACCAGCTCGGGCTCCAGGTAGGGGATGCCGTAGAAGGCGACGTCGCCGACGACGACCGGCTCGCCGACCCGCTCCGGGTCGGTGCGCAGGTGGACACCCGCCGCGTCGATGAGGTCGGCGCCGAAGCCGAGGCGGCGGGCCGAGTCGTGGTTTCCGCTGATCAGCACGGTGCGCACCCGGGCGTCGACGAGCCTGCGCAGCGCCTGGTTGCACAGGTCGACCGCGTCGACCGAGGGCAGCGCCCGGTCGTAGACGTCACCGGAGACCACGACCACGTCGATCCGCTCCGACCTGACCGTCTCGATCAGGTGGTCGACGAAGACGCCCTGGGCGGCCAGGAGACTCTCCCGGTGGAACGAGCGGCCCAGGTGCCAGTCCGATGTGTGCAACACCCGCATGTCGCACGAAGCTAACAGGACTCAGCGACAAATGTGGCCACTCGCGTCACGCGAATCCCCCCTCTGGTGGGGGCTTCCGGTGGTGAGTACGCTTGAAGATCGGATGGAACGATACCGGAACAACGACGATCGCGGAGGCGAGTGACCATCGGGGATCGCGTGGGTGTCCAGGTGGGCCGCGGTGTCCTGAGCGTCGCATCCGGCCTGATCCTGGTGGTTCTCGCGACGGTGGGCTACACCCTGCCGCCGCCGTTCGACCCGACCCCCCTGCACGTCGATCCGGTCTTCCAGGCCCTTCCGCCCCAACCGCCGTCCGAGCTCCGGCCGGTCACCGCGAACAGGCAGATCACCACGCGGGACGTCACCGTCACGGCCGAGGACGGCACGTTGCTGGGAGCGACCATCCGCGCGCCGATGGCCCCGGGACGGCACCCGGCGCTGGTCTTCGTGCAGGGGGCGGGTCCCGGGGTCAGGGGCGAGTTCACCACCCAGGCCGAGTGGCTGGCCAGGGCCGGGATCGTCACCCTCGTCTACGACAAGCGGACCGTCGGCTACGACTTCATGAAGCGCGACTTCGGCCTCCTCGCCCGCGACGCCCTGCGCGTCCTGAAGGAGCTGCGTTCGCGCGAGGACGTCGACCCGGCCAGGGTGGGACTCTGGGGGGTGAGCGAGGGGAGCTGGGTGGTGCCCCTCGCCGCCAACGAGAGCGGCGCCGTCGGGTTCACCGTGCTGGTGTCGGCCCCCAACGTCTCCCCCATGCGGCAGGTGACGTGGGCGCTGGGCGAGCAGCTCCAGCGGTTGTACGCGCCCAGCGGGGTGCGCGAGCTGCTCATCCGCGCGATCGGCGCCGTGGACGCGGACTTCCTGCGCTACGACGGCCTGCCCGCGCTGCGCGAGCTGCGGCAGCCGGTCCTGGCCCTGTACGGCACACGCGACCCCTCGATCCCGTTCGTGGAGAGCAGCAAGGCGCTGACCGGTGCGCTCGCCGAGGGCGGCAACAACGCCTACACGATCCGCTACCTCGACCGCGCCGACCACGGCATGCGCTTCCACGGCGGCCCTCTCGTCCCCGACTACCTTCGGACGCTGGCCAACTGGGTGCTGGGCCTGCCGGGCACGGCCACGCCGTCGGTGCACATCGCCGGTGCCACGCCGGTCCAGCGTCTGGAGGCGAGCGACGTCCCGGCCGCTCCCTGGTACGCCGGGGGTACGGTGATCGGCCTGACGCTCTGCCTGGCCGTGGTCGGTTACGTGGTCGGGCCGGTGGCGGAGATGGCCGCGCGGCTGCGCGGCCGGGCGGCGGCCGCGGAGGCCGGCGTCCTGATCTGGCCGCCGATACGGCGGCGGTTCCGCCGGATGGCGTGGACCGGGGTCGGGCTGCTCGTCTCGGTGGTGGCGTTCATCACGCTGCTCGTGCTGTTCTCGGTCAACCAGGCCGGGGCGTGGCCCGCGGTGCTCGCCGGGTGGCTGGTCATCAGGATCCTGGCGCTGCTGATGCTGCTGCAGGAGGTCACGGGCGTGGCGGCCGTCGTGTCGGGCCTGCGGGAGGGCTGGCAGCCCTCCCGCCCGCAGAGCTTCGCGGTGGCCGGGGTGCTGGGCAGCACCGGCCTGCTGCTGGTGGCCGCGGCCTACTACGGCCTGTTCTCGTTTCCCTGGTAGGGCTTTCCCGGTGGGGCCGCGGCGTCCCTCGCCTCCGCGTCCCCCGGCAGGCCACGACGCAGGCCACGACGGCCGGAGGCGGCGTCACGTCCTCGTGACCGTCAGGGACAGCCGTCGAGCCAGCGGTCCATCTCGACGAAGACGCGCTTGCGGACCGGCTCGGCTGACAGCACCAGGTCGTGTACGCCGCCTGGCACGCGGACGCACGTCACGTGCGAGCCGATGCTGGTCGACCAGCGGGCGATCCGCCGGGGGTCGAGCACGACGTCCGCCTCCTGCGCCTCCGGCGCGAAGGCGCGCAGCCGCAGGCCCTTCTCCGCGCAGAGCACCAGCACCGGCACGTCCACCCGGAGACCGTCGTGCAGCCTGCGCTGCGCCCGGCGGATCGCCCCGATCCAGGCCGCGTGCACCGGGAACCCGCCGATGGGCTTCCACTCCAGGTCGAAGTCCCACTCGCCGTGGTGGCTGCGGTGCAGGCTCGTGCCGTACGCGGTGGCGGTCACCATGGGCAGGACGGTGCGGGTGGGCAGCCTGGACAGCTGCACCCGCAGCAGGTCCGCGGCGACCCGCACGGGGGCGGGGACGTTGAGGTCGAGGAAGGGGCTGTTGAGCACCAGTGCCTGGACCAGTCCCCGGCCGCGGACCCGGTCGGCCCAGAGCGGGGCGATCAGGCCCCCGGTGGAGTGGGCGTTGAGGACGACGTGATCGTGCCCGTCGCGCTCGCGGATGATCCGTACCGCCTCGTCGATCTCCGGGAAGTACTCGGTGAGGCTGCGCACGAACCCGCGGGTCTGGTGCGGCAGCAGCGAGCGGCCGTACTTGCGCAGGTCGAGCCCGTAGAAGTCGAAGCCCCTGGCGACGAAATGGTCGGCCAGGTGGGTCTGGAAGAAGTAGTCGGTGAAGCCGTGCAGGTAGAGCACGGCTCCGCGGGCGGGCTCGGCGGCACGCCGCCGCACCAGCGAGGCCACCACCGCCCCCTCGTCGTCATCGGCCATCGGCAGGACCGTGAGCTCGTAGTCGGGACCGAGAACGTCGGGCATGACGGCCAGGGTAGTTCGTGCGGATTGTCCGCTCTCCAGGGGGATCTCGCGAGGAGGACCGGAGGACCCGGCGGGGAGGGTCACGGGGGCGTTCCTCCGGGGAGACCGTGACGGTTCCGCCGGGGGCGAGCCGGTGCGGGTGACCGGGAATCACCGCGGCGCCGCCGTGATTCGATCCCAGTGAAAACCATGATCGATTCTTATTGCTGTAGAAATGACGCGATATAGGAGCATTAGCTTCCCGAGTTGTTCACCGACTTGTCGCCCGCGACCTGGTTTCACCCCCCTACCATCTCCCTGCGGCGGTCAAGCGCGAGGAAACGGGGAGCAGTTGCGGGACAGATCAAAGCCGCCCGGAGTCGGCGCGGTCATCGGCTGGACGGCACTGGCCGCCATCGTCCCGGGCGCCGCGCACCTGCGCGCCGGATGGCGCAGGACGGGGCTGGCGATCCTGTGCGCGTACACGGCGCTGCTGCTGGCCCTGCTCTGGGTGGCGCTCACCTCCGACCTCGGCGGGATCGCCGGGCGGCTGGCCGCCTCCTCCGCGCTGACCAACGTCACCGTGGTCGTCTCCCTGGCGCTCGGCGCCGCCTGGTTCGCGCTGGTCGTGCACTCGTTCGTCGTGATGAACCCCGGCACGCTGCCCAGTGTGGGACAGGCGATCGCCGGAGGCGTGGCGGGAACGCTCGCGGTGGCCGTACTCCTGCCGTTCGGCCTGGTCGGGCAGTACACGGCGGTCTCGCAGTCGGCACTGGACGACGTCTTCAACGCCCCGTCCACGCCGCGCCCGGCGAGCGACGGGGGCGGGGGCGGCGAGGACGACCCGTGGGCGGGCCGCAGCCGGGTGAACATCCTGCTGCTCGGCGGCGACGCCGACACCCATCGGGTGGGCGTGCGGACCGACAGCATCAACGTGGCCAGCGTGGACGTCAAGACCGGCAACACCGTGCTGCTCAGCCTGCCGCGCAACCTGGAGAACGTCCGCTTCGTGCCCGGCTCCCCCATGGCGAAACGCTTCCCCGAGGGGTTCCGGCTCCCGGCCAACCCCGACGGCTCGCGCGAGGATCTGCTCTTCGCGGTCTGGGAGTACGCCGACTCCCACCCCGAGATCTTCGGGGGCCGTAAGGGCCAGGGCACCAAGACGCTCATCGACACGGTCGGCTACACGCTGGGCCTGAAGATCGACTGGTACGCCCTCGTCAACATGTGGGGCTTCGCCCGGCTGATCGACGCGATCGGGGGCGTGACGCTGACCGTTCCCCAGGACGTGGTCTTCGGCAAGTACAACGAGGGCCTGGTCAAGGCCGGAACCCGCAAGCTGCGCGGCGCCGACGCGATGTGGTTCGCCCGCTCGCGCACCAACAGCGACGACTACACCCGGATGGGACGCCAGCGCTGCGTGCTGGGCGCCCTGCTCTCCCAGTCGGACCCGGCGACCGTGCTGTCCCGCTTCAACCAGGTCGCGCTGGCCACCAAGGAACTGCTGCGCACCGACATCCCGCGCCCGATGCTGGAGCACCTGGTCCCGCTGGCGCTGAAGGTCAAGAACGCGAAGGTGACCAGCGTCCAGTTCGTCCCACCGCTGATCAACACCGGCTACCCCGACTGGAGCAGGATCCGCACGGTCACCGCCAAGGCCCTGCGCGCCTCGGCCGTCACCCGGCGCCCCCTCACCGCCACCGCGGCCCCCACCACCACGCCGAAGACTGCGGCTGAGCGAGGACCCACCCGCACCCCCCGCCCCGGGACGAGCACCACGGCGAAACCCGATCCGACCTCTCCCAAGGGCATCACCGAAGGCTGCGGCTGAGCGGGGCCCTGTCTCCCGTTCGTCTCCCCGTTCGTCTCCCCGTTCGTCTCCCGTTCGCCTCCGGCCGGCGGCGGACAGGCCAGGGTGCGACCGGGCGGCCGGGCCGGCTCCCCGCGCGGGCCGCGGGCTAGACCGAGTACGACTCCTTGGACAGGCGGCGGACCCGGTCCTCGTCGATGCGGTGACCGAGGCCCGCCTGGGTGAGCGGCACCGCCACCACGCCGCCCGAGGCACCGACCGGCGGGTCGACGATCTGCGCGCTGCGCGGCGGCTCGGCCACGTCGCAGGGCAGGCCGCAGCCGGGCAGGCTGGCCGCGGCGACGGTGGCCGCGCGGGCCAGCCCGGTGCCCTTGCCCCCGGCGCAGGCGATCTCCCATCCGGCGCGTACCGCGCGGTCGTGCACCCGTCGCACCTCGCGCAGGGAGCCCAGGGCCGCGGGACGGAGCAGCAGCGCCCGGCCCGCCCTCGCGGTGATCGCCTCGTCCAGCTCGGCGGCCGAGGCGACCTCGAGCAGCACCGGGGCGGCGACGCGCTCCTGCAGGTCGGCATGGTCGCCGAGACTCGCGAGACCGGTGAAGGGGCGTTCGATGACGGAGAGCGTGTAGGCGTCCAGCGCCTCGAGGGCGTCGACGTCGGTGTAGGCGCCGCGGGCGTCCACGCCGATGCCCAGCGCGGGGTACGCCCGGCGGACGGCGCGCAGCGGCTCGATGTCCCAGCCGGGGTGGACGTCCAGGGTGACGTGGGCGTACCCGGCGCAGACGTGCCGGTTCACCCTCGCGACCAGGCTCTCCAGGTTGCGGTCGGCGCCGATCCTGACGGTGGCCATGAGGGAGGTGCGGGTGCCGCCGAGCGCGTGGGCCAGCGGCACCCCGCGCATCTTCGTCCACAGGTCCCAGCAGGCCATGTCGGCGGCGGACCCCCCGGGGACGGCTCCCAGCTCGTCGGGATGCTCCCAGTCGACGCCGATCAGCGCCTGGGCGAGCCCCTCCTCCAACGCGACCCAGGTCTTGGGATCGGCGTCGACGACCTCTCCCCACCCGGTCATGCCGCCGTAGTCGGTGAGCCGGACGAGGATGCTCTCCGGCCGCCTGCCGTACGGCAGGACCAGCCGGAACACCTCAAGCTCACGGACGCGCGGCATGGACCCCCCTGGACCTCTCCGAGCCCGGACGACTCCGGGCTCCGACGACTTCCCAGGCTCGGAGGACCCGGGCTCTGGAAACGCGAATCCCGCCCGGAGGCGGGACTCCCCCCTCAACACCGCGAAGAACGGCGTTCTTCCCATGGTGCCACGATGGCCCGGGAACGCCTCCGGCGCGGAGGGGGAATCCGGTCCGGTACTTCCGTCCTTTCCGGCTCGGAGAGACCGGGACCAGGGGGCCGGGAGTGCTTGAGGGGTCGCAGGACGGGGGAGCTCAGCTCCGGGGAAGGACGCGTCCGGAGACCAGGGCTCCGGTGGCCGCCATCAGCGCCGTCAGCCCGAAGCACAGCACGTAGACGGCGACGGAGGCGCCCAGGGCCGCCAGGAGCGCTCCGGTGACCGCTACCGCGACGACCGTGTAGACCGACTCGGCGACGCCGAGCGACGCGCTGTTCTCCCCCTCCTCGCCCGGGGGCGACAGCTCCAGGATGAGCACCGACAGCGTCGGGTACACGATGCCCATGCCGAGCCCGAGCAGGATCTCGCCGAGGAAGGCGGTGGCGACCGGGACGGCGGCGAAGACGGTCAGGCCCATCAGCGCGAGGCCCACGGCGATCAGCACCGAGCCGGAGCGCAGCACCAGGACCCGGTCGAACCGCTTGCGGCCCACCACCCAGGAACCGAACGACCAGCTCAGCGCGCCACCGGTCAGGGTGAGCCCGGCCATGGTCAGCGACAGGCCGCGTTCCTCGTTGAGCATCAGCGGCAGGAACGCCTCGCCGCCGATGGCCGCGCCCGCCGCGATCCCCCGCAGGGAGATCACCGATGGCAGGCCGCGGGCCGCGCGCAGGGTTCCCGGGGGGAGCAGCCGGGGCAGCGCCGCGACCAGCATGGCCAGACCGGCGGCGAGCAGGACGAGCCCGGTGCCGGGCACCGCACCGCCGGAGCGCGTGAGTGCCGACGCGCCGTACTGCATGAGCGCGGCTCCGGCCGCGACGAGCAGCGCCCAGCCCAGCCGGTGCGCGATCGAGGAACGGGCACCGGACGGCCGCTCCGGCATCGCCCCCGACACTGTCTCCGACACCGCCCCCGGCACCGGCCCCTGCTCCGTCACCGGCCTTGTCACCGGCTCCGTCATCGGCTCCGTCATCGGCGCGGAGGCCAGCCCGCGCCAGAGCAGCAGGGCCGCCGGGAGGAGGATCGCCGTCACTCCGATGAAGACCCAGCGCCAGCCCGCGTTCTCCACCACGACGCCGGTGATCGCGGGCCCCACCATGGAGGGCACCACCCAGGCGGTCGCGAAGATCGAGAACACCCGGGGATGAAGATCCGCCGGGTAGGAGCGTGAGACCAGCACGTACATCGAGACCTGCAGGATGCCCGCGCCGAAGCCCTGGACGAACCGGCCCGCGACGAACACGTCCATCGTCGGCGCCACCCCGGCGACGACCAGCCCGGCGGCGAAGACCGCCACCCCGGTCCAGAGCGGCGCGACCGGCCCCCCGCGGTCGCCCCACCACCCGCCCAGCACCGTCGCGACCACCCCGGCCGCGAGCGCCCCGCTGAACGCCAGCCCGTACAGCGCGTGACCGTCCAGCTCGTCGGCCACGACCGGCATGGCGGTGGCCACCGCGAGGTACTCGAAGGCGGCCAGGGAGATGAGGGCCACCATCCCCACCGTCAGGGCGCGGTGACTCCGGGCGAATATCCCGGCAGGAGGCTCGTCGGTCATCACGGTAGTCATGGGGTCGACGGTACGGCCCGCGCGCGGTGGCACACATCAGGCTTTCGGATCAGCCCTTGGTCGTAGGACCGGCGTCCTGGACGTGGGAGACCAGGCCCCGCAGGAGCAGGTCGAGCCCGAACTCGAACCGCTCGGTGCCGTTGGCGGCCATCAAGGTGTCGACCTGGGCGACGATGTTGGGGAACCGGTCGACGGGCAGGCTGCGGTAGAACGCGGCGATCTGACCGAAGAATTCACCCAGGAAGCTCGCCAGGTCCTTGCCGCTGCCGCGCTGCCGGTTGACGTAGAGCGACCCCTCGTAGGCGTCCGAGCAGACGTACAGACCGAGGCGGTCGATCATCAGGGCGGCGGCCCTGGGCGGCACACCGCCCGCGAGCATGACGGCCAGCTGCCCCTCGGCCACCCGCAGCGCGTTGGGCCCGGTCGGGATGCCCGCCAGGCCGACCCTGGCGATGTCGGCGTGGGCGCTGAAGACCCGGAAGGCGTCGAGGACCATCTCCCTGAGCTGCTCCAGCCAGCGCTCCGGCTCGGGCTCGGGCACGTGGATCTCGCCCACGACCTCGTCGTACATCAGGTCGAGCAGCTCCTCCTTGTTCGCCACGTGGGCGTAGAGCGAGGCGGGACCGGTGCCGAGCTCCTGGGCGACACGGCGCATGCTCAGCGCGTCCAGCCCCTCGGCGTCGATGAGACGCAGCCCGGTGGCGACGATGAGATCCCTGCTCAGGACGGTTCGCGGAGCGCTCACCTTGCGGGTCTTGCGCCACGGCGGGACGGGGATCTCGGTCACGCGCCGATCCTATACCGCGGCGGATCACGGTCGCGAACACCGTACTTTTTACGAACATCGTTCGTTTGCTGCGAACGACGTACTTGACTCAAACGTCGTTCGTTTATAAAACAGTGTTCGCAGTCAACGAACACTGTTCTTCGGCCATCGACTCCCCAGATCGGATCCCCCATGACACACACGGTCGAGACCGGCTCCTCACCCACCGGCGCGGAGCCGTACCGATGGCGCTGGCCCGCCCTCTTCGTGGTTCTCGCCGCGGAGGTGATGGACCTGATGGACGCCATGATCACGATCATCGCGGCGCCGTCCATCCAGAAGGAGCTGGGCGGCTCGTCGAGCATGATCCAGTGGCTCAGCGCCGGATACACCCTGGCGATGGCCATCGGCCTCGTCACCGGGGGCCGCCTCGGCGACCTCTACGGGCGCAGGCGCATGTTCGTGGCCGGCGCCCTCGGCTTCACCCTGTTCTCGCTGCTGTGCGGCCTGGCCACCTCCCCCGAGATGCTGATCGGCGCGCGGGTGCTGCAGGGCCTGGCCGGGGCGGTGATGGTGCCGCAGGGCCTCGGCATCATCAAGGAGGTCTTCCCGCCCAAAGAGCTGGCCGCGGCGTTCGGCGCGTTCGGCCCGGTCATGGCGCTGTCCACGGTGGCGGGCCCCGTCCTCGCGGGCTGGCTCGTCGACGGCGACTTCTTCGGCACCGGATGGCGCATGATCTTCCTGATCAACCTGCCGGTCGGCCTGATCGCCCTCCTCGGCGCGCTCCGCTACCTGCCCGCGTCGAAACCCTCGCACGCCTCGCGCCTGGACCTGACCGGCACCGGGCTCATCTCGGCCGCCTCCTTCCTGCTGATCTTCCCCCTGGTCCAGGGTCGCGACCTCGACTGGCCCGCGTGGACCTTCGCCCTGATGGCCGCCTCGATCCCGGTCTTCGCGCTCTTCTGCCTGCACCAGTCCCGCAAGGAGCGCGCGGGCGGCGACCCGCTGGTGGTGATGAGCCTGTTCCGCAAGCGCTCCTTCACCGGCGGCCTGATCACCGGTCTCGTCTTCTTCGCCGGGATGATCGGCTTCTCCCTGGTGTTCGGGCTCTACACCCAGATCGCCCTGGGCTACGACCCGTTGAAGGCGGGGCTCGCGGGCCTGCCGAACGCCATCGGCACCCTGGTCGGCTTCGGCCTCGTCAACGCCTCGGGACTGGCGAGGAAGGTGGGTCGCAGGCTGATCCACATCGGCGCGGTCGCGATGGCCGGGGGCGTCACGGGGGTCGCCCTCACCCTGAACATCGCGGGCATGGGCGTCACCCCCTGGCAGCTCGCACCCGCCCTGCTGCTCACCGGCGCGGGGATGAGCCTGATCATGGCGCCGTTCTTCGACATCGTGCTGGCCGGGGTGGAGCCCCACGAGTCCGGCTCCGCCTCCGGCACCCTCACCGCCGTCCAGCAGCTCGGCGGCGCCCTGGGCACGGCGGCGATCGGGACGCTCTTCTTCGGCCTGGTCAAGCAGGGCCGCAGCCTTGAGGACGCGATGCTGCTGACGATCTGGGTCGAGGTGGGCCTGCTCGCCGTCACCTTCGTGACCGCCTTCCTCCTCCCCCGGCGGGCGCGGGCCGAGCAGGAGGTCGCGCACTGACACCCACCGGCGAACGGGCGGGCTCCCGAGGGCCCGCCCGTTCACGGCGCCCCGAGTACCGCGGCCTCCGAAGGTGACCCGGCCCTCCCTGGCGTCCCGGCGAGGGCAGGCCCCCGTGGCCCTGCCGCCCTCGCCGGGACGGGATCAGGTGGCGGCGCGCTCCAGCCGGCGTTCCGCCCACTGGCCGATGTCGCGGCGCTCGATCGCCGCGGCCATCAGGTCGGGGAAGGCGTCGGGAGTACAGGCGAAGGCGGGCACCCCCATGGCCGCGAGCGCCGCGGCGTTGTCGTGGTCGTAGAAGGGCGCGCCCTCGTCGGAGAGCGCGAGCAACACGATCACCTGGACACCGCCCGCGGTCATCTGGGCGACCCTGCGGAGCATCTCCTCCCGTACGCCGCCCTCGTAGAGGTCGCTGATCAGGATGAAGATCGAGTCACTGGGGCGGGTGATGAGACCCTGGCCGTAGGCGATGGCCCGGTTGATGTCGGTGCCGCCGCCGAGCTGGGTGCCGAACAGCAGCTCCACCGGGTCGTGGAGCTGGTCGGTGAGGTCGACGACCGCCGTGTCGAAGACGACCAGCGAGGTCCTCAGCGAGCTCATCGAGGCGAGCACCGCGCCGAAGACGCTCGAGTAGACGACGGAGGCGGCCATCGACCCGCTCTGGTCGATGCAGAGCACGACCTCGCGCTGGACGGCCCGCTGCCGCCTGCCGTATCCGACCAGCCTCGACGGGATCACGGTGTTGCGCTCGGGCAGGTAGTTCTTCAGGTTGGCCCGGATCGTGCGGTCCCAGTCGATGTCGGCGGCCCGCTTGGGCCGGTGGGTCCTGGCCGAGCGGTCCAGGGCGCCGGTCACGGCGGCCTTCGTCTTCTGCACGAGTTTCCGCTCCAGCTCGGAGACGACCTTGCGCACCAGCGCCCTGGCCGACTCGCGCGCCTTCTCGGGCATCACCCGGTTGAGCGACAGGAGCGTGCCGACCATGTGGACGTCCGGCTCGACCGCGTCCAGCATCTCCGGCTCCATCAGCAACCGGGTCAGGTTCAGCCGGTCGACGGCGTCCTTCTGCATGACCTGGACGACGGTCGAGGGGAAATAGGAGCGGATGTCGCCCAGCCAGCGCGCCACCCTGGGCGCGGAGGCGCCCAGGCCCCCGCTCCGCTCGGCCGAAGCACCACCACCACCGCCGCCGTTGTACAGCGCGGCCAGCGCGCCGTCCATCTGGGCGTCGGTCCCGGTGAGCGAACACCCGGTGCCGTCCGCGTCGCCGCCCAGGACCATCCGCCAGCGGCGGAGCCTCTCATCCATCGGCACTGCCCGTCCTTCCCTCGATCGCCGGCTCCGCGGTCGCCGGCCCCAGAATCGTCAGCACGGTCCGCACGGCCGCCGCCGCGCGCTCCTCGTCGAAGTCCTCCGCGTCCGGCGCCAGGCCGCCGGTGCCCGCCCCCAGGGAACGGACGCGCGAGCCGATCGAGCGCCGCTCCGGGGCGGCGAAGGCACCGAACGTCCTGCGGAGCAGGGGCAGCACATCGACGAAGGTCTCCGGGGCGAGCCCGGTGAGCCACTCGTCGACCAGCCCGAGCAGCCTGGGATCGTGCACGAGCAGCAGCCCGCCCCCGGACAGGAACCCCTCGATCCAGGCGGCCGCCCTCGCCGGCGGGTGCCCCGCCGACATCGCCCGCGACATCCGCAGTCCCACCTCGGCCGTGTCGAGGTCGGCGGCGTCCAGCAGGATCCTGGTGAGCCGTCCCTCGATGAGCCCGTGCAGGTCGGCGCGGCCGGAGGCCCCGCGCAGCGCCACCAGCCACCGGCCCTGCGGCGTCTCCTCCCCGGAACCGGCCGAACCTCCCTGGACTCGCGAGCCACCCGCGCCCGCTCCCTCGGACACGCCCCTTTCCCCGGAACCGTCCTTTTCCCCGGAACCGTCGATTTCCCCGGGACCGCCGAGGGCACGGGAACCGTCCGGGCGGACGGGTCCGGTGTCGAGCAGGGCGACGGCGGCGTGGACGGCGTCGACGTGGCGGATCAGGTCGCGGGCGGCGTCGTCGTCAAGACCGGTGACGGCCCCGCCGAGGCCGACGCAGATCCTGGTGAGCATGGCCTCGACGATGGTGACCAGGCCGGTGGCGGGGGTGCCGCGCACGTCGCCGTAGCGCTGGGCGCGGACCATGGCGGGGAGCGCGGCCATCAGGTGCGTGACGTCACCGTCGAGCGCGGCCCGCGCCGACAGGGCGTCGAGCACGTGCGGCAGCGCCTCCGGCAGGTCGGCGAGCAGGCAGCGCTCCACCAGGCCGGTGAGCCCGGCCAGCGTGACGCCGCCGGACATGCCGCCGGCCCCCCCGCTCCCACCCGGCCCGCTCCCACCCGGCCCGCTCCCTCCAGGACCGCCTCCTCCCGGACCGGACGTCCCGCCGGGCGCCCGGCCCCGAATGGTCCGGCCGGACGGCCCTCCCCCGTCGGCGAGGTCACGGACGCGGGCGGCGGCCGCCGCGGGGACGGTCGTGCCCCAGGCGCCCGCCTCGATCAGGTCGATGTCGAACTCGGGCCGCCAGGCGAGCGACCACGACTCACGGAAGGTGCCCTTACCCCTGCTCTCGCGGGGAGTGCCCCAGTCGACGCCGAGCAGGCGCAACCGGTGCAGCAGCCTGCTGCGCTCCAGGTCGAGGGGTTTGCGCAGGTCGAGGTCGTACTCCCGCTCGAGCGCCTCGGGCTTGAGTTTCACCCGCCGCTGCTCCTCGCGCAGGTGGCGCTGGAGAGGGACCATCGGGGTGGCGTCGGGCACCTGGCCGAGCCGCTCCCCCACGACCATGCGCCGCTGGATCAGCTCCACCGGCAGGTCGTCGCCCTCGCACAGCACCGCCCTGACCGCCTCGGTGACCTCCGCCAGCCCGGCCAGCGGCCGCCCCCTGAGCACGGCCAGGCTCTCCGCGAGCCGTACCGCCTCGATGACGTGCGCGGAGGAGACCGGCAGGTCCTCCTCGCGGAGCACCCCGGCCGCACCGGTCAGCCACCGCTCGACCGGCCGGTCGGGTGAGGCGAACAGGTGGTGGTACCAGCCCGGGGAGGTCACTCCCGCGCCGTACCCGCTCCAGGCGGCCAGCCGCCCGTACGTCCACGGCACCCAGGTCATCTCGGCCCTGACCTTGGGCAGCCCCCTGAGCAGCGCGTCGTCGGCCTTCACGGTGGGCAGCCCGGCCCCCCACGGCGCGCCCTCACGCGCCGTGCCCGCCAGCGCGGGGACGTGCCAGGCCCCGCAGACCACGGCGATCCGCTCGAACCCGTCTCTGACCGCCCTGCGGATCGTGCGACGCATGAAGGCCTCGCGCCGCGCCTCGTACTCGTCGGCGACGTGCCCCTCGCGGACGGCCTCCATGGCCTGAGCGATCATGTGGAACGGGGTGTCGCCACGGTGCTCGACCGCGTCCTCCCACCACCGCTCCGGGTCGTCGTACCCGGCGGCGCGGGCGAGAGCCCCGATCGGATCGATCCGCACGGCCTCCGGGGCGACGTCGTCCGGCTCACCGTGAGTGTCGCCGTCCCTCTCACCACCGGTCGTCTCCCCCTGGGAGCCGGGGACCCTCCCGTCCGGTCCCCGCGCGCCGGCGCCCTCCGGCGTCTCCCCCTCCCGGGGTTCCGCAGGTCCGGCGTCACCGGTCTCCCCCGGCTCCGCGTGACCGCTCGCGCCGGGGCGGGAGGCGAGGCTGTGCACGGCCGGCAGGTCGCAGAAGCGGACCGGGACGCCCGCCGCGACGGCGTGGCGGATCGCCTGCCACTCGGGGGAGAACACCGCGAACGGCCAGAACGCGGCCGTGGACGGCTCGCCCGGCACGTGGGCGAGCAACGCGACCGGCGGCTGGAGATCGGGGTCATGGGCCAGCGTGACCAGCTCGTCGGCCTCGGGCGGGCCCTCGATGAGCACGACGTCCGGCTTGAGACGTTCGAGCTCGTCGCGCAGGGACCGCGCCGACCCCGGGCCGTGGTGCCGGATGCCCAGCACGGAGACGCTCATCCGCGCCCCCCGGCCGGCCGGGGGACCGCCGTCATCGGCGGCACCGGCGACGCGAGGGCCGGAAACACGGGGTTCGGAGACATGGGGGTCGGAGACATGGGAGCCGAAAGCGAGAGGGGCGAGAACGAGGGAATCGGGAACGCGCCCGTCCCGGGGGCCGCCTCAGCCCGCGTCACGGCAGGCCCGGTAGAAGTCGCGCCAGTCCTGGCGCTCGCGCACCACGGTCTCCAGGTATTCGCGCCAGACGACGCGGTCGGAGACCGGGTCCTGGATCACGGCGCCGACGATGCCGGCCGCCACGTCGGAGGGGCGGAGCACCCCGTCACCGAAGTGCGCGGCCAGGGCGATGCCGTTGGTGAGGACGGAGATGGCCTCGGCGGTGCTGAGCGTTCCGCTGGGGGACTTGACCTTGGTGCGGCCGTCCTCGGTGACGCCGGTGCGCAGTTCCCTGAAGACCGTGACGACGCGGCGGATCTCCTCCAGACCTGTGAGGGTCTCTGGCAGCTCCAGGGAGCGGCCGAGCTGGCCGACCCGCCGGGAGACGATGTCCACCTCCTCCTCCGCGGTGGCGGGAACCGGCAGCACGACGGTGTTGAACCGGCGGCGCAGCGCACTCGACAGGTCGTTGACGCCGCGATCCCGGTCGTTGGCGGTGGCGATGACGTTGAAACCGCGCGCGGCCTGGACCTCCCGGTTGAGCTCGGGGATCGGCAGCGTCTTCTCCGACAGCACGGTGATCAGCGCGTCCTGGACGTCGGAGGGCATGCGGGTCAGCTCCTCCACGCGGGCGAGCCGTCCCTCGGCCATCGCCCGCATCACCGGGCTCGGCGTGAGCGCCTCCATGGACGGACCCTCGGCCAGCAGCCTGGCGTAGTTCCAGCCGTAGCGGACGGCCTCCTCCGCGGTGCCCGCCGTTCCCTGCACCAGGAGGGTGGAGTCACCGCTGATCGCGGCGGCCAGGTGCTCGGACAGCCAGGTCTTGGCGGTGCCCGGCACGCCGAGCAGCAGCAGCGCGCGGTCGGTGGCGAGCGTCGCCACGGCCACCTCGACGATGCGCCGCGGCCCGATGTACTTGGGGCTGATCTGGTCCCCGTCGCCGAGGACGTAGGCGGTCACCGCCCAGGGAGACAGTTTCCACCCCGGCGGGCGGGGGCGATCGTCGCCCTTGGCCAGGATCGCCAGCTCCTCGGCGTACTGGTCTTCGGCATGGGCCCGCAGAACCGTTGTCACTACGTGAGCTCCTTCAACATGTCGTCACGGAAACGCAGGAGGGCGGCGACCTCCTGGATGGGCGGCTCCGGCGAGAGCCGTCCGGCCAGGCCGTGCAGGGTGGGGTCGATGCGTTCGCCGGCGAGCTTGACCAGCTCCCCGAGGTTCCACGGCTGGGTGCCGGAGACATCGATGATCTTCTGGAGGACGGCCCTGGCCAGGGTGGGTCCCCACGGGGCCGCGGCCCCGCCGAGAACCATGATCAGCTGACCGTCCAGCCCGTGCCACCGGACGAAGTCGGCGGCGACGACCTCCTGCTTGTCGCGGGGCAGCGCGGCCAGCAGGTCGGCGAGCGGATCCCAGGTGAAGAGCTCCAGCGCCCACTCCGGGTCGGCCTGGAGGACGGAGGCCCTGACCCATCCGGCCATGACCTCGCGGCCCCAGTCGACGATCTTCAATCGGACGAGCTCGCGGGGCGGCCGTCCGAGCAGTGAGGGCCAGACACCGAGCGGGGTGCGGGCCACGGTCTGCTGCAGCCACCAGCTCCGCTCGCCGGTCCCCCGGGGCGCCTTGGCCCGGACGCCGTCGCGCTCCAGGGCGCTGTCACAGGCCACCGGCGGGTCGACGTGGATCTCGTCGCCGACGACGGTGACGTACCGGGCGGCCCGCTCGGCCATGCGCAGGGCCAGGCGCGACTCGGGGAGGCGGGTGAGCAGGTCGGCGGCCCGATGGCGGACCTCGCGGCGGCGGTCGTCGAGGGCGGCCTCCAGGAACGGCTCGTCGTCGGGTGAGAGCCCGGTGACGAGGACCTCCAGGAAAGCCGCCCGGTCGTCGGGCGTCTCCTTCTCCCAGGTGGCGGCGAGCAGCTCCCTCGCCCGCGCCGGGTCGGCCGCCCGCAGCGCTCCCAGGTGGACGCGGCGGTCACCGGAGGTGCCGAACTCCCAGACCTGGGAGACCCCGTCGGAGCCGGTGCCGGCGATCCCGGTGACCTCCTCCAGCAGGAAGCCCCACGCCGGGTTCAGTCCCGCCAGCCAGCGTCCGCGGTTTCCGGCCAGGACCCCGAGGTGCGGGCGGATCGACCGGTCCTTGGCCGCGTGGTCGAGAAGCTCGGGCAGCAGGTGCGGCGAGAGGCGGTATCCGCGCGCGGCCGCGGTCTCCAGCCACTCGGTGAGCAGCCTCGGCTGTTCACCCCCGAGGATGCGGGCGAGCCTGTCGCCCGCGGCGCGCGAGACCGCGGGCTGCTCCTCGGGGGCCGCGACGGCGGGCGGCTCGGCCGGGACGACCGGCCTCCGCCCGGCGCGCGTCCGCAGCGTGTGCACGGCCGCGCGCCCGAGCAGCTCGACCTCGCTCGCCCCCTGACCGGGCAGGGGGCGACGGTCGGTCCCGACGAGCGCGGCGGACACCAGGTCCTCCCATTCGGCGGAGGTGCTCACAGGACGATCACCCGGTCTTCCTCGTCCCAGGTCGTGAGGGGACGCAGTCCCCTCGGGGTCCATTCGACGGCGACGGTCAGCGGGTGACCGCCGGAGGTGGCGACCAGCCGCCACGGGGTGCCCGCGGACGGGTGGAGCGGCAACCCGCCGGAGGGCCCGGCCAGGAGCCGCGAACCGCTCCCCGCGGGAGTCACCCCCGCCAGCACGAGCGGCCAGGAGTCGAGCCAGGGGTCACCGGCCAGGGCCTCGGCCACCTCGTCGAGGGCCTGCTCGACGGTCGAGCCGGGCGGCGGACCGGCCGGGGCGACACGGTGACGGACGGCGTCGTCACCGACGGGTTCGTCCCGGACGGCGTCATCGCCGAGGTGTTCGTCCCCGGCGGGATCATCCGGAACGGGGTCGTGACGAGCGGCACCGTGCTGGACGGCGTCACGGCGAGGGGAATCGTGACGGGCGGCGACCACCGCGCGCAGCGGGGCCGAACCGGGATAGAACGCCAGGTCGGCGTCGATGGTCGTGCCGGTGACGAGCGAGGCGTCGAGCGCCTGCCCGACCGGGGCGAAGGAGAGCACCAGGGCCGCCCGGCCCGTCGAGCGCCCGCGAAGCCAGACCCGGCGCGCGATCAGCCGGTCGTGCTCCTCGTCGCGCCGTCCCAGCACGTCCCACCGGTCGCGGACGGCACCGCGGGCGAGCACCTCCTCCTTCGTCACCGGGAAGCCGATCCGGTCGCGCACCCTTTCGAGAAGCTCGGCGGGGGCCGCTTCCCGATCCGCCCCCTGGGAACCGGCCCCGTCGCCGTCCGGGACGGAAAGACGGCGGTGGGCCACGCAGAGCAGGTGCAGCAGCGCGTACTCGCCGAGCAGGCGAGCGGGCCAGTCGTCGCCGTCCAGCACGGCGCCGAGGCGGGACAGCGAGCCCGCGACGGCGGGCGCCTGGGCGTCGACCAGGCGTTTGACCAGGTCGTCCCACAGGTCGTGGCGCCGTGACCCGGCGATGCCCTGCCTGATCTGGTCGGCGAGCCAGCGCTCCAGGTCCGACAGCCCCGCGGTCACCCGCTGCTCGCGCCGCGCGGCCCGGCGGCCGTCCGCGGGACCGGCCTCGGCGGCCTTGGCGGCGCGGGCCGTCCCCGCCTCAGCGGCCCTGGCCGCGCGGCCGCGCCGCCCGTCGAGCCACTCGCCCACCCAGTCGGCGGGCTCCCCGGCGGCGGGGACACCGTCGGCCGACCACAGGAGCAGCAGGCCGAGAGCGTGCTTGCACGGGAACTTCCTGCTGGGGCAGCTGCATCGGTAGGCGGGCTCGGACAGGTCGACACACGTCCGGTAGGGCTTGGAGCCACTGCCCGCGCACTCGCCCCACACCGCGTCGGCGGTGGCTCCGGACCCCGACCACTTGCCGGGGGAGGAGATTCCCCGGGCCGCTTTCTGGGACGAGGCGTCGGGCGCGAGCGCCAGCACCTGATCCCGGTTCCACCGTTCGATCACGGACCGAACCTAGCCAACCCCGCCGACAAATCCGGGCCCGTCCTCGACGGCCGTCCCACGGCACGCCCTCCGGGACCGGGTCCCTAGAATCGGTGCGATGACGACCCCTTCGCGCCCTCCGCTCGCCGAGGCCCTTGACCTGCTGCCGCACCCCGAGGGCGGCTGGTTCCGCGAGACCTGGAGGACCTCCGTCGACCTCGCCCCGCCCGGGTACGCCGGCACGCGGGCCACCGCCACCGGCATCTACTTCCTGCTGGAGCCGGGCGAGGAGTCGCGCCCGCACGTGGTCGCCTCCGACGAGGTGTGGTTCTGGCACCGGGGCGGCCCGCTGACGCTGATCCTCGGCGGTCATGAGGGCCGGCCCTCCGGCACCGTGACCCTGGGGCCGCTGGTGGAGGAGGGGCAGGTCCTCCAGGCCGTGGTGCCCGGCGGCACCTGGCAGGCCGCCCGCCCGGCCGGGGCCGAGGGCGTGCTGGTGAGCTGCGTCGTCTCCCCCGGTTTCGACTTCGCCGACTTCCGGATGGTCTGACGGGCGGCGTGCGGATGACGTGACGGACGCTGCGACGGACACCGTGACGGACGGGCCGTTGGGGAAGATGACGCGAACGCCCTCCCGGTCGATGTGACGGTCTCCCCCGGCGCGGGGAGAATGCGGTCACAGGTCGACACCGGGAGGTCGAAGGTGACCAGCGAGATCGTCTCCGTCATCGGCGGAAAAGAAACGTCCAGCGGCACGGCCTACGAGTCGGTCAACCCGGCTCGCGTGGACGAGGTGGTCGCGCGGGTCCGGCTGGCGGACGCGAGCACGTTCTCCTCCGCGTGCCGCACGGCCGCCACCGCGCAGCGGGAGTGGGCGCGGGTCCCCGCGCCCGTCCGGGGACGGGTGATCGCCTCGATCGGACGCCTGGTGGAGGCCAACGCGGAAGAGCTGGCCCGCCTGGTCACCCGCGAGATCGGCAAGCCGTACGCCGAGGCGCTGGGCGAGGTACGCGAGATCGTCGACACGTGCGACTTCTTCCTCGGCGAGGGCAGGCGGCTGTACGGGCAGACGGTTCCCTCCGAGATGCCGGACAAGAACCTGTTCACCTTCCGGGTCCCCGTGGGGGTGGCCGCGGTGATCACCGCGGGCAACTTCCCTGTCGCGGTGCCGTCGTGGTACCTCGTCCCGGCGCTGCTGTGCGGCAACGCGGTGGTGTGGAAGCCCGCCGAGTACGCGGCGGCCTCCGCGCACGCGCTCTACCGGCTGTTCACCGCGGCCGGTCTGCCCGACGGCGTGCTGAACCTGGTCCTCGCCGACGGCGCCGCGACGTTCGAGGGCCTGGAGGCGGCGCTGGCCGAGGGCACGGTGCACAAGGTCGGGTTCACCGGCTCCACCGAGGTGGGCCGCCGCGTCGGCGAGCTGTGCGGGCGCCACCTGCAGTCCCCCTGCCTGGAGCTGGGCGGGAAGAACCCGATGGTGGTCATGCCCGACGCCGACCTCGACCTCGCCGTGGAGGGCGCGCTGTTCGCCGGCTTCGGCACCGCCGGGCAGCGTTGCACGTCGCTCGGCACGGTGATCGTGCACGAGAGCGTCCACGAGGAGTTCCTCCGCCGGTACGCACGCGCCGTGGCCGGGGCCGCGGTCGGCGACCCCGCGGGAGACGTGCTGTGCGGGCCGCTGCTCGACCGGAGGTTCGCCTCGCGTTACGAGGAGTACCTGGGCTGGATCCAGCCGCATCACGCGGTCGTCTCCGGTCCCGTCGGCCGCATCACCCCGGACAATCCGCGCGGCGACTTCACCGGGGACGGCGGCCTCTACTACCACCCGGTGGTCGTGGACGGCGTCCGTCCCGATGACCGGCTCTTCCTGGAGGAGACCTTCGGCCCCATCGTCGGCGTGACGCCCTTCGGCGCGCTGGACGAGGCCGTCGACCTGGCCAACCTCCCCGGTTACGGGCTCTCCTCGTCCATCTACACCACCGACCCGGCGTCGGCCTTCCGCTTCCGCGAGGGCATCGGCGCGGGCATGGTCAGCGTCAACAACTCCACCTCCGGCGCTGAGGCCCACCTGCCCTTCGGCGGCAACGGCAAGTCGGGCAACGGCAGCCGCCAGTCGGGGGTGTGGGTCCTCGACCAGTTCACCCGGTGGCAGGCGATGAACTGGGACCATTCGGGCAGGCTTCAGAAGGCCCAGATGGACGTCGCCGAGATCGTCCCCGACCTGGAGTTCCGCCTCTGACGCGCCCGACGTCCCTGACGTCGCCCGGTACCGGCCGGACGTGCCGGTACCGGTCCGTCGCATGCCCCGACGCCACTCGCGGGGGGCGTCGGGGCACATTCACGATGCTCATATAGTGAGACTATTTTTCTTGAGATATGAGACCCGTGTTATGGTCCGACCAGCGGACGAGAACGGGGAGGACCCCATGACCGGCAAGGACGCCACATACACGCACGGGCACCACGAGTCCGTGCTCAGGTCCCACAGGTGGCGTACGGCGGAGAACTCGGCGGCCCACCTCCTGCCGCACCTGAGGCCGGGCATGACGCTGCTGGACGTGGGCTGCGGGCCGGGCACCATCACCGTCGACCTGGCGGAGCGGATCGCGCCCGGCGCGGTCACCGCGGTCGACATCACCGAGGCGGCACTCGGGCCGGCCCGCGCGGAGGCGGCGCGGCGCGGGCGCTCCGACATCGCGTTCGCCGTGGCGGACACGCACGCGCTGGAGTTTCCCGACGACACCTTCGACGTCGTCCACGCCCACCAGGTGCTGCAGCACGTCGGCGACCCGGTCCGGGCGTTGCGCGAGATGCGGCGGGTCTGCAGGCCGGGCGGGATCGTCGCGGTGCGCGACAGCGACTACGCCGCGTTCGCCTGGTTCCCCGAGACGCCCGAGCTTGACGAGTGGCTGGACCTGTACCAGAGGGTGGCGAGGGCCAACGGCGGCGAACCCGACGCGGGACGGCGGCTGCTGTCGTGGGCGCACGCGGCCGGGTTCACCGACGTCTCGGCCACCTCCTCGACCTGGTGCTTCGCCACTCCCGACGACCGCGCGTGGTGGGGCGGCATGTGGGCCGAGCGGATCCTGGAGTCCGACATGGCCCGCCAGGCGCTCGCCTCGGGCGCCGCCACCCAGGAGGACCTGCGCCGCGTCTCGGAGGGCTGGCGGACCTGGGCCGGGGAGCCGGACGGCTGGCTGTCGCTGCTCCACGGCGAGCTGGTCTGCCGCGCCTGAAGCCCGGGGCGCCCCCGGTGGGGACGCCCCGAGGGAGGATCAGGGTTGCTGGGTGATCTTGACGTTGTCGACCCCGGCCTCGACCAGGGAGGCGCCGGAGGCGTCACCGGCCTCGACCAGGATCCGGACGCTCTGCCCCGCGAAGGCGGACAGGTCGGCCGTGGCCACGGTCCAGGCACCGTTGCGGTTGGAGGCCGCGCCGAGTTGCTGGAACACCTGGGTGGTGGTGGAGCCGACGACCTTGACCCGCAGGAAGTCGGCGCTGGAGGCGTTGGAACCGTGCGCCAGATACCACGACAGCGACAGGTTCAGCGTCCCGGTCGACGGCAGGGTGATGGCCGGTGACCGGACGCTGGTGATGCCTCCGTCGATGTCGTGGTCGCCCGCGGCGGTGCCCGCGAGCCTGCCGGTGACCAGGTCGTTGGTGCCGCTGACGGTGGTGCCGAGCTGCTTGGCGCCGCTGGAGGTGGTGGCCTCGGGGTCGCCGCGCTCCCACTGGCCGGAGGTGGCGGTGTCGGTGCCGGACGGGTTGGTCGTCCAGCCGGTCGCCGTCTCGAACTCGTCGGAGTAGACGGTCACCGGCGGGGTGCCGGTGCCGCAGTACTGCGACTCCTTGCCGATGATCCGGTAGACGCAGTCGGCGTATTCCAGGAAGCGCAGCGTGGCCTCCCGGTTGCGGGTGGTCTGCGGGACGATCTGCTCGTCGGGGGGGTAGAAGCCCGGCGAGGAGCTGACCGGGTACATCTCGAAGGTGTAGCTGAAGATCTTGTAGACGCCCCACAGCCAGTCGTCGATCGTGCCGTCGGTGATGTAGAGGTCGCTGGCCTGCTGGGGGGTGTAGTTGTTGGTGGAGGCCATGTTCTGGCCCAGGGCCGCGTGGGCGTCGCGGTCGTCCTGGGTCAGGCCGGGGCCGGTGTCGTTGTAGGTGTAGCCGTACGGCCACAGGATCAGCTCGCTGTAGGTGTGCCAGTCGATGTGCGCCTTGATCTGCTGCACGCCTCCGACGACCCGGCTGCGCACCCAGTTGGCCACCGCCCTCACCTCGGGGGCCGACTCGGCCGCCGAGCCCCGGTAGGTGTCGCTGGAGGGGGAGCCGGAGGAGCCGCCGCAGCAGCCCCAGTTGTGGCCCCAGTTGCGGTTCATGTCGGTGCCCACGGCCGAGGAACCGGAGTTGGGCTGGCGGTTCTTGCGCCAGGAGCGGTAGGAGCCCGCGGCGATGTCGTACTCGCCGCCGTCGGGGTTGAGGTCCGGCATGATCCAGATCTCGCGGCCGTTGACCAGGCCGGCGATGCGGCTGTCGGTGGCGTACCCGTCGGTGAACAGGTTGAGCAGGTAGATCGCCATCTCGACGGTCAGGTGCTCGCGGGCGTGCTGGTGGTGGGTGAACAGCACCTCGGGTTCGTTCTCGTCCGTGGCGACGTTGTCGCTGATCTTCACGGCGATCAGGTCGCGTCCCTCGTACGAGGTGCCGTAGCTGATCTTGCGGGCGATCGTCGGGTGGTCGGCGACGATCTGGTTCACCGCGGCGGTCATCTCGGCGTAGTTGTGGTAGCCGGAGTCCGCCGACGGGAAGTCGGAGCGCTGCTCCGGCCCGGTCGGGTATAACGACCTGGGGATCTTCGTGACGGTGTGGCCGAGCTTCTTGATCTCGGCGACCTCGGCCTCGCTGGCGGTGATCACGACCGAGTCGGGGTCGACCTGGTCGATCGCGGCACCGGTGGCGGCCACCGCGCTTCGCTGCTGGGCGGTGCTCGGCCCCTGGACCTTGTACTGGCTGTTCGGTTGTGGCTCGGCCGAGGCTCCCGCCCCGGTCACACCGAGGCACAACAGCGCCAGGGCGGCGAACACCACGATCAGACGGCGTCTCACCTGCGTCCTCCTCAGGCACGCACTCTAGGGTTTTGTCGCGTGCCTCCACCGAGAGTCAAACAGCCGCGTTGATTAGCAAAGGCCCAAATTTTGGGAGCGGCGGGAACTCGGCTCCGCGCCCTGGCCAGGAGCGGGGTGAAAGCGAGAGAGGTTCAGAAGACGACCTCGAACCAGAGCGTCCTGGACCCCTCGGGGGCTTCGTCCTGGATGCCCCAGTTGTCGGCGAGCAGATCGACCAGGAACATGCCCCGCCCGCCCTCCGCCTCCGGGTCGTTGCGCACGTGCGGCGCCGACGCCCCGGACCCGGCGTCGCAGACCTCGACCAGCACCGCGGCCGACCCCACCGCCACCGTCATCGCGACCTCGCCGCCCCCTCCGGAACCGGAGTGGAGCACCGAGTTCGTCACCACCTCGCTCACCAGGAGGACGACGTCGTCGGACGCGGGATGCCCCTCACCGAGGAGCTCCCTGACCCGGCTCCGCGCCACCGACACCGACTCCGGAACCCCTTTGAGGGTCACCGTTGATCGGGGTGAGACGGCCCGCCGTCCGGTCGTCATGATTGACCTCACTCCCTGACACGCATATTCCATACACATCGCCCTGTGAGATGGCACACTCACTCACGGTGAACTGTTCTATCAAGGACTGCAATACCTCATGTTGGGATTCCGCAGATTTGCTATCAAAGGACGGAGGGAGGTAGATGCGTGGCTTCTCGACGCAGCCCCACGGCCCGTCATCGCCGTCTGATGGCTGAACTGAGCCGTCTGCGAAAGGACAGCGGCCTGACACGGGTGGAGGTGGCAGAGCGGATCGGCTCCACCGACACCACCGTCTGGAGGTACGAGACGGGCCTGTCCCGGCCTCGCCCCTCGGACGTGTCGGCCCTCACCGATGTGTACGGCGTGACCGGGGAGGCTCGAGACTCCCTGATCCAGATGGCCGTCGAAGCCAGGAGGCGGGGCTGGTGGCACCCCCACCGCGAGACCCTGAAACCCGGTTTCGACTCCTACATCGGGCTCGAGGCGGAGGCGTCGCTCGTGCGCTCGTACGAGCCGCTGGTCGTCCCCGGCCTGATGCAGACCGAACCGTACGCACGCGCGGTGACCGAGGCGACCTCAGTTGTTCCGACCCCCTCCAAGGTCGAGGAGACGGTCTCCGTGCGCATCTCGCGTCAGCGGTTGCTGCACGGGCCCGGTGACCCGATCCACCTCGTGGCCGTGCTCGACGAAGCGGTGATCCGGCGTCGGATCGGCGGTCGCGACATCATGTCGGAGCAGCTGGAGCATCTCGTCCACCTCAGCGGGCTGCCCAACGTGGAGATCCGGGTCGTCCCGTTCTCCGCGGGGGCGCACCCCGCGATGGACGGCCAGTTCTGCCTGCTCAGCTTCCCCGAACCGGAGGATCCCGACCTGCTCTACCTGGAGCAGGCCGCGAGCGGGAACGTGCCGGACGACCCCGAGCAAGTCAGCCGATACGCCTCCATGTTCGAGAGCCTCTGCGCCATGGCTCTCAGTCAGGAGGCGTCGGCGGCCTTCATCGCCCAGATGGCGAGAAGGTTTTCCACCCCCTAGTACCCGAAGGAAGAAAAAGTGCGAGGGTCCACGATGGATCTGTCCGGCGCCCAGTGGCGTAAGAGCGTCCGCAGCACCAACGGAGGCAACTGCGTGGAGGTGGCGGTCGTCCCCGGTGGCGCGGCGGTCGCCGTCCACAAGGCCGAATCCGACCACCTCTACCTCGTCCGCGACTCCAAGGATCCGGGCGGCCCGGCGCTGGCGTTCACCCGGAGCGAGTGGGACGCCTTCGTCGGCGGCGTGAAGGACGGCGAGTTCGACTGACGGACCTCCGGGGAGACCTGCCTCACGGTTTCCCCGGAACCTCCGACCACAGCCCGCCCGCGGCCTCGGCCCGGCGGGCTGTGCTCGTCGTCCGTCACTCGTCGTCCGTCGCCGTCGCTCGTTACCTCGTCGCTCGTCGCCTCGCTTCTACGTCACCTGTTGGAAACCCCGCGATCCACCGGGAATCCTCAGCGCGAGGGCCGTTCGTCGTCGCCGTTGTAGCCGAGGATCCGCATGGCGACCTCGGGGTCCATCGCCGCGGCGAGCAGCTGGGCCCGTTCCACGGCACTGTCCCGCTGGGCCTCGGCCCTGGCCCTGGCCGCCTGCGACCCCCGGGTGACCGCCGCCACGATCGCCGCCCCCACGATCGCCGCCAGCACGGCGACGAGCACCACCACGAGCGTGCCGGAATCCGGCGAGCCCGCCCGGCCCAGCGCGACCGTCCCGCCGTTGAGCGCGTAGGTGCCCAGTGCCGTGAAGATCGCCAGCGCGGCCAGGCTGGCCGCGATCACGAGCACCGTCCGCGGTTTCCCGCCGCGCGCCGCGGGGGCGGCGGGCGGCGGCGCGGGCGACGGCGGTGACGGGCGCACCGGGGTGTCGTCGCCCCAGGGCACGAAGTCGGGTTCGGTCATGGCCGCCGGGGACGCCGGGGACGCCGGGGACACAGCGGTCGGCACCGTACCCGGCATCGTGTTCCGCACCGTGCTCGACACCGTGGAACCGTGACCGTTGCCCGTGAGCACCGCGCCGTGGACGACCGCGGCGGGTTCGAGCCGGGGCAGCGCCGGCGGGACGGGCAGGGCGCGCGCCACGTGGCTGTGCTCGCGGTGCGCCCGCGCCGCCTCCAGGTGATACTCCTCGATCTCGTCGTAGAAGTCCTCCGAGAGATAGATGGAGCCGTCGATCAACGGCCCCCGCCTGCGTTCCAGGATCGCGACCACGTCGTCACCGTTGAGCGTCTTGTGCGCCTCCAGCGCGTGCGCCAGGCACAGGACGTCCCGCCGGTGCTCGCGCAGCAGTTCCTCGGTCCGGTCGAGCAGGCCCACCAGGTTGAACTCGATGCGCTCGCCCAGCACGTCGGGTGCGAGCGGCTGGCTGCCGCCCGGCGCCTTGGTGAAGCCGATCCCCCCGCCGCCGGGCTTGGGCATCGACTTGCCGCCCAGGATCTCCAGCTCCTGCAGCGCGGGCACCGAGGTCACCCCGCGGCCCATGCCCCAGTGCGCCTCCATCAGCGCGGTGAGGTACGTCGCGGAGAACAGGTCGCCGGAGACACCGGAGGAGTTGTCGTCGCCGAAGAACATCCGCTCCCCCGCCAGGGAGGCGAGCGAGACCATGATGTCGGCCTCGTGCTCGGACTTCCAGCGGGTGAACTGGTCCTCGGGCTTGATGCTCGCGACCATGCCGAGATAGTCGGCGCCCTTCTCGATCGTGGCGATGTCGATCTCGAGGTGGTAGCGGGTGCGGTACGCCGCCACGGCGTGGCAGGCCTCGTGCACGGCCACGGCGTGCCGCTCGCGCTCGATGTACTCCACGTCCTCGGGGGGCCCGAGCTGCTTGAGCCGCTTGGCGCGGGTCACGTCCGACCAGGTGATGGTCTCCCGGCCGTCGCGGATCGCGGTGATCAGCGACTCGTTGACCAGGTCCTTGATCGTGGCACCGGTGGCGTAGGGCGTGATCGTCGCCAGCTTGTCCAGCTGCGCGTCGGTCAGCTCGTGGTCGACCTTGTCGAAGTAACCGCGGTAGGTGCGGACCCGGCCCGCCTTCGACGGGTAGCCCACCTTGTAGATGCGGTCGATGCGGCCCGGCCGCAGCAGTGCCTCGTCCAGCGAGTTGGGCATGTTGGTGGCCATCATGACCAGGATCCGGTACTTCGGCGGCGGCTTGGGCCGCATGCCGAAGAGCCTCCGCACGTGCCGGTTGACGATGCCCCTCGGTTTCTTCAGGCCGGACAGCTCGGTGAGCAGCGCCTGCAGCGTGCCGGGGTCGCCGCCGCCCCCGCCCATGCCGCCCATCATGAAGCGGCTGCGGCCGGTGTCGGGTTCCTTCGGTCCGGCCGCGCCCTGACGGGTCAGCAGCCAGCGGGTGTCCTCGCTGAGGTAGCCGAAGCCGTGGCATCCGGCGGTGTGCGGGGAGAACCCGGGGGCGCCCCGGGGTCCCTGCTGCGCCAGCGAGCCGCGCTTGCCGAGGGAGTCGGCCTCGTCGAAGAAGACGATCACGCCGCCGTACCGCAGTGAGAGCTTGCGCAGCTTCCTGAACAGCGACTTCACCTTCAGGATGCCGATGCCCATGAACATGTTGACGAACGCGCCGGGATCGACGAACACGTACGGCTTGCCGGTCTCCCCGGCCACGGCCTCGGCCATCAAGGTCTTGCCGGTGCCCGGCGGGCCCCACAGCAGCAGGCCGCTGGGCACGTAGCCGCCGCGCTCCTCGATCGCGTCGGGCCTCTCCAGGAAGACGATGTTCTCCTTGACCCGCTCGACGACGTGGTCCTGGCCCCAGACGTCGGTGAAGCGGGTCTTGATGTCGTCGGGGAAGTACGTCTCCACGCCGCCCCGCGACAGCAGCCAGAACAGGCCGATGAACTGGAAGGCGATGAAGAAGAACGCGAAGGCGAGCTGCGCCACGTACGGCAGGGCCTGCCAGAGCAGGGCGGGTGCCTGGAACAGCGCGAGCGCCGGGGAGGTGTCCAGCACCTCGCCGAGGATGAGGGCGAGCACCGCGATCCAGAACATCCACTTGATGGCGCGCGCCATCCTGAAGCGGTTCCAGTCGGAGAAGCGGCGATGGGTCCAGCGCTCGAAGCCGCCGAACACGCCACGCGTCCAGAACCGGTTGTACCCGGCGGACCGCTCGCTGACGAAGAAGTGGAGTTGCCGCAGTAACTCGGCCCCGAGGAGCCAGAAGATCCACGGTGCGGCGATCGCGGTGATGATCATCGCATCCCGGAACGTGATGATGCCCTCGTACGAGGCCATCTCACTCCACACCAGAACGAAATAGATGATCGTAAGGATGAGCAGGAATTTGATCCGGTCCCAGAACGGCATCTTCTTGCGCTTGTCGGGATGCGGATCCGTCGGACCGGAGCCGGGAGCCCGGAGTCCTTCGAAGTTGGGAGGCGGTGGAGGTGACTTCATGGACGGGCTTCTCCTCACCCGGCGAGCCGCTTGACCTTGAAAGATTGCGCGATCTTCTCGAACTCCCCGGCGCGCTTCCGGTAGCAGGCGGCCGAGCAACGGATCAGCAGGGTGGAGATCTGCTTGCCGTCCTGGGCCAGGTAGGAGGTGAGGTCGAAGGTCTCGATCCCGGCCCCCTGGATCGCGTAGTTGAACCGCACGTGCACCCCGCGCAGGCCGTCTCCCGGCTGGAGCACCTCGTCGGCGAGCAGTTCGAAGTCCCGCAGCGGATAACCGGGAATCTCCGCGTACTGCTTGCGCACCGTCTCGGTGACGGGCAGGACGGAGTTGCGCATGGTGTTCAGGGACAGCGAGTCCTGCTCCTCGGGGAGGAGCTTGGCGATCCGGGCGAAGACGAACGGCTCGTCTCCGGTGCCGTAGCCGAGAAGGTGGTCGGCGGACGGCTCGGCGTGGGCGTCGTAGGCGGCCGACCAGACGAGCTGCTTGCGCAGCCGCGCGGTGGCCGATTCGGGATCGGCCCCGATGGTCGCCTTGTCCAGCGCCGCCTGGTCGACCTTCCGCCAGGTCGCCGGAACCTTGAAGTACGTCTGCCCGTCGTCGTGGCGAACGTAGGTGAACTCGGCACGTGCGCATCCCGTGAGCCCGCCGACCATGGCGGAGACGACCGCCACGGCCGTCACGGCGAACCCGGCCCTCGATCTTTTCACCAGGGCTATACCTCCGCTTTACGGGTTAACGAGGTGGTTGTGCCCGTTTTCCAGGCAACTCTCTCCTCTCTCGACTCTCCCAATCTGCGAAAAATTGACCAAATCTTTCCAGGAACCCGGCTTCACTTGTTACACACTGCCGCTGTTGGATTCCCGACATCATTGAACCCTCAACCTCAGCCTCGGAACAGAGGCCGGACGGGCCTTCCCTCTCCCTTTTTCTCCGGACCGGACGATCCCCGGACCACACCACGCGTTGAACCGTGTCGCTAACGGGCCGGCACCGGTGCGGGGTCCGCCGGCCACGCCCCGCGGCATTCCCGAGCGGCCCCGGGCCGGACTCCGGCCGCCCCCGGCACGGCCGGGACGGAAAGGGACCTGACTCCGGTCGCGGCCGGGGCGAGGAGAAAAGGGAACCGAAGCCGAGGCCGGAAGGGAGATGATCAAGGGCCGGGGCGGGGCGGAGAAGGCCCGGAGCCGGGGCCGGTGAGGGTCGGCGGCACGGGCGCGGAGGATCCTCCCCCGCCATGACATGAATCGATGAACGGCGCGCGTACCCATTCGGCGCGGCATTAACAATAACGACGGATTATGTTCCGCAACAAAGTTTCACAAGCCGGTCATGAGCCGCCGCCACCGGTCGAGGTCACGGCCGCCGGCGATCAACGACCCCCGTGGGGATGGCGGGCCCCCGGCGATCGGGCCGCCGAGTTCGGGCGGACACGCCTCCCACCTGCCCCACACGGGCGCGCCCACTCCGGCGGAGGACCCGAAAGAGCTCGCGGAACGCCCCCGACCAGAGCAATGCCCCTTTTGTTACCTTTTTACCCATATATACCGTTATTCAGATTTTTCAGGGTAAGGAGACACATAGCTTACGAAATATAATGATTTTATGCCTTTAAAAGAAAGGGCATTAAAAATCATCGATGCCGCCTTCCTCAGCGATGTGCCGGTGAAAACTCTCAGGGAGGTGGAGCGCACGACGAGACCGCCGACAAGGAGTGATGATCGTGAACAATGAAGTACGAATAGCCCTCGCCGTAGCCGGCGGCTACCTCCTGGGGCGACGCCAGAAGCTACGACTGGCGATGGCACTGGCCGCCGCCGGAGCGACCGGCCGGTTGAGCTCCGGCCAGGGCGACCTTCTCCAGCAGGGGCTGAAGGTGCTCAGCTCCTCCCCGGAACTGGCGAAGATCACCGAAAGTATCCGGGGCGATCTCGTGGACGCGAGCAAGGCCGCCGCCAAGGCCGCGGTGAGCAGGCAGATCGACTCGCTGAGCACCAGGCTTCGCGACCGGGCGGAGTCCCTGCGCAACCCGCTGGAGGACCTGGAGGACCTGGGAGAGGAGCCCGAGGAGGGCGAGGAAGGCGAGGAGCCTAAGGGACGCCGCGGGCGCATAAAGGGCATCCTGTCCCGCAGGAAGGCCCGGCGACACGAGGAGGACGAAGAGGAGCCGGAGACCGACGAGGAGGAGCGGGACGAGGAGGAAGAGGACGAGGAAGAGGAGGAAGCCCCGCCCGTCCGCAGGCGTCCCGCCTCCGCCGAGCGCCGTGGTGCGGCCAAGCCCACCCGGAAGGAACCCCGGGACTCCGGCGACGAGGAGGATGAAGCGGACGAAGAGGACGAAGAAGAGGACGAAGAAGAGGACGAGGAGCCACGGCCCAAGGCCAAGCGCCGGCCGCCCTCCCGAAGCGGATCGGCCTCTTCCCGCAGCAAGCCGACGCCCGTCAGGGCACGGGGGTGACCTAGATGGCCGAGACCTCGAAGAAGCGTCCCGACCGTGAGGGCGGCGGCGAGCCGCCCGCCAACCGGATCAGCCAGGAGTTCCACAACCTCATGGGAGCCCTCGGAGAGCGGGCTCTGTCGTCGGTGAGCGGAAAGGTCGAGGGCGTGACCGGCCGGCTGACCGACTACGCCGGAAGCGGTGGATCCAGTCTGATCAGCGCGCTTACCGGCTCCAAACACCCCAAAACGGCGATCGCCGGAGGCATGGTGAAGGGGCTGGGCAAGATGGCGGTCGGCGGCCTGGTCAAGAAGTTCACCGGGGGCGGCAAGGGTGGTCAGAGCGGGAAGCTGAAGATGACCAACATCATCGAGTCGATCGACGTCGGTGCCCCCGTACGTGTCGTCTACGACCAGTGGACCCAGTTCGGCGACTTCTCGAGCTTCATGAAGAAGGTCGAGGGCGTCGAGCAGAAGTCCGACGAGAAACTGGAGTGGACGGCGAAGGTCTTCTGGTCCCGCCGGATCTGGGAGTCGACGATCCTCGAACAGCTGCCGGACAAGCGGATCATCTGGCGGTCGAAGGGGCAGAAGGGCCATGTCGACGGCGCCGTGACCTTCCACGAGGTCGCCCCCGAGCTCACGCGGATCCTGCTCGTCCTGGAGTACTACCCGCAGGGCCTCTTCGAGCGCACCGGCAACCTGTGGCGCGCCCAGGGCAGGCGCGCGCGCCTCGAGCTCAAGCACTTCCGGCGGCACGTCATGAGCCGGGTGCTCCTGCATCCCGACGAACTGGAGGGGTGGCGCGGCGAGATCCGCGACAGCGAGGTCGTCAAGGACCAGGAGACGGCACTCCGCGAGGAGGAAGAGGAGAAGAAGAAGGCCGAGGAGGAGAGGTCCGAAGGCCCTGAGCGGGATCGCGCCGAGACCGGCGAGGAGCCCGAGGAGGACGAATTCGAAGAGGGCGAGGAAGAGGAAGAGGAGCCTGAAGAAGAGCGCGCGGCCGACGAGGAGGAGGAAGAAGGCGAGATAGAGGAAGAGGAAGAGGAGCCCGAAGAAGAGCGCGCGGCCGACGAGGAAGAGGAGCCCGAGGAGGAAGAAGAAGAGGAAGAGCCCAGGCGCCCGTCGCGCCGCCGCGGCGCCGCAGGTCCCGAGAACGCCGAGGAGGCGCCCAAGCGCCCCGTTCGCCGCAGGGCGGCAAGTCGTACGTGACCGGGGAGACCAGGGAGGAAACGCCATGACCATCGTTCAGCCCTCGGGCGGCGGGGTGAGCGGCCACGGGTCCTCATCGAGCCTGGCCGACGTCATCGACACGATCCTCGACAAGGGACTCGTGATCGACGCCTACGTCAGGGTCTCCCTGGTCGGGATCGAGCTGCTGACGATCGACGCACGCGTCGTGGTGGCCAGCGTCGACACCTACCTGCGCTTCGCCGAGGCCGTCAACCGCCTCGACCTCACCCAGACCGGCAACCAGAAGGGGCTGCCGGAGCTGGTGGAGGGCATGACGGAGAGCGGCAGCAGGAAAAAGGTCAAGGGTGCGACGCAGGGACTGCTGGACACGGCGGGGGAGAAGATCCGCGGCCTGACGAGCGGCGAGTCCGGCGAGGACGAGTTCGCGGAGGCCGACGGGGAGCGCGAGCCGGCGCCCCGCCGCAAGCGGCGCAGGGAGGAGTGAGATGCGCGGTTCCAGTGAAAAGCGCGGAACGGTCCGGACCGGCAGGTCCAGGACCGAGGCCCCCAGGACGGCCGGACGGCACGACACCGGTCGCGGTGATCGGGCCGCCGCGGCCCGGCCCGGAGGACCCGACGCCCCCGGGCGCGTGACCGGCACCTACGTGTACGGGATCATTCCCTCCGACGTCGAGCTGACCCCGGGCACCCGGGGGGTGGGAGACCCGCCCAACGCGGTCGAGCTGGTACGCCACGAAGAGATCGCCGCCCTGGTGAGCGACGTCTCCACCGACCGCCCCCTCGGCAGGCCGGACGACCTCGTGGCCCACCAGCGGCTGCTGGACGCCACCGCCGCGGAGGTGCCCGTGCTCCCCCTGCGTTTCGGGGCGGTGGTGACGGACGCCCGGGCGGTCGTCGACGAACTGCTCGCCCCCCACCACGACGAGTTCCTCGCCACGCTGAACGAGCTGGAGGGACGCGTGGAGTACGTCGTGAAGGGGCGCTACGTCGAGCAGGCCGTCCTGCGGGAGGTGCTCGACGAGAACCCGGAGATCGCGCGGCTGCGCGACGAGATCCGCGGACGCCCCGAGGAGGCGACGTGGGACACGAGGATGCGGATCGGAGAGCTGGTCAACACGTCGATCGCGGCCAAGCGCGAGGCCGACACCGGCGCGCTGGTCGACACCTTCGACCCGCTCTGCGTCTCCATCGTCGTGCGCGAGCCCACCCACGAGCGGGACGCCGCCCACGTGGCCCTGCTCGCGGACACCGACCGGCGGCCGGAGATCGAGCAGGCCCTGGACGAGTTCCGGACCCGGTGGGCCGACCGTGTCGAGCTGCGCCTGCTCGGCCCGCTGGCGGCGTACGACTTCGTCAAAACGTGAAGGAAGGTGATCGATCGTGGAACCGCTGGGACTGATCCTCGGGCTGCCGTTCGCGCCGTTGCGCGGGCTGATCCGGCTCGCGGAGCTGCTTCAGGAGCAGGCCGAGCAGGAACTCCGGAGTCCCGCGGCGGTCAGGCGCCGTCTGGAGGAACTGGCGGAGGCCAGGGCCTGTGGCGAGATCTCCGAGGAGGAGGAGGCCGCGGCGGCGGAGCGGATTCTCGCAGAGATGATCGCCTAGCCGGTACGACCGCACCGGTACGGAGACGACGAGGGGAGTGATCGCGTGCCTGTCAGGCGCAGAACCCGTGAGGAACGCTCCGCCGACGATTCCTACAGAACCGCCGGTGACGAGGCCTTCGAGAACGAGGAACCGTACGAGGAGGACCTGGACGAGGACCTCGACGAGGACGAGGACGAGCCCGCGAAGGAGCCGCGGCGGCGTTCCCCCGCCCTGTCGGCGGCGACCGCCGGGGCGGCCGGGTTGCGGCACATCGTCAGCCTGACCGCGAAGGACACGGAGGGGGTGACGCTGGTGCGACGGACCGAGGACGGCTGGCTGGTCGAGGTCGAGGTCGTCGAGGACCGTCACGTCCCCTCGTCGGGCGACATGCTGTCGCTCTACCAGATCGAGATGGACCCCGCCGGCGACCTGTTGTCGTACCGCAGGACGAGGCGTTACAGGCGCGGCCGGGCGGACAGCGGCGAGGCGGGCTGACGTGGCCGACGTGACGCGACCCGGCGGCGCCTTCCCGCGGTCCTACGGCGGGGCGACGCCCGGCGGGCGGGAGTCGTCCGGCAACCTCGCCGACATCCTGGAGCGGGTGCTCGACAGGGGTGTGGTGATCGTGGGCGACATCCGGGTGAACCTGCTGGACATCGAGCTGCTCACCATCAAGCTGCGCCTGCTCATCGCCTCGGTCGACACGGCGCGGGAACTGGGGATCGACTGGTGGGAACACGATCCGTGGCTCACCTCCCGCGACCGCGACCTGGTCGAGGAGAACCGCGTCCTCCGCGAGCGGCTGGCCACCGTGGAGGACGGCCAGGTCACCCGGCGCCGTTCCCTCGGCAGGGGCGAGGGCACCCGTTCGCCCGACGACGCCCGGGAGACGAGAAGGGCCGGAAGGCCGAGGGAGGAGCGCGATGCCTGAGGCGGGCACGTATCTCTACGCGATCGCCCGGGACGTGGGCCGCGTCCTCCCGGATCACGTGGTGGGCGTGGCCGGAGCGCCGGTGCGCGCGATCACCCACCAGGGCCTGGTCGCGTACGTGAGCCCGGTGCCTTTGGAGGAGTTCGGCGAGGAGCCGCTGCGGCGTTCCCTGGAGGACCTGGACTGGGTCGGGGGGACGGCCCGCGCCCACAACCGCGTCGTGGAGGCCGTGGCGGAGGAGGCTCCCACGGCCCCGGTCCGGCTGGTGACGGTCTACAGCACCGAGGACCAGGTCCGCGACCTGCTCCGGCGCAGGCACGACGACTTCACCGAGGTGCTCGCCCACGTCACCGGGTGCAGGGAGTGGGGGGTGAAGGCGTACGCCGAACCGGGCACGGACGCCCCTCGCGCCGAGGAGGCGCCCGCGAAGACCGACAGCCCGGGAAGGGCGTACCTGGAACGCCGCCGGGCGAGCCTGCGCGGCCGGGAGGACGCCTGGCGCCGGGCGGCGCGGCGTGCCGAGGACATCCACGCCGCCCTGGTGTCCGTCTCGGTCGCCGGCCACCGCCACCGGCCGCAGGACCCGCAACTGTCCGGCCGCGAGGAGGTGATGCTGCTCAACGGCGCCTACCTCGTCGACGAGGACCGCCGCGAGGAGTTCACCGCGGCCGTCGACGCGCTGCGGAGCCAGGGGATCGAGATGCAGCTCACCGGTCCCTGGGCACCGTACTCCTTCACCTCGATGGACCTCGGCCCGGCCCGCGCGGAGACGTCCGATGACCCGTGACCACCGGCCGCGAGGCGCCGAGCTCGCCGCCCAGGGGCGCATTCCCCCCGAGCGCGTGGCACTCGTGGACCTGCTCGACCGGCTGCTGGCCGGCGGGGTGGTCGTGAGCGGGGACCTCGTGCTGTCCATCGCCGACATCGACCTCGTCCGCATCTCCCTGCGCGCCCTGATCACCTCCGTACGGGACTCCGACCCGATCCCGTCCGCCCGGCCACCCGGTGCGGTCACACTCCTCGGGACCTCAGGGACCTCAGGGGCCCCAGGGGAAGGAGGCCCGCCGTGACCCGCCTCCCCGGCGACCCCCTCGCGGAGGACCTCCGCGGCACGGAGGACCCTCGCGTCACCCGGGAGCGGCCGCGCCCCGCCGCGAGAAGGTTCACGGTCACGCGAACCGCGCCCGCGGGCACGGCCGGAAACGCGCGAGGAGCGGCGCGGGCCGTCCGGTGGCGGGTGAACACCGATCCGGAAGCCGTCGAGCGGGATCTGACCCGCCTCGTGCTCACCCTCGTCGAGCTGATACGGCAGCTGGTGGAACGCCAGTGCGTGCGCCGGATGGACCAGGGAGACCTGTCGGACGAGCAGGTGGAGGTGCTGGGCGTGACGCTGATGCGCCTCGAGGAGGCCATGACCGAGCTGTGCGAGCGCTTCGGGCTCTCTCCGTCCGATCTCAACCTCGACCTCGGGCCGCTCGGGACCCTCCTGCCCACCGACTGACGCCCGCCGCGTCCCCCGGAGCCCCCGCCGGTAGCCGTGGAGTTCTCCGGACGCGTGACGTGGCCGGAGGGGGCGAGCCCCTCCGGCCACGTCGTCTTCGGACTCCTAGGTCAGGTCCTCACACTTCTTCGCGTCGGGGTCGTCGGCCGCCTGCGGCACCCAGCGGACGTTGGCGAACGAGGCGGAGAAGGCCCCCTCGGTGTAGACGAGGAACGGAGTGTTGACCACTTCCAGATCGAGGCCGCCCGCGGCGAAGCAGGCGATGGGGATCTTGACGGTCGACTTCGTACCGACCGGAAGCCCCTGGAAGAGGGAGGTCGCCACCACCTCGGAGAAACACGGGTAGACGCAGTGGACGCTGAGCACGGTCCTGGCGGCCGGGGGCTGGTGGACGATCGTGTCGAAGACCAGCGCCCCCTTCGCGTTGAGGTAGCCCCGCAGGTCCGTACCGCCCGCCGGGTCCTGCATGTAGAGCTGGGCGGGACCGGTGCCGGTCCAGGTCGCCTTCAGGCCGTCCTGCTGCACGTTGACGTCCGACTGCACCACGCCGATCTCGGCGTGCGCCGCCTGGCCGTCGGCGCCGATCTCGGTGCCGCCCCAGTTCTCCGGGGAGCCGATGAAGCCCCTGTACGGCGCGATGTCGGTCCGGTTGAAGATCTCCAGCTCCTCGCTCGCCTCGCCGCCACCGCCCTGCTCGCCACAGCCGAACGGGGGCGCGGTCTCGTCGAGCGTCCCGACCGACCCGCTCTGGCCGTCGCGCAGGCCGTACCCGAGCGGGAACAGCGGGTCGTAGCCCTCGGTGCCCGGGTTCAGCGGCGACTGGCAGGCGCTCTTCGGCCACGAGTACGGCAGCCTGCCGGTGAAGCCGTCACGGTGCCCGCCCCGGACGAGCACGTCGGCGACGCCGCCGCCCTCGGTGCCGGGCAGCCACGCGGCGACGAAGGCGTCGGAGCGGTTGAGCTCCTTGTTCATCCAGAGCGGCCGGCCGCCGACGTAGACGGTGACGACGGGCGCGCCCTTGCCGGTGACCTTGTCGAGCACCGCGAGGTCGGCGGGGTAGATCTTGGCGGCCTCCAGCGTGCGCCGCGCGAGGTCGCCCACGCCCTCGGCGTAGGGCGTCTCGCCGATCACCGCGATGACCGCGTCGTACGCCGAGGGGTCGACGCCGTCGCCGGTCTCGCTGAAGGTGACGTCGGCCTCGCCGAGCGTCTCGCGCAGGCCGCCGAGGATCGTCGTGCCGTTGGGGAAGTCGGCGTTGACGTTGCCGGTGCCCTGCCAGGTGAGGGTCCACCCGCCGGTCTGGTTCTGCAGGCTGTCGGCGCTCTTGCCGACCACCAGGACCTTGGAGTCGGCGGCCAGCGGCAGCACCCTGCCGTTGTTCTTGAGCAGGACCTGCGACCTGCGCACGGCCTCCCTGGCGAGTCTCTTCGACTCCAGCGCCTCGGCCGACCCGGCGAAGGCGCGCCTGGACGGCTTGGGACCGTCGAGCACCCCGGCGCGCAGCTTCACCCGCAGGATGCGCGTCACCGCGTCGTCGATGCGCGCCACCGGGATCGCGCCGCTCTCGACCTGGGCGATCGTGTTGGTGATGAACGCCTTCCAGTCGTTGGGCACCATCACCACGTCGATACCCGCGTTGATCGCCTGGGGGCAGCTCGCGTTGGTGCACCCGGCGACCTGGCCGATGCCGTTCCAGTCGGAGACGACGACGCCGTCGAAGCCCATCTTCTGCTTGAGGATGTCGTTGACGGCGCGCTTGCTGCCGTGCAGCTTGCCCTCGGCGATACCGAGCTCGGCGTTGGTCCAGCTGTTGAACGAGACCATCACGCTCTGGGCCCCGGCCGCCAGGGCTCCGTAGTAGCCCTGGCCGTGCACGTTGATCATCTCGGCCTCGGACGCGGGGTTGACGCCCTGGTCCACGCCCTTGAGCGTGCCGCCGTCACCGATGAAGTGCTTGGCGGTGGCGATGACGCCGTCCTGGCCGATGCCGCGCGGGTGCCTGCCCTGCAGTCCCCTGACGGCCTCGTACCCGTACGCCCGGGTGATCCGGGGGTCCTCGGAGAAGCCCTCGTACGTGCGGCCCCACCGGTCGTCCTGGGGAACGGAGACGCTGGGCGCGAACGCCCAGTCCTGGCCGGTGGCGCGCATCTGCCGGGCGGTCGCCGCACCGATGTCGCGCACGAGGCACGGGTCCTGGGCGGCGCCCAGCCCGATGTTGTGCGGGAAGACCGTCGTGCCGTAGACGTTGTTGTCGCCGTGGACGGCGTCGATGCCCCAGATGACGGGGATCTTCGCGCGGGTGGCGACGGAGGCGTTCCAGTAGGCGTCGGCGAGGTCGAGCCAGGCCTGCTGCGTGGCGTGCTTGTCCTTGCCCGGCCAGGAGCCGCCGCCGTTGAGCACCGAGCCGATGAAGTACTGCCTGACCTCGTCGGGGGTGATCGCGGCGATCTCCGGCTGGGTCATCTGGCCGACCTTCTCGGCGAGCGTCATGCCCGCGAGGATCTTCGCCACCCGCTTCTCGTCGGACCGGTTCCGCCCGATCCTGCTTTCGACCTTGGGCCACTCGGAGAGCGTGGGCAGCTTCCTCTCGATGCGGGCGCAGCCGCGGGAGTCCAGGGCGGGCTTGCCGATCACCGGCTGCCGGCCGCCCGTCGCGGTCTCGGCGCCCGCGCTCGGAATCCCGGTGGCACCCGCTGACAGGACGGCGAGACTCGCCAGCACCGCGAGTCCGCTCCGGCGGGCGCCCGGTCGGGCGAAGGGTCTGATCATCGAGGATCCGTTCTTCAGGCACTGCGATGGGCGTGGCGAATCCCCCGAGTCCGCACTGCGCAGATCCTGACGCTGTGACACAGCCGAGTCAATACCCTCGCGAGAGCGCTCTCTCGAGCCGACATGTGATCTACGGGCGTTTCACCGCTCGCGATCCGCTTCCACCAGGCGCATCGCCGCGCCCACGCCAGCGGGTGCGGCATCCACATGAGAGCGCTCTCAGCACACCGGGCGCCCCCGCGACGAGGCTTCGCCGGACGGCGGGCGGTCAGGACACGGTGTCGCCGCCGTCGCCGCCGTCGATGGCGGACGCCCTGGCACGGGGCGTCCTCACCCGAAGCGTCCACACCCGGACATCCGCACGGCCGCTCGTACGGCGCTCGCACGGCGCCGCACGAGTCACCGACGCGGCTCGGGAAGAAGCTCCTCGGGGATCACGTCGGGGACGCCGCGCAGGCTGACGAGCGAGACCGCCGCGAGTACGGCGATCGTCACCGCGGCGGTGATCGCGGTCACGTGGACCCCGGCGACGAAGGCCAGCCTGGCGGCTTCGGCGACGGCCCCGCCCAGCCGGGCGGGCAGTGCCGCGGCCGCCTCCAGGGCGGTGGGCAGCGACTCCCCGATGGGGCCCACCACCTCGCCGGGCACCCCCGCCGGAAGCCTGAGCTCTCCCCGGTAGACGCCGGTGAGGACGCTGCCCAGGACGGCGATGCCCAGCGCGCCGCCCAGCTCGAAGGAGGTCTCGGAGATCGCCGCCGCGGCGCCGGCCCGCTCCCTGGGCACGCTCGCGAGCACGGTGTCGTTGGTCACGGCGAACGTCAGCCCGATGCCCACCCCACAGACGATCATGGGGGCGAGGAAGTAGAGGTAGGGAGTGTCGAGAGCGGTCTGGCTGTAGCAGGCGAAGCCCGCGGCGGCCATCGCCAGGCCGAGCGCCACCACCCTGGCCCGGCCCCAGCGGGTGATCAGCCCCGCCGCCAGGACCCCGCCGACCGCCGCCGACATGCCCCCGGGCAGTCCCGCGAGACCGGCCCGCAGGGGCGACCAGCCCAGCACGAGCTGGAAGTACCAGGCGAAGATCAGCGACAGCGCGGACATGCCGAAGATGGCGACGAGGTTGGCACCGACCGAGGCGGTGAAGGCCCGGCGCCGGAAGAGGCGGATGTCGATCAGCGGGTCGGCGAGCCGGGTCTGCCGCCGGGCGAACAGCGCCAGGGCGGCGATCCCGACGACCCCCGGCACCAGGACGCCGGCACCGGTGAGGCCGTGCACGGCAGCCTCCTTTACAGCGTAGATCACGCCGATCACTCCGGCGATGGACAGCGGCACGCTCACGAGGTCCACCCGCCCCGCGGCGGGGTTGCGCGACTCCGGGAGCACGACGAGGCCGGCGAGCAGGATGAGCAGCATCACCGGCAGGTTGATCAGAAAGACCGAGCCCCACCAGAAGTGGTCGAGCAGCAGGCCACCGACGACCGGTCCCAGGGCGAACCCGGCCGCGCCCATCCCGCTCCACAGGCCGACCGCCGTGGTCCGCTCCTTCGGATCGGTGAACACGTTGCGGATGATCGACAGCGTCGAAGGCATGATCGTGGCACCCGCCACCCCGAGCAGGACGCGGGCGGCGATGAGCAGCTCGGGGGTGGGGGCGTAGGCGGTCACCCCCGAGGCCACGCCGAAGGCCGCGGCGCCGATGAGGAGCAGCCGCCTGCGGCCGATCCGGTCGCCGACGTTGCCCATCGTGATCAGCAACCCGGCGAGCGCGAAGCCGTACGCGTCGCCGATCCACAGGATCTGGGTCGACGAGGGCCGCAGGTCGGCGACCAGCTGGGGAAGGGCGAGATGCAGGACGGTGACGTCGACGGACAGGAGCAGCGCCGCCAGGCAGGCGACGGCGAGGGTCGCCCACCTGCGGCGCCCCGTGACCGGAGATTGATCGTTCATGCCCGTCATCGTGACCGGCGGCGCTGACGGCCCACGCACCTCCCGCTGACGCCCGCCGCACCGGGGGCGCGTGTCGCCGACGAGGACGCGTGCCGTCCACGCCTCCATCCCCGTCGGGCCGGCCCGGTGCCGGGACCGTCCGGGCCGTCCAGGCCGTGACCGTCCGGGCCGTCCGGGCCGCCGGGGTCGTCCGGGCCGTCAGGCCGGGGTCACGGGGCGAGCATCGCGAGCATCCCGCTCCGCGACATCCGGGTTCCCGCGCGCCACTCCTCCTCGTACGCGGCGTCGCCCATCCGGGCGCGGACGGCCGGCGTGACACCGGCGCCGGAGTCCGCCGCGGCGGTGCCGCAGAGGGCCGCGGCCGCGCCCAGCAGCCGGGCCGCGCTCCTGACGTCGCCCTCCAGCAACGCGACCTCCGCCAGCCCCTCGATCGCCGAGCCCGCCACCAGGGGGTAACGCTGCAGCGCCGGTTCCAGTGCCCTGCGGTACCAGGTCCTCGCCCCGGCGCCGTCTCCGCCCGACGCGGTGATCCGGCCCAGGTCGACGATGATGCGCAACCGGACCTCCTCGGTGCTGTACCACTCCTGCGTGCACAGCTCCAGGGCCCGGAGGGCGAGGTCGAGCGCCTCGTCCAGGTTCCCGCGAAGCCTGGCGATCTCGGCGAGACCGTGGTGGACCTTGGCCATCACGTCGGGGGCTCCCGCCCGGCGGGCGTGGTCGATCGCGCGAAGGTACTCGGCGTGGGCGGTCGCGAGGTCGCCGTCGCGTACGGTCCCCGCGGCCCCACGGCAGACGAGCTCCGCGATGTCCTCGTCCGACCCGAGTTCCTCCGCCAGGCGAAGCGCCTCCCCGCCCAGCGCGCGCGACGCGTCCCTGTCCTGCCGCAGGTCGGCGAGCCCGGCCAGCTCGGCCAGCGTGAGCGCGCTCCCCCAGCGCTCCCCGAGGGACCGGAACAGCTCCAGCGCCTCCCCGAAGGAGCGCTCGGCGCTCCCGGCGTCGCCGCCGTACCGGTAGAAGTAGCCGTAGCCGAAGTGGGACAGCGCCCGCAGCCACGGGTCGGCGATGACGAAAACCTTCGGCTCCTCCGGCAGGAAGTCGGGCGGACCGGTGAACATCGGCCACAGCATGCCCAGGAACGGCCACCGGTACGGCAGGTCGATCGGCGGGATGATCTGAACGATCGTCTCCAGAAGGGCGAAATGCCTGGGCGACCGCGTCTCCCCGGAGGAGGCCACGAGCACGCACATGGCGTACTCCTCCTCCATCCCCTCGGCCGGAACGGCCGCCGTCGCGCTCCCCGCCGGAGCGGACCCCGTCACGTCCCCGAACGGCGCGAGCCCGATCGCGCGCTCCGCCGGTGCGGAACCGGCCGGCCCCCCGGCCGGAGCGGCCCCGGTCGCGCCCTCGGCGGGGACCGGCCCGATCGCGGCGAGCAGGTCGGCGGCGATGGCCGCGCCCTCCGAGCGGCGGCCCCGCAGCCACCAGTACATGGCGAGCCCGGCGAGCAGGCGCAGCCCCAGCCCGGTCCTGCCGGTGTCGACGGCCCAGCGCAGCGCGGCGTGCAGGTCGTCGTGCTCCTCGTCCAGCCGCCGCAGCCACTCCAGCTGCCCGGCGTCGCGCAGGTGGGAGTCCGCCGTGGCCACCAGGTCCGCGTAGTACGCGGCGTGCGCCTCGCGGCGCGCCTCGGTCTCGCCGGTCTCGGCCAGCCGTTCCGCGCAGTACACGCGGATGGTCTCCAGCATCCGGTAGCGCTCACCCACCCGCTCGACGAGCGACTTCTCCGCGAGGGAACTCAGCAGGTCGACGGCCTCGTCCTCGCGCAGCCCGCACACCCGCCCGGCCGCCTCCAGCGTCGCGCCGCCCACGAAGACGGTGAGCCGCCCGGCCAGCGACCGCTCGTCGCCGTCGAGCAGGTCCCAGCTCCAGGCGACCACGGCGCGCAGCGTCTGGTGCCGGGGCAGCGCGGTGCGGCTGCCGCGCGACAGCAACCGGAACCGGTCGTCCAGCCGGGAGGCCACCTCGGCCACCGGCAGGGAACGCAGGCGCGCCGCGGCCAGCTCCAGCGCGAGCGGCAGCCCGTCCAGGGCCCGGCAGATGCCCAGCACCTGCTCGACGTTGGCGTCGTCGACGCGGAAGCCCGGAAGCACCGCCGCCGCCCTGTCGGCGAAGAGCCGCACGGCCGGGTAGGCCAGGGCCTCTCCCGCGGCGGTGCCCGCCCTCGGCACCGGCAGCGGCGCGACCGGGTGGATCACCTCTCCGGTGATGCCGAGCGCCTCCCTGCTGGTGACCAGGACGCGCAGCCCCGGGCAGGCGGCGAGCAGGCGGTCGGCGAGCTCGGCGACCTCCGCGACCAGGTGCTCGCAGTTGTCCAGGACGAGCAGCACGGGACGGTCGGCCAGCACCGCGACCAGCCTGGCCAGGGGGGCGGGCATCGGGCGGGCGGAGCCGGGGAACAGGCCGGCGTCGCGGACGCCCAGCGCGCCGAGGACGGCCTGGGCCGCCTCCCCCTCGCCGAGGACGGGGGCCAGTTCCACGAAGCACACGTCGCCCCGCTCCCCCGCGGCGACCTCACCGGCCAGCCGGGTCTTGCCCGCGCCGCCGGGACCGACCAGGGTGACCAGTCTCGCCTCGCCGAGCAGCGCGCGGAGCCTGGACATCTCGTCCTCCCTGCCGACGAAACTGGTCAGCGGGGCCCACAGACCCGATCGGACGGGCGCGGCACCGCCGGCTGCGACGTCGGCCGTGCCGTCGCCGGAGGCACCGGTCAGGGCGGGGTCGGCTCTGAGTACCGCCAGGTGCACGGCGGCCAGTTCCGCCGACGGGTCCACGCCGAACTCCTCACCGAGGATCCGTCTGGCCCCCTCGTACACCTCCAGGGCCTCGGCCCGCCTGCCCGCGTTGTACAGGGCACGCATCAGCTGCCCGTGCAGCCGCTCCCTGAAGGGGTGGGCCGCGGTCAGCTCCTGCAGCTCGGCGACGAGCTCGCGGTGGCGGCCGAGCTCCAGCTCCGCCTGGACGCGGTCCTCCACGCAGTCGAGCCGGAGCCTCTCCAGCCTGGCCGAGGGCGCCCGGGCGAACGGCGACTCCCCCACGTCGGCGAGGGCGGGCCCGCGCCACAGGGAGAGGGCCTCGCCCAGCAGCCCGACGGCCCTGCCGTGCTCGCCGGAGGCCAGGGCCCGGCGGCCTTCGGCGGCGAGCCGTTCGAAGCGGTGGGCGTCGACGGCGTCGGCACCGGCCGCGATCCGGTATCCCGCCGGGTGGAACTCGATCATCTCCTGGACGCCGAGCGTCCTGCGCAACCGCGAGACCTGGGACTGCAGGGCGTTGGCGGCGCTCGCGGGCGGATCGTCGCCGTACAGGCCGCCGATCAGCCGCTCGGTGGTCACCACCCTCCCCGCGTCGAGGAGGAGCATCACGAGCAGCGCGCGCATCCCCTGCCCGCCCACGGCGACCACGCGCCCGCCGTCGAGCCGGATCCGGGTGGGACCGAGGATGTCGAACCGCATAGCCCGATTATCGTGGCTTCTCCCCTTTCCGCTTCTCCTTCCCCTCGCACCGCCGATCGGGGTCCGCGCGTGTAATGCCGGATGATCTCTGGTACGACATATATCTACATGTAAGAGCTTTGGGGAAAAAAGATCTTTCTTTGGCGCCGGAGGGGGCGGGGCAGGCGGGGTAGGGACTCCACTGGCCGTCCCCGCCAGGGAACGGCCGCCGGGGGGGCTCCACACGGAGGTGTTCGATGGAACAGGTCCACAGCTGGGACCACGGCGAGAACGAGCCCGGCGACCTCTTCGGGGCGACCGCCGAGAGCCTGTTCGCCGAGGTGTGGTCCAGGAAGGGGATCTCGAACCGCGACCGGCGCATGCTGCTGGTCGGCCTGCTCGTCGGCCAGGGCATGGGCGAGGACGTCGACGTCCAGCTCGACGCGGCGCTGCGGACCGGCGACCTCACCCCCGACGAGCTCCGCGAGGTCGTCGTCTTCCTCACCCACTACGCCGGATGGCCCCGGGGCGCCAGGCTCAACGGCCAGGTCGAGGAGCTGATCGCCCGCGTCATGAGGTCCTGACGTCCGGCGCGACCGGTCGGCCGCCCGCCTCCCGGGATCGCGCCCGCACGCGCGGGTCCTGCCGGCGGGACCGGCCGGTCGCCCGCGACGCGAGGTCAGAGTCTCTCGACGTTGGGTCCCCGGCAGCGGTTCCTGGTGTCGAAGACGAGGGCGCTCGCCCTCTGGACGAGTCCGTAGTCGAAGCAGTCGTGGTCGGTGAGGACCACCACCGCGTCCGCCTTCGCCAGTTCCCGTTCCGAGAACGCGACGATCTCGATGCCCTGCGGCAGCAGGAAGCAGTCCACGTGCGGGTCGGCGGCCCGTACGTCCGCGCCCAGCTTGCGAAGGCCCCTGACCACGTCGATCGCGGGTGACTCGCGGCAGTCTCCGGCGTTCTTCTTGTACGCGAGGCCGAGCGCGAGCACCCGGCTGCCGTTGACCGGCTTGCGCAACCGGTTCAGCGCGAGACCGACCCGGCGCACGACGTGGTCCGGCATGTGGGCGTTGATGTCGTTGGCCAGCTCCACGAACTGGAAGTTGTGCCCCAGGCTGCGCTTGACCTTCCACGACAGGTACGACGGGTCGATCGGCAGGCAGTGCCCGCCGACGCCGGGCCCCGGGGTGAAGCGCATGTAGCCGAACGGCTTGGTGGAGGCGGCGTCGATGGCCTCCCAGGCGTCGATGCCGAGCTGCTGCGCGAAGATCGACAGCTCGTTCACCAGGGCGATGTTGACGTGCCTGAAGGTGTTCTCCAGCAGCTTGCACAGTTCGGCCACCTGCGGCGAGGAGACCGGCACGACCTCGTCCACGATCCTCGAGTAGAACGCCCGGATCCGCTCCAGGGACGTCTCGTCGACGCCGGAGACCACCTTGGGGGTGTTCCCCAGGCGCCAGTGCTCGTTGCCCGGGTCGATTCGCTCGGGGCTGTAGCCCAGATGGAAGTCCTGCGGTGCCCGCAGTCCCGAGCCCTCCTCCAGCAGCGGCAGCAGATACTCCTCGGTGGTCCCCGGATAGGTGGTGGACTCCAGGACCACCGTGACGCCCCGCCGCAGCAGCGGGGCGATCGACTCCCCCGCCGCGCCGATGTGGCGCAGGTCGGGAACGCCCTCGCGCAACGGCGTCGGCACGGTTATCACGCAGACGTCGAACCCCTCGGCGGCGGCGTAGTCGGCGCTGGCCAGGTATCGGCCGGACCGGTGGGCCAGGGACAGCATCTCGTCGCCGACGTCCTCGACATAGGACTCGGCGGCGTTGAGGCGCTTGACCCGCCACTCGTCCAGGTCGACTCCCACGACGTCGAAGCCTGCCGTGACGGCGCCCATCGCAAGTGGCAGGCCGACGTATCCCTGGCCGACCACAACCAGTTTCTCTCCCACGGCAGAACCTCCGTCGATTTGGGATTAAGACCCGACCTCGACTGTAGGAGTCTCGCTTTCCCGTACCACCGATTCCGCCGCCGTCCGGGCGTGTCGCCCGGAATCCGGGGCTGCTCAAGCACGGCGCACGGGACCGGACCGACCACCGATAACAGCGCCAAAACCTTAAAACATTACCTAATCATCTCAAATATGCATTTATACTTTTTATGCACATATTATGGGTGACCAGCAGGTGGGCCGGTGCGCGCGCGGACGAAATCAGGCCACCTTCCACCCGCACCCGGACGCCCCTTCGAACAGGATCGATACCGCTTTAACGCCGAAAAGTAAGTAATGTCCGGAAGAATTATCGAGTAAATTTTTCATCAGCCGCATATCAACATGCGCTCTTCCTGGACGTACGCGAGCCCGCGCACGCCACCCTCCACGGCAGAGTCGTCAGCGTGTTACGTGACGCCTTTTCAGCGACGTGACGACATTCCGATGATTTTTCTCAACATCCACCTTTAGTCTCCTCTGTGTGATTAATACGACAAAACACATAGAGGCTCGACAAAGACCTCAAGTTTCATTCATGACAGATCACAGGCGACGGAACGCTCCGGACGTCTGACGCATCACGAGATCAGTGAGGAGTTGTGTCGCATGTCCAAACCCGTTCGCGACGCGCTCGACCAGACGGCCGGCACGGCCGCAACCATGATCGACACCGGGGGTTCCCGGAGCCGGCCGCTCTTCCGGTTCCGCCCGCCCCGCCCGCGGGGTGCCGCCGGCCGCGTCCTGCTGAAGGCGGCCGTGGCGGCCGCCCTCGCGATGGGCGCGGTCGCCGGCACCCCGGCCGGCGCGAGCGCGGCCGATCCGGTGGACATCGGCGACGCCGCGCCGTTCGGGGTGCTGGCGGCCGCGATCACCAACGTGAACTCCACGACGGTCACCGGCGACCTGGGGGTGAGCCCGGGAACCACGGCGAGCGGCTTCCCGCCCGGCACGGTCTCGGGGACCAAACACCTGGGAGACGCCACCGCGGCGCAGGCCAAGGCCGACGCGGCCGGTGCCTACGACGACGCCGCCGGACGCACGCCCGACGCCACGGTGGCCGCCCAGCTGGGCGGGACGACCAGGGGGCCGGGCGTCTACGACTCCGTCAGCGGCAGCTTCTCGATCAACGGGACCCTCACCCTCGACGCGCAGGGCGACCCGGACGCCGTCTTCATCTTCCAGGCGTCCGCCCTCAACGCGGCGAACGTCAGCAACATCAGCCTCCTGCGCGGCGCCCAGGCCGACAACCTCTTCTGGCAGATCGACGGCTCGGCGACGCTGGGCACCTACTGCACCTTCCGCGGCAACATCCTGGCGCAGGACTCAGTCACGATCAGCAGCGGGGCCAACGTCAACGGCCGCGTCTTCGCGTTCGACGGCACGGTCGCCATCCAGGGCACCGGCAGCCTGCCGCACACCCGCGTCACCGTGCCGAACGACCCGCCGACCACCACCACCCTGACCTCCTCCACCGACCCCGCGTGGAGAGGGGAGCCGGTCACTCTGACGGCGACGGTGCAGGCGGTCAGCGGTACGGTCGTACCCGCCGGCGAGGTGGTCTTCAAGGACGGCTCGACCGTCCTCGGCTCGGCCTATCACGACAGCTCGGCCCCCGCCCGGATCACGGTCTCCGACCTCTCCGGGGGAGAGCACGAGATCGTCGCCGTCTATCTCGGGGGTGACACCTTCGACAACGAGGCCCTGATCCACTTCGCGCCGAGCACGTCACCGCCCGTCACCCAGAGCATGTCGGACAGCCTGTGGAACAGCGCGGAGGTGCCCGCCGTCCCCGCGCAGCCCGACGCGCAGGGGGTCACCGTCGGCGTCAAATTCAGGGCGACGACGAGCGGGACCGCGATCGGCATCCGGTTCTACAAGGGCCCGCAGAACATCGGCACCCACGTCGGCAGCCTGTGGACGAGTGGCGGCGCCCTCCTGGCCAGCGCCACCTTCACCGACGAGACCGCCTCCGGCTGGCAGCAGGTCACCTTCTCGACACCGGTGCCGATCACCGCCAACACCACCTACGTCGCCTCGTACCACGCTCCGGCCGGCCGCTACGCGACAACCCGCCCCTACTTCGTCTCCCAGTACTCCAACGGCCCTCTCTCCGCCCTCGCCAGCGGCGCCGCGGGTGGCAACGGCGTCTACACCTACGGGGCGTCGAACGCCTTCCCCGTGAGCAGCTACCAGTCGACGAACTACTGGGTCGACGTCGTGTTCATCCCGACGGACAGCCTGTGGGACAGGGTGGCGGTGCCCGCCATCCCGTCGCAGCCCGACACGCAGGGGATCTCCGTCGGCGTCAAGTTCAAGCCGGCGACGAACGGGAAGGTGAGCGGGATCCGGTTCTACAAGGGCCCGCAGAACACCGGGGTCCACACCGCCAGCCTGTGGGCGAGCAACAGCGAGCTCCTGGCCAGCACCCCCTTCACCGGCGAGACCGCCACCGGCTGGCAGCAGGCCAACTTCCCGCAACCCGTCGACGTCACCGGTGGCACCACCTACGTCGCCTCGTACCACACCACATCCGGCTACTACTCGATGAACCGCCCCTATTTCACGTCCCCGTACGTCAACGGCTCCCTGACCGCCCTCGCCAACGGCGCCGAAGGCGGCAACGGCGTCTACACCTACAACGCGAACAACATCTTCCCGACGAGCAGCTCCCAGGCGACGAACTACTGGGTCGACCCGGTCTTCCACGCCAACTGACGCGACGCTTGCGTAACCCGTAACCCGTGACCCGTGACCCGTGACCCGTGCCCCCGTGGCACGGGTCCGGTGTCAGGGCGTCCGCTCCTTGAGCGGGCGCCACCACCGAGGGTTGTCCCGATACCACCGGACCACCTCGGCCAGGCCGTCGCCGAAGTCCTTGCGGGGCTCGTAGCCGATGGCCCGGATCTTCGTCCAGTCGACGGAGTAGCGGCGGTCGTGCCCGAGCCGGTCGGCCACGGGCTCGACCGCCTCCCATCCCGCGCCGAGCGCGGCCAGCAGCCGCCCGGTCAGCTCCCGGTTGGTCAGCTCGACGCCGCCGCCGATGTTGTAGACCTCACCGGGCGTCCCCTTCCTCAGCACCGTCTGGATGCCCCTGCAGTGGTCGTCGACGTGCAGCCAGTCGCGCACGTTGAGCCCGTCGCCGTAGAGCGGGACCTTCTCGCCGTCGAGGAGGTTGGTGACGAAGAGCGGGATCAGCTTCTCGGGATGCTGGTAGGGGCCGTAGTTGTTGGAACAGCGGGTCACCCGGACGTCGAGCCCGTGGGTGCGGTGGTAGGCGCGGCAGAGCATGTCGCCGCCCGCCTTGGCCGCGGAGTAGGGCGAGTTCGGCAGCAGAGGTTCGCCCTCGCTCCAGGAGCCCTCCTCGATCGAGCCGTACACCTCGTCGGTGGAGACCTGGAGGACCGTGCGGACCCCGCCCTCCAGCGCGGCCTGGAGAAGTCTCTGGGTCCCCAGCACGTTCGTCGTCACGAAGTCGCCCGCGCCCGCGATGGACCGGTCGACGTGGCTCTCCGCCGCGAAGTTCACGACCACGTCGTGGCCGGGGACGACGTCCGCGAGGAGCCGCGCGTCGGTGATGTCACCCCGCACGAACGCGTAACCGGGGTGGCCGTCGAGGGGGGCGAGGTTGGCGAGGTTGCCCGCGTAGGTGAGCTTGTCCAGGACGGTGACCCGCGTGTCCTCGCAGCCGGGCCAGGAGCCGAGCAGCAGGGACCTGGCGTAGTGGGACCCGATGAACCCGGCTCCGCCGGTGACGAGGACTCTCATGCGCGCACCTGGATCCTGCTGTGGTCGCCCACCATGAGCTCGTGGGTGTTGGACACGCCGGCCGCGCGGCTGACCTCGACGTTGCGCCCGATCAGGGAGTGCGCGATGCGCGAGACGCCCTGCACGGAGGAGCCGTCGAGCACGATGGAGTATTCGATCTCGGCGTTGCCGACCAGGCAGCCGGAGCCGATCGAGGTGAAGGGACCGACGTAGGAGGAGAGGATCTTGGTGTCCGCGCCGATCACGATCGGGCCGCGGAGGATCGAGTTCTCCACCACCGCGCCCGGCTCGACGACGACCCGCCCGGTGATCTCACTCAGGCCGTCCACGGTGCCTTTGATGTCGGGCTCGACGCGTTCGAGGACGATGCGGTTGCACTCCAGCATGTCCTGGAGGCGCCCGGTGTCCTTCCAGTAGCCGCTGACGAGATGCGAGTGGACGCGGAAGCCGTTGCCGAGGAGCCACGCGACGGCGTCCGTGATCTCCAGCTCGCCGCGTGCCGACGGGGTGATCGCCCGGACCGCCTCGTGGACGGCCGGGGAGAAGATGTAGACCCCGACGATCGCGAGGTCGCTGCGCGGGTGCTCGGGCTTCTCCTCCAGCCCGAGGATCTCCCCTCCCGGCCCTATCTCGGCCACTCCGTAGAACTGCGGTTCGGCGACCCTGGTGAGCAGGATCTGCGCGTCGTGGTCGGCCAGGCGGAAGGCGTCCACCAGATCGGTGATGCCGTCCACCAGGAAGTTGTCCCCCAGATACATCACGAACGGTTCGTCGGCGAGGAACTCCCTGGCGATCAGGACGCAGTGCGCCAGCCCGAGGGGGGCCTCCTGCGGGATGTACGTGACGTCCAGCCCGAACCGCGAGCCGTCGCCCACGGCGTCCCGGATCTCGTGGCCCGTGTCGCCGACGACGATGCCCACGCTGGTGATGCCGGCCTGCCGGATCGCCTCAAGCCCGTAATAGAGCACCGGCTTGTTGGCGACCGGGACCAGTTGTTTCGCCGAGGTATGGGTCAGCGGGCGCAGCCTCGTTCCCTTGCCGCCCGCCAGAACGAGTGCCTTCAACGCTCTCTGAGTCCTTCCGCGAAGAACGCATGGCCGTGCGACCACATGTCCGGCCGATTTTACAGGGATCCGGAATCGATGCCTCTTCACCGGCTCGCGCCTTTACCGATGAGCGTACGGGGTGTTGCCTTTTTAACACTTTTCCTCGGTTCACGGAACACCCACGCCCGGTTTATCGCATAACTCAGCGGCGGGCTCATCACTATCACCACCCCCTGGGCCACCATGATCGAGATCCCGGCGTGTTCCACCAGAAGCGGGACCCCGATGACGGACGCCGCGAGGAAGCTCAGCCCGACCGCGTAGAACCGCAGGTAACCTGCCGGCCAAGAGTGCCCGGAGCCGCGGAAGACCACCAGCCTGTACCAGGGGTAGACGATCACCACGGTCACCAGGTGGCCGGCCACGGCCAGGAAAAGATAAGGGACGTCATCTTCAACGACCAGCAATCCTAGGCCGAGGAGAGCGTAATAGACCATGGCCGTCATGGCGCCGGCGAGCAGATATGTGATGCGGTGGCCAGCAAAAGCCGAGATCACGGCCGGCCGCCCGAAATGCGAATTATTGTCACGGGCGGTTCCACCTTCGACTTCAACCATGCGACGGTCGCTCCGGATCATGATCTGACATTGGGATGAAACAGGATTGTAGTAGGCGACGGGAAATAAGCGGGGGATCAATGTCGGTGTCGGTGGTTATTCCGTGTTACCGCTCAGCGCGGACCCTTCCGGCGCTGGTGGACAGGCTCATGCCGGTCCTTCGCGGGCTGTCCGTCCCGCACGAGGTGATCCTCGTCGTCGACGGAAGCCCGGACGACACGTGGGAGACCGCCGCCGAGCTGGCCCGCCGGGTCGACGCGGTCCGGGCGATCCGCCTGTCCCGGAACTACGGGCAGCACAACGCGCTGGTCGCCGGCATCAGGGAGGCGGCGTTCGAGGTCGTCGTCACCATGGACGACGACCTGCAACATCCCCCCGAGCAGATCCCTCTCCTGCTGGCCGCCCTCGAAGGCGACCGCCTCGACCTGGTGTACGGCGTCCCGCACGAGGAGGAGCACGGGTTCCTGCGGAGTCTCGCGTCCCGATCGGTCAAGGCCGCCATGGCCGGCGCGCTGGGCATCCGCACCGCGCGTACGATCAGCGCCTTCCGTGCCCTGCGCACGCACATGCGCGACGGGTTCGAGGACCTGTCCGGCCCGCACGCGTCGATCGACGTGGCCCTGTCATGGGCCACCACGCAGGTGGGCTCCGTCGGCGTGCGCATGAACGAGCGCGACCACGGGCGGTCGAACTACACGCCGCGCCTGCTGGTCGGGCACGCGATGAACATGCTCCTCGGGTACAGCACCGCTCCGCTCCGCGCGGCGAGCTACCTCGGATTCCTCGTCGGCGTGATCGGCCTGCTGCTGGGGGGCGCCGTCCTGTGGCGTTTCGCCGCGGGCGACACCACGGTGGCCGGGTTCACCACCATCGCCTCGATGGTCGCGCTCTTCTCCTCCGCCCAGCTGGTGTCCATCGGAGTCCTCGGCGAGTACATCGGCCGCATTCACGGAAACGGCATGGGCCGCCCGACGTACGTGGTGCGCGAGCGCGTCGGGTCGTCTACCGCCGATCTTCCCCAGCGGCCCGGCGGCCCTGGCGTTCCCGCGCGCGCAGGAGCCGGCTCCGGACCAGATGAACGGTGAGGAAGGTCTGGACGGGCTCGAATCCGTACCTCGCCCATGCCCTCTGCACCCGCGTGTTGTGTCCCTGGGTGGAGATGACGACCTCTGCCGCGCCACGCGCCAGCGCGCGGTCCTCGACGGCCCTGAGCAGGTGGGCGTAGAGACCCCGCCCCTGCGAGCCGGGGATCACCCCGGCCAGGAGGATCTCCGTCCGGGGGCCGTCCTCCTCCAACGTGGCCAGCCCGAGCAGGCGGGGCCCCTCCACTCCCGCGCCTCGCTCCTCCAGTGCCAGGCACTCCCCCTCCGCGGACGACCTCAGTGCCCATTCCCGGTAACCCGCCAGGGCCTTGACGGCGTCGAACAGCGGATTGGCCAGGTAGTGGTTCCCGTACGCGCCGAAGATGTCGGAGACCAGTGCCTCCACCGCGGCGGGACCGACCGGCTCCGACGTCCGCAGATCGGGCGACGGAGCGGGCCCGCGCCCCTCTCCCGCGCGCAGGCGCCAGTACACGAGGGAGTCCGCGAACACGGCGGTCCGGCCGAGCGCGGTCAGCTTCGCGAACCAGCCGACGTGTTCGGCCGGATACCGGAGCACGACGACGTCCGCGACCGACCCCAGGAGCGCCTCGCGGACCGCGGAGAACGGTGCCCCGGACTCGGCGGGGACGGTGAGGCGCTCCACGGAACATCCGAACCGGGCCGATTCCAGCGGCGACTCCACGGCCCGTACGGCCCGCGCCTCGATCACGTCGTGCCAGGCCATCAGCTCACCTCGTAGGACCGGACGGCGTCGATCACTCGCGCCACGGCGGTCTCGTCCAGGTCGGCGTAGAGCGGCAGCCGTACGAGGCGGTCGGCGACCCTCTCCGTGACCGGGCAACCGCCCGGGGCCACACGACCGAACCTCGCCCCCGCGGGCGCGGCGTGCAGGGGCTGGTAGTGGAACGTCGCCTGCACGCCTCCCCTCCGGAGATGGCCGATGAAGGCCTGGCGATTCTCCAGATCCGGGAGCAGCAGGTAGTACAGGTGCGCCGGATGCGTGCAACCGTCCGGGATCGCCGGCTGGGAGATCCCGTTCCTGGCCGCCCAGTCCGCCAGGTCCTCGTGGTACCGGTACCAGATGGCGTGACGCCGGGACTGGATCTCGTGGAACGACTCCAGCTGCGAGGTCAGCTGTGAGGCCAGGACGTCGGACAGCAGGTAGCTGGAGCCGATGTCGACCCACCGGTACTTGTCGACCTGGCCGCGGAAGAACCGGCTGCGGTCGGTGCCCTTCTCCCGGATGACCTCGGCGCGCGCGACGAGACCGGCGTCGTTCAGAAGTAGCGCGCCGCCCTCCCCGCACTGCACGTTCTTCGTCTCGTGGAAGCTCTGCGCGGCCATGCTGCCGAACGATCCGAGCGGCCGGCCCCGGTAGGACCCGCCCAGGCCGTGGGCGTTGTCCTCGATGAGGGTGAGGCCGTGCCGATCGCAGAGTTCGGCGATCTCCTCCATCGCGCACGCGATGCCCGCGTAGTGGACGACCACGACGGCCCGCGTGCGATCGGTGATCGCCGCTTCGATCAGCCGCTCGTCCACGTTGAGGGTGTCGGGCCTGCAGTCGACGAAGACCGGGACCGCCCCGCGCAGCGCGTAGGCGTTGGCCGTCGACATGAAGGTGAACGACGGCATGATCACCTCGTCGCCGGCCTGGAGGTCCAGGAGGATCGCCGACATCTCCAGCGCGTGCGTGCAGGAGGTGGTCAGCAGCACCTGGCCCGCCCCGGTGATCTTTCCGAGGATCTCGGCGGCCCGCCGGGTGAACGGCCCGTCCCCGCAGGTGGATCGCAGCCGCACGGCCTCCCCCAGGTAATCCAGCTCGTTCACCGAGATGTGTGTTCGGTTGAAGGGGATCGTCTTCAGGTCGGTTGCGTTCACGGCCGAAGTGAACAACGAAAGGACCGGGCGACACGTGTTGCGCCGTCGTTCCTTGGCGATCCATTACGCAAGTCTTAGGTCACGCCGATCCGTCCGGAATCCGGTAGACGGCGTAGTCGCCGGAACGAAAGCGGAGCTCGGCGAAGTCCCCGATGTCCCCGATCCTCGATGCCCGGCCCGCGCGGCGCTCGTCGGCGAGGAGCCAGCGCACCTGGTAGCGCTCGCGCAGGCGCTGGATCGCGGCCGCCGAGGGCGCGTGGAAGGCGGCGTCGTTCAGCCTGATCCGTTCACCGTCCCAGAACGGCAGATACTCCGTCAGGGACCCCGGACGCCAACGGCTCATGTTCGCGGAGGTGTAGGTCCACCCCTCGACCAGCACGCGCCGTTCGGACAGGGCGGCCACCCAGAACTGGCTGCTGTCGCACGGGTTCTCCCGCCCCCAGCGGCAGTGCGCGTTCGTGGCGACCAGGTCGTCCGGTCCGGAGTGGGCGCGCAACCAGCGCGCCGCGGCCAGTGTCCCCTCGGGGATCACCTCGGCCGCCGCACGGTGCGGGCCGCCCTTCGCCGCACCGTAGGCGAACGAACCGCCGTGCAGGAACGCGAGAATCCGCGCGTGCGCCGCCGCGGGCAGGCCGACGGCCGCCAGCATGAACATCACCAGGGCGAGGACGCGGAGCCTGCGCCGGCCGGCGAGAAGCAGCCCGGCGGAGGCCAGGAGCACGATGAGCGAGAGAGCGGCGTACGGCCCGTAGAGGGCGATCTCCGCCTGGTCCGGGCCGAGGGGGACCGTGACGCCGCAGGCGAGGGGGATCAGGTACGCGGCGACCACCCCGGCACCGGCCGCGCACGCGGCCGTCCTGAGCGGGAGCCGGGCCCGTCTCCGGATGACGAGGAGCCCGTGGACCGCGACGATCACCGGGTAGGGGTAGGCCCCCCGCAGGAAGTAGAGCTGGCTCAGGTCGGGGTGCCCGAGCAGGAGTGCCGCGCCAAGGCCCGCCGCGCCGATGCCCAGCATGAGAACCACCGCGGGGCGCAGGAGCAACCGCCGCCGGCAGAGCAGGCCGAGGGCTCCGCACCAGGCGACGGCCCAGCACAGTAGGTACAGCGCGGCGAAGCCGAACACGGAGGCCGGTGCGAGATCGTCCGCTCCCCCCCGCGAGGTCAGTTCCGCCCACGTCACCCGCACGAACCCGAGGACGTCGACGATCGTTCCCTGCCGCACCTGGCCGAACAGCACGAACTGGGCGTAGAGCAGGCAGGCCGTGGCCATCCCCAGGGCGATCAGCGCGGCCCGGATCGACCGGCGCCTCCTGACCGCCTGGACCGTGGCCACCGCCGCGAGCCCGGCGATGAGCAGGGGCAGGTAGGTCGCCTTCGCCCCCATGACGACGACGAGGAAGATCCCCAGCAGGAGCCACGGGCCGGTGCCGCGCTGGCGGCGCTCCAGAAGGTCGATGAGCACGATGACGACGGGGGCGAACAGCAGTGCCCCGAACGTCTGGGTGGGACTCGACCAGGCGGTGTCCTGGATGCCGCCCCAGGTGAAGTTGGGGTTCGCGCCGAGGTAGAGGCTCGGCGCCGCGACGAAGACCGTACCGCCGACGGCCAGGAGGGCGCCCGCCCACGAGC